>JAZKFR010000141.1:6345-8058 GCA_040386295.1 Pseudomonadota bacterium | reverse complement strand
TACGTTTTAGGCGTGTATCTCCCCCTTTTGTTTCACCTAGAAAACGCAGCGGCGCGCCAGGAAGTGCTGCAGCGTCTGGGTACGCAGTTACCCGAATATTATTTCTACTCGATTCTGCTCAATTTTCTCTCTGGCCTACCTTTAGAGAACAAGGCGCACAGCCAGTCATCATCGAATGCTTTGCATTCTCTGCGTGCGATTCATTTTGTTTGTCTAAATCAGAAGCCACCACAGACAGAAGCGGAAATAAGGCCTTATCTGTTTCCCCTACTCTCCTCTGCGCAAACGTTCAAGCACTTTGAGCAGGTGGCGTTACCCAACTTGAACACGAATCAGCCCACGCCAGAGGACGCGCACCCCGGCATCGCAGGCGCTTATGAATTAGCCGCGAACTATGTTCCTAGCCGTGAGGAGCTGTGTTCTATGCTTTAGCGCGCCGGCGGCTGCATCCATTCGCAACAAAACAGGTACTCGCAGCGCAGCGGAAGAAAGCACCGAGCGAGCGCATCCCCGCACAAACGAGGCGTACAGAAAAAAGCATGGAATCAGCCGAGCCGGATTTCTAGCGCCGCCTAGCCTCTGTTTCTAGCCTCTGTTTCTAGCCTCTGTTTCTAGCCTCTATTTCGTTCGGCTAAGCTACCGATCCTGTCGATGCAGCAGACTCATCAGACTCATCGGCCTGATCAGACCAGCTCATATCATCCATAAGACCGAGCACAACCGCACTATTTAAGTTGGATGGCCTGTTTAAGCGCAAGTAAATCTCAGGATTTGTTTTGATCAAGCGCAGACCCCTGAAGCAGCTCACTTCAACCATAGGCGCCACAGCTGCAGCAGCGTGCTCTTCTGGCGCAAACCAAGCATCAGGCAAGGCTAGGGTGAGCATGTGCGCGTGCAAAATCGGGGGTAGTTGCGCTAAGAAGCGCTCGCCAGCAGCAAAATCGGCTGGCGAAGACAACATGTTCAACAGCCGTACTCTACGGCAGTCGATTAAGCACTGCCCCGGATCGGCGGGTAGAACCCCGAAACTAAGCTCGACAATGCGATGTTTTAGCCACGTCGGCAACTGACTCAGCCAATCGCCTAATTCCTCGGCGGTGCACTTCAAATCAGAACAATCGAGGTGCACGCACTGAAAAGGGGGCTTTATGAACGTATCAAGCAAATCTTCTACGCTCAGCAACTGATTCAGCGCCCAGAGCACTGGGCTCAGCTTAGGGGCAGCGAATTCGATACCGAACAGCTCAAATAAATAGCGATCCCTCGCCAGCCAGGCGTCGTTTTGCAGCGCTGGCGAAAACCACGGGGGTAGCGTATTGCTGGACTCAGCAAGCTCTAATTCAATCGGCCATTTGCTGACAATCAAGGCGCGAATAGCGCGTGCGTTTTCGCGTTGAAAACACGGCTCTTGCTCTGCTGTGAAATTAGGCGTGTGTTGGTAAGAGTATTCAAGCAACGCGGCCACAACGCCGGAATTCAAATAAGAAACATGCTCTAACACCCATCTGGCAGCGGCCAAATCGTGGCCTTGCATCGCCACCTCTAAATCTGTTGTCCGCTCAGCACTAAGCGTTCCCGGCGCAGTGTATACACGCGCGTGCCTACACACGCTCACTGCCGGCTGCGCGGGGTCAAGTGGTAGATGCTGATGCAAACTTGCCAATGACGCAGTACGCATAGGCTTAAGCCCTGTTGTGTTCGTTGCTATCGACT
>JAZKFR010000141.1:0-6335 GCA_040386295.1 Pseudomonadota bacterium | reverse complement strand
CTTTTTTGGCTGACTCTCGATATTGACAGTCTGTTTTGGTGCACTCGGCGTACAGATAAAGTGCGTGCTCTTGGATGGCGAAGCCGCGCGCTTGGGCGATATTGGTTTGGCGTCGCTCGATCTCGGCGTCGTAAAACTCTTCAACACGCCCGCAGTTGACGCAGACCAGATGATCATGGTGCTCGCGTGCACTGATCTCAAAAACCGCTTTACCTGATTCAAAATAATGGCGGTCTAATAATCCAGCTTGCTCAAACTGCGCCAGGACGCGGTACACCGTGGCCAAACCGATATCGACCTGCTCGCTTAAGAGCGCGCGATAAACGTCTTCGGCGGTGAGATGGCGAACCGTGCTTTTTTCAAATAAGGCGAGGATTTTTAAGCGCGGCACAGTCGCTTTTAAGCCCGTATTTTTTAGATCGCGTGGAGTACTCATAGGGCACCTTATGGGTTATGGATAGCAAAATTCGTATGATGACTGCGCCTACAACACAAACCAGCAAGGCTGCATTCGCGCTCCGCGAGTTTGGCGCAAAACGCTGGCAACGAACAGAATATCGACCACAGCGAAACGGGCATCAGCTTTATTTGGCGACACCGGCGGTTTCGATCTCCGGCGCCAGCATTGCACGCACGCGCGGCCAGTCAAAGCAAGGCCCCGGATCTGTTTTGCGCCCGGGTGCAATGTCGCTATGGCCGACCACCGTTCTGATCGGGTAATGCGCGCATAAACGCGGCACCAAGTCGCTCAGCGCTGCGTACTGCGCATGGCTAAAAGCGTGCTCGTCGCACCCTTCGAGTTCAACACCGATTGAAAAATCATTGCAACGCGCCTGCCCTGCCCAGTGCGACACGCCAGCGTGCCAAGCGCGCTGCTGACAAGAGACAAATTGAATCAGCTCGCCGTCGCGCCGAATCAAAAAATGTGCCGACACTTTAAGCGTAGCAATCGTTGCGAAGTAAGGGTGCGTCTGCGGATCGAGTGTATTGGTGAATAAGCGAATAATGTCGTCGCTGCCAAACTGCTGCGGCGGCAAGCTGATCGCGTGAATGACCAACAACGACACCGCAGTGGCGGGCGGACGCGCATCGCAATTCGGCGAAACAATGCGCCGCACGCCGTCTAGCCAGCCCAGGTCAGGCGCAGCAAGGTGTTCGCTCGGCGTGGACTCAAGCATCGATGGCTAAGCGTTCAATGCGGTAACGTAAGGAACGAAAACTGACGCCGAGCAGGCGGGCAGCAGCAGTACGGTTGGCGTTGGTTTTGCCCAGCGCCTCTAGAATCGCTTGCTTTTCGAGTCGATTCAAATAATCGTCCAAGGTCTCGCTCTGGGTGTTCACCGCCTCATCCCCCGTCTGCTCTGGTGTCAGCTGCAAATCGTCGAGTCGAATCGTGTTGTTGAGACAAAGCGCGCTAGCCCGTTCCAAAATATTCTCCAGCTCGCGCACATTGCCGGGAAAACGGTAGCGCGTCAGCGCCGTCACGGCCTCGCTGCTCAGCGCTGGCGCGGGCAGGCTATTCGCCTGGCTGGCGCGGGCAAGCGCAGCCTCAGCCAGCCTCGGCACATCTTCTTGGCGTTCACGCAGGGGGGGCATTTTGAGTTCGATGACGTTAACTCGGTAGTAGAGATCCTGGCGGAATAAACCCGCATCGACGCACTCTTTGAGCTTACGGTGCGTCGCTGAAATGATGCGCACATCCACCGCTTCTTCCTGCGCATTACCGAGTCTGCGCACTTTCTTTTCCTGAATCGCGCGCAACAGTTTCACTTGCATGGGCAGAGGCAAATCGGCAATTTCGTCGAGAAACAAGGTGCCGCCTTGAGCACTGTGAAAGAACCCATCATGGTCGCTGTCCGCCCCCGTAAACGCACCTTTGCGATAACCAAAAAATTCACTTTCCATCAAATTCTCGGGAATCGCACCGCAATTAACCGGAACAAACGGCGCAGCATGGCGCGCGCTCTGCCGATGGATCAAGCGTGCTGCCAATTCTTTGCCGCTACCTGATTCGCCAGAAATATAGACCGGCGCTTGACTGCGCGCCACCTTGTCGATCATTTCACGCACCTGAACAATCGCCGCCGACTCGCCGATCAATTGTCCGAAGGCGAGCGGGTTGTCTTGCTCAAGCCTATCGTTCTGCGCGCTCTGCTCCTGCGTTTGCGGCAAGGTCAGCGCCGATTTGATGAGCGAGCGTAATTGATCCAGCGCGAGCGGTTTAGCCAAGTAATCAAACGCACCAATTTTCAGCGCAGCGACCGCGTTCTCAGCGCTGCCAAAAGCAGTAATGACGGCCACAGGCGTCTGTGCGTAGCGTTCGCTAATCAAGCGCACAATCTCCAATCCATCCCCATCGGGCAGACGCATATCGGTTAGGCACAGGGTGTAAGCGGTGCGTTCTAAATAGGCACGCGCTTCAGCAAGCGTCGCCGCACAATCCACCGCCAGACCCATGCGCATCAGGGTCAAATCGAGCAGTTCGCGAATGTCCGCCTCATCGTCGACGATCAACACACGCTGCTCCAGCCTGGACGAACCAGTAGAAGACGTTGCCGACACGCGGCGCGGACGCCGTTCCTGTTTCTCTACGGACATGATCTTGCCTTTCCGCTCATACAAAAATGAGCGCCTGACGACGATTTTTGGAGGCTTAGGCTGGCGCCGTTGGCCTCCGCTAGGGCTCGCGCAATATACAAGCCCAGGCCCGTGCCTCGACTATGCGTGGTAAAAAAAGGCTCAAAAATATGCTCGCATTGCGCGTCACTGATGCCGCAACCGTCGTCAGTGACGCTGAGATTAAGATAGTCCGGGCGCGCGCTCTCTTCGACTAGAAGCCGAATGCTGCCAACGTGACCTTGGGCGTAACGCAGGGCGTTATTGAGCAAATTCCAGAGAATTTGATGCAAATGCGCGCGATCAAAGTACAGCGTCAATCGGCTCGATTGTTTGAGCTGAATCATCGCAGCATCGATTTTTTCTTTGCTCACGAACTCTTCAACGAACAAGGGCAACCAAGTATTGAGCTCTATCCATTCTGGGTAAGCGCGATCACGCCGCCCTAATTCCAAAACATCGGTGACGATACGCTCTAAGCGGTGGGTGTTATCAAGCACGATGCGCAACAGTCGCAGCTGCGTATCGCCGCGCCGTTCTTCTTTAAGCAACTCGCTAGCATGTTGAATAGCCGATAAGGGATTACGAATCTCGTGGGCGATATTCGCGGTCAGCCGCCCCAGCGCGGCAAGCTTGATTTGCTGCGCTTTTTCTTGCAGACGCGTCGTATCTTCAAGAAAGACCAGTACATCGTGCTGCGCACTATGCGTTAAAACAAAGCGCGCACTGAGTTGTGCATTACCGCTTGGCGCTTGAATCAGAACGGGATCCATGCTCGGCGCCGCCTGCCACGCAGCAAAATGCGCCGCCAACTCGGGAAAAACGATGTGTTGATGCGCCACACCAGGCGAGGCCAGGTTATGCAAACTAAGTAAAGTCGCTGCGCGCGGATTACTTTGCTTGATTTGCCCACTTTGATTGAGCACCAAGACGCCGTCCTGCATCTCCTCAATAATGCATTGGCTGATCAAAACTTGATTGCGCAAAGCGAGGCCACGTTGATGCGCTAATAGCTCGTTAGCAATGACCCGGCGCGCGAGCAAACGCGCCAAAATCGCCACGGCAAAAAAGCCGCTGCTCAACAAACCTGCTTGAATAAAATCGCTCGCGTCAAAGTCATAATGCAAGGCGCGATAGGATTGCTCAAGCAACAGCGCGAGCGTCGCCGAGGCGGCGTAGAGCAGTGCCAACCGCCCTTCGCCGACCAAACCCGCGCCAGCCAAAGTCACCAACAAAAGAATACCAACCCCGCTGTGCACGCCGCCGCCGTGGTGCATCAACAGCGTCATGACCAAAATATCGGTAAATACTTGCAGGCTCAGTTGCCAGTTAAAGCCTTGGCGATAACGGTAAACAACGGCCAGAGCACAAAGCACAGCAGCCAAATAAAGATTCGTCAGCGCAATACTGATAGCACCTTGATTGGCGCCTAAAACCGAAAACGGCGAGGGGTAAAGTACTAAGGAAAAAATCAGTAAACAAGCAATCGCCAAGCGGTACAGATTGAAATAGCGTAGCGATTGCCAATGCGTTTCTGACTTTTCTTGCGCGCTTAAAGTGCTTTGTTCAAGCATGGGTTTTTCCCCTTGACTGCTCAGGTACGCCTGCTGCGCAGAGATTGAGTGGCAGGCGGTGGAATTTGTCGGTATCGGTGGTATCGATCAGCGTGCATTCCGAGGGAACCAGGCACGTAAACGCTGTCGGCCAAACAGCAATTCACCCAGTCAATCTGCTGAGTTGTTTGAGTTGTTTGAGCTAGTTGAGTTGGTTGAGTTGGTTGGATTAGCTCTATTCGCCGACTCAGCAAGGGTTTGATGGGCGCTACAACAGTAGTAATGGCTGCCAACCCATAGACCTTCGCTTTCTGGCTGGTGCACGCCGCAATGCCGACAGCTGAGCATACGTTCTGACGGACGTTGCTCCGGCGGTTTGAGACGATCTGTCGCAGCGCGCCCAGACTTGCGCCACAGCCACAATCCCCAGACAGCGAGGGCGAGCAAAAGAAGATATTTGCCCATATCGGTTCCTTGTTTTGGTGTGTTGATTTTGGTGTTTTTGCGTCGAAGCAAAAGCTTTACTGCGGCTCAGCGCCGGTATTAGATTTAGCTGGATAAGCGCACAGATCCCGCACCACACAATCAGCACACGCTGGTTTACGCGCTTTGCACACGTAACGACCATGCAAAATCAGCCAATGGTGCGCGTCTTGTTGAAACAACGCGGGCACGGATTTTAGCAGTTTGAGCTCGACGGCAAGCGGGGTTTTTCCGGGCGCTAAGCCAGTCCGGTTGGCCACACGAAAAATATGCGTATCGACCGCAATCGTCGCTTCGCCAAAGGCGGTATTGAGTACCACATTCGCTGTTTTACGCCCAACACCGGGCAAGGCTTCAAGTTCTGCCCGAGTTCTGGGCACTTCGCCCGCGTGCTGAGCCAGCAATAAACCGCAGGTAGCGATGACGTTTTTGGCTTTGCTTGGATACAAGCCAATATGCCGAATGTAGGTGGCCAAACCTGCCTCACCCAGAGCATGCATCGCTTCTGGCGTTGGCGCGTCAGCAAACAAGGTGCGCGTCGCCAAATTGACGCTCTTATCGGTGGCTTGAGCCGACAAAATTACCGCAATCAGCAGTTGGAATGGGCTGGCGTAAACAAGCTCAGTCGTCGGCTGCGGGTTTAGCGCGCGCAAACGAGAGAAAAATTCTATCCGCTGGCTTAGTTTCATGGCCTCATTTTCATGGCTTTACTTTCGCAACGGCGGCGAGAAATGGGGCGATCAGAACAATCGACGTAAGTGGAGGCTGAGGTAATGTTTGCGCTGGAAACGCACTGAGCAGAACTAGAGAAGGTATCTGTACGCTGAATGCAAAAAAACAGCCTGGAACAACAAGGCTGTTTTTGGGTTCCTACGCACAAAATTGATCGTGCTTCGGTCGTGCAAGAAGGCGCACAAATCCAAACGAGTCATTACTTAATCAAGCCGCGACTTGCGTCGGAATGACGTGGCCTCGGCGGATGATGCGATTTTGCGCGTCTACGTAAATTAACTCTGGCTTATGTTGCGCCAGCTCGACTTCGTTATAAACGGCAAAGCTGGCGATGATCAGCAAATCACCCGGTGCAGCGCGGCGGGCAGCAGAGCCGTTAACCGAAATAATGCCCGAGCCACGCTCTGCGGACAAAGCGTAAGTCGTCAAACGCTCACCGTTATTGACGTTCCAAATCTCAATTTGCTCGTATTCACGAATGTTCGCGGCGTCGAGTAAATTTTGATCAATCGCGCACGAGCCCTCGTAATGCAGCTCTGCATGCGTGGTCGTCGCGCGGTGTATTTTCGATTTGAGGATGGTTCTCTGCATGGCTAAACCCGTGCAAGTAACTTAAAGAGGGGGGCATTGTAGCGGCTAATCGCTTGCTGTCAATTATCTTGACGTCGACCTAGGCACCGATCTAGACATCCAGATTGCCATAGACCCCACACACCTGTGGCGCGCTGGTCGGCGCAACTGTTTTAGCTATCCTCTGCGTGGGGCTAACGCGGGCGCAGCGCCCATCGTCAGGCAGGATGGTTTTTCTGGCTTGCCGTGCCGCTGGCTCAACAAGCTTGCGCAAGAATTTTGTATCACGCTCAGTGAGGCGGAAGTGCTCGGAGTAATGGGACTATCGCCAAATTCTATGCCGTCGGCTGTTTGTGTATTGTGCGGCAAGCGCTGGCGGGG
>JAZKFR010000140.1:584-7839 GCA_040386295.1 Pseudomonadota bacterium | reverse complement strand
GGCGCTTTTCCTGATCGCCGTTTAGTCCTGGTTTTTCAGCCACACCGCTACACCCGCACACGTGATTGTTTCGACGATTTTGTCAGCGTACTGAGTAGCGTTGATGTGTTGCTGCTGACGGAGGTTTATGCCGCCGGGGAGAGCGCCATCGTCGCTGCCGACGGGCGTGCGCTGGCACGTGCACTGCGCGTCAGTGGAAAAATTGAACCGATTTTTATTGAAGACATGGCCGACCTCGCGCAGGCCGTGCACGACCACGTGCGTGAGCACGACCTGGTGCTCACCATGGGCGCCGGTTCGATTAGCGCCTTACCTGCGACGCTGCTGGCGTCTTCAGCGATAGACAAAACATGATGAAAACGACTGACTCAATTCTGCCTTTCTCTGCCGATGCAAAATCTTTCGGCAAAGTCGCCGTCCTCTTTGGCGGGCGCTCGGTTGAACGCGGCATTTCCTTGCTCGGCGGCGCGCGCGTGCTCGCCGCCTTGCTCCGCCAAGGCATTGACGCACACGCCTTCGACCCAGCCGAACGCCAGCTCAGCGACCTATCTGCCTTTGACCGCGCTTTTATCATGCTGCACGGGCGCTACGGCGAAGACGGCACGATTCAAGGTGCGCTCGAATTGATGGGCATTCCGTACACCGGCAGCGGGGTGATGGCCTCGGCGCTCGGCATGGATAAATGGCGGACTAAGCTGCTTTGGCACAGTGCGGGTTTGCCCATTCCGGCTTACGCGCTGTTGAGCGCAGAGACTGACTTCGACGCGCTGGCGCACACGCTTGGCCTGCCCTTGTTTGTCAAACCGGCGCGCGAAGGTTCATCGATCGGCATCACTAAAGTTAAGCAAGCGAGTGAGCTGCCCACGGCGTATCACGCTGCCGCGCAATACGACCCCATGGTGCTGGCTGAACAAGCCGTGCTCGGTGGCGAATACACAGTCGCCATTTTGGGCAATCAAAGCTTGCCTGTGATCAAAATCGAAGTGGCGAACGAGTTCTACGACTACGACGCCAAATATCTGCGTAACGACACGCGCTATCTATGTCCCTGTGGTTTATCGCCAGAACGCGAGGCGGCTTTGCGCGCACAAGCGCTGCACGCTTTTCACCTGATTGGTGGGCGCGGTTGGGGTCGTGTCGATTTTTTGCTCGATCACGCCAGCGCCGGCGCTGCCGCCTACCTACTTGAAGTCAACACCGTGCCCGGCATGACCGACCACTCCTTGGTGCCGATGGCGGCGCAAGCGGCGGGGATTTCTTACGACGAATTGGTTGTCCGCATTCTCGCTCTGGCCAGCCTGGGCTAAGCGGACAGATGAACACAATGGAACTTAAGCATGTGGCACAAACCTCAACTGATGACCGCGCTAGCCGATCTGCTCGTACTGAGTACCGCTGCGGTGATGCTCGTCACGCTCGCGGTTTGGGTCACCCGGCTACCGCTTTTTCCGCTGCGCGAGGTGGTGCTGCTCAACGAGTTACAAGCGGTGCAGCGCAGCGATTTAGAGCGGGCTTTGGGCAGTCTGTTGCACGACAATTTTTTCAACGTCAAGCTCGATCCGCTGCGTCAATCCCTGGAACAACTTCCCTGGGTACGGCGTGCCGAAGTGCGCCGACACTGGCCAGGGCGCATCGAGATTCGCCTCGAAGAGCAGCAGGCCGTGGCCTATTGGGGCGAAGAGCACAAGCAAAGAGTCAACCGTTTTGGCGAGGTGTTTACCGTGCCTTCGGGCGATGCCGAGCAGGCCTCGCTACCGACGCTCAACGGCCCGAACGGGCGTGCTGCCGAAATGCTTTTGCGCTACCAAGAATTCTCAGCGTATCTGGCGCCGATTGGCTATCAAACCGAAGCGGTGAACCTGTCGCCGCGCCTAGCCTGGCAGCTCAAAGTAAAACACCAGCCGGACAATACCGTGTTGCACCTCGAGCTTGGACGCGAGCAAAACAAAGTGCCGATCAGCCTGCGTGTCACGCGTTTTGCCAAAAACTACCCGGCGCTAACACGCTATTTGCTCAGCGCGCATCGCGCTTTACCGAGTGCCGTCGATATGCGCTATCCGAATGGTTTCGCCTTGCGCTTTGCAGGCAGCAGTGCGGGCAAAACTCAGCACGGACAAAACAAGCAGTAAGGAAAAAAGATGAGTAGAGATAGCAAAGACCTGATTGTCGGACTCGACATTGGCACCTCAAAAATTGTTGCCCTGGTCGCTGAGATCACGCCTGAAGGGCGGCTCAACGTGATCGGCATGGGCTCGCAGGAGTCAAAAGGTCTGAAAAAAGGCGTGGTGGTGAACATCGAAGAGACGGTTGCCACCATTTCGCGTGTTTTGCAAGAAGTCGAACTGATGGCGGATTGCCGAGTCAAACACGTTTACACCGGGATCGCCGGCAGCCACATCAAGAGCTTTAACTCGAACGGCATGGTCGCGATCAAAGACAAAGAAGTGACGCCGACCGACGTTGAGCGCGTGATCGAAACAGCGCGCGCCATGCCGATTCCGGCAGACCAAGAGATCCTGCACATCCTGACGCAAGAATTCATCATCGACGATCAAGACGGCATCCGCGAGCCGATTGGCATGAGTGGTTTTCGTCTCGAAGTCAAAGTACACATCGTCACCGGCGCGGTTTCTGCTGCGCAAAACATCGTCAAATGTATCCGCCGTTGCGGCCTTGAGGTGAACGACCTGGTCTTGCAACCACTAGCCTCTAGCTACGCTGTGCTGTCCGAAGACGAAAAAGACCTGGGAATTTGTTTGATCGACATCGGCGGAGGCACCACCGATCTAGCCGTGTGGACGCAAGGCGCGATTCGCCACACCTCAGTGATCCCGATCGCCGGCGACCAAATCACCAACGACATCGCCATGGCTTTGCGTACACCCACGCGCGAAGCCGAAGACATCAAACGCAAATACGGCTGCGCCCTCTCGCAACTAGCCGACCCCGAAGACGTGCTCGATGTCGCCGGGGTTGACGACAGGCCTTCGCGCAAGCTTTCGCGCCGCGCCCTGGCCGACGTGATTCAGCCGCGTGTTGAAGAGTTGTTCGAGCTCATTCAAGCCGAGCTGCGTCGCTCTGGTTTTGAAGAAGTGCTGTCTTCAGGAATCGTGCTCACCGGCGGCGCTTCGGTGATGCCGGGAATGATTGAGCTAGGCGAAGAAATTTTCCATATGCCCGTTCGCCTTGGCGTGCCCAAATACCAGGGCGCACTCGCCAGCGTTGTGCAAAACCCACGTTTTGCCACCGCCTGCGGTTTGCTGCTCGAAGCGCAAACGCAGCGCAAACGCGGCTTGAAAGTACGTGAAACCAGAGACTTCAAACAAATTCTCGGGCGCATGGGCGCCTGGTTTGAGAAGAATTTTTAGCAAATGCAGCAAATGCAGCAAAGCGCGTGAGCACATCGACTTTATTTACTTTTTCATTTTTTACGAGGAGACCGTCATGTTTGAAATTATCGACAAAGCAGAAACCACCCCCGAGGCAGAGGCAGTGGGTACCATCATCAAGGTGATTGGGGTTGGTGGCGCCGGGGGTAACGCCGTCGATCATATGATTCGTGAAGGGGTCAATGGCGTTGAGTTCGTCGCCGCCAACACCGACGCGCAGGCGCTCAAACGCAGCGGCGCCGAACAAAGACTGCGCCTGGGCAAATCGGGTCTAGGCGCGGGCGCTAAGCCAGAAGCCGGTCGTTCCGCCGCGCTTGAAGAACGCGAGCAAATCGCCGAAGCGCTCAAAGGGGCGCACATGGTGTTCATCACAGCCGGCATGGGCGGCGGCACCGGTACGGGCGCCGCGCCGATTGTCGCGCAGGTGGCGCGCGAACTCGGCATTCTCACCGTGGCGGTGGTGACCAAGCCTTTTGGTTTTGAAGGTAAGCGCCTCAAAATCGCCGAAGCGGGCATCGCCGAGCTGCAAAAACACGTGGATTCGCTGATCGTGATTCTCAACGACAAGCTGATGGAAGTATTAGGCGACGACGTTTCTATGGACGATGCCTTCAAAGCGGCGGATAACGTGCTGCGCAACGCCGTCGGCGGCATCGCCGAGATCATCAACTTCCCCGGTTTGGTCAACGTAGACTTTGAAGACGTGCGCACCGTTATGGGCGAAATGGGTATGGCGATGATGGGTTCAGCCAACGCCAGCGGCGCCGACCGCGCAAGAATCGCCGCCGAACAAGCCGTGGCCTCGCCCCTGCTCGAAGGCATCAACCTCTCGGGCGCGAAAGGCGTACTCGTCAACATCACCTCAACACGTGGCCTCAAAATGAAAGAGGTCAATGAAGTGATGAACACCGTGCGCGCTTTTGCTGCTGAAGACGCGCACATCATCTTCGGTGCGGTGTACGACGAAACCATGGGCGAAGATATTCGCGTCACGGTAGTCGCCACCGGCTTGGGTCAAGCTGCCGCCAAACGGCAGAGCTTTGAAGTGATCAACAGCCCGCTCGCGCAAGCGACCGGCACCGACGGTGGCTACGCGTCAAGCAGCAATGCACAGATCGACTACGGCCAGCTAGACGCTGTTCCTGCCGTGATCCGTAAAGGCCGCAACGTCACCGTCGAAGCTCTGGCCAATAGCGGTGTCGATCGCTACGACATTCCGGCGTTTTTGCGGAAGCAGGCGGATTGATTTTTGGGCGGAACGCGCGGTGGGTTGCTGCTGCGCGTTGATCGATTTTTAGCATTCTGATGCGGTGCTAAATTGCTCAAGTAGGGCTGGTGATTAAACAGATTTCTTTTGTTTTGTGGTTTTAGGCGTCACGGTTGACGGTTTTTTTGCGTCGGATGTGGGGCTGGATTTATGTTAGAGCTTATGAACGACGTGCTGTTTCGAACTTCGTTGTACGGCCGCTTTGGGCACCTTGTGATGGCGACAATGGGCTTAGTCTGCGCAGTGCTTTTCGGGCTGCCGTTCATTTTGCCTGGTCCTTCCCGCCCGGAAATACTGGTTCTGGCTGGCTCTGCCGTATTCAGCATTGGAGGGCTTACGATGGCTTTGTATTCGGCTTGGTTTATGGTTGCGCCCAGCGGACGTATTCGCTGCACCAGTGAGGCCTTGTTTTACCGAGGATTTTTTGGCTCGCTCCATCTCCCTTGGCTGCAACTTGAATCAGCCAAACTAAATTTTGCGGGGCGCTCCCCATTCATTTTCCTAATGGTGCGGAGGCGCGGCTCAAATTCTGTACAAGCAATCAACGTTTCCGGCCTGACGCCGACACACGAAGTTCTTGTTGAGCTCGTACGCAGGCGCATGCTGCATGCCCCAAGTTCAAAATCAACGCACATAAGCGGGCTCAGGTCTTGAATGTGAATCCACTATAAATTTAAGACCTGACCCCGAAGCTTTGCAAATAGAGTTTTTGATGCCATGCCCCTCTCAGAGGTAAAAATCGTTGGCACAACCGTAAGCGGAGACATACGACGAGGTGTCTTACCCGATGGAACGGCTGTAATTGTTCGTCCTATAAGCTCTGACGGTGCGCCGACAATTGAAATACAAGATAACAACCGTCCTTCCGCTAAGCCAAGAACAGTTCAGGAGATTCGCTTTGGACAAAAACGATGAATCAAAAACTGCCATTGTTACTACTAGCTGTTTCGCAACAAAGGTTAAATTGCAACTTTCACCAGCTCGCTATACAGAGTTGACGACTGGATTGTTGAATGTGCGGACACTCAACAGTGATTGGATAAAGGCGAAGGGGTGGGAAGCCTGCTTCATTAGTGATGCCGACATGATGGGATTTTTTGCGTCGAGCTTAATGCGGTATTCCAGAGCACGGAATATTCAACGACTTTATGCTGCTGACACTTTGGATATATTCAAGGCCTACAGAGCAAGCCTTGATGTTCGTTGTGTCCCACTTAACTTTATGGCATTTGGGCAGATACTATTTTCTAGCAGTAAAGACTGCCAAGGCATTCCAGATGCAGATTTTCTCCAAGCAGGAGCGTTTTCTTCACTAGCAATATTCCCTCAAGAGGACGAGCTTTCATTTGTAATCCTGCGGGACTACTCGACCTGCGTAACAGTTGCTGGCCCCAACAAATTTATTGAGCATATGGTGGCCTTGTCGAGAAGAACTTGGTTTGATGGGGTGCCGTTTGATGGTGCAGTGCCTAAAGAGACACGTGTTCGACTTCCTGCGTTGTCGCGACGAGAGTGGTTCAAATCATTTCGATCTTCTAGGGTTCACACTTCTTAATTTTGTATTTGGGTGAATTCATTCCCACCGCCTAGTTTTCAACCCCTCCCGCGGTTGCCTGATGGTGGTGGCCGAGACCGGCCGCAGTCGCGGTAAGTCTGGTGCATTCGGAGCACACACACCGGTAATCCCCCCGGAAATTAATAACGTGTAAAAGTAGAGACCTTAAAGCCTGCGAGGCGGAAAGCGTTTTTACAGATGAAGACGATTAAATGTGTGGGAAACGGACATCAGTGGATATAAAAACGGAAAACGGACATAAATAGACAAAAATGGACACAAACGGATATATTTACGGATATGTTCAATTTTCAGCCACCGCGCATCTCGACAGAAATCCTGTCCCTCATCGCAACCATTGACGAGTTCAAAGGGGCATGGCGTGCCTTTGGCACGATCTCGCCCGAACGATTGAATGCACTCAAGCGCGTGGCCATCATCGAAAGCATTGGCTCATCCACACGCATAGAAGGTAGCAAGCTGTCTGACCGAGAGGTTGAAAAGCTCATGATGGGCTTATCCAGTACCTCATTTGAATCACGCGACGAACAAGAGGTTGCGGGCTACGCCAAAGTGATGGAACTGGTGTTCACCTCATGGGAGTACATCCCCTTCAATGAAAATCATATCCAGCAATTGCACCGCGATTTGCTTGCCTATGTAGACAAAGACGAGGGGCATCGAGGCAAGTACAAGACGCACGAGAACAAAGTCGTCGCCCGTGATACTGATGGAAAAGTTGTCGGCGTCGTTTTTGAGACCACCTCTCCGTTTGACACGCCGCGCATGATGGCTGACCTCGTGGCATGGTATCGGATGGAAAAAGAAAGCCGAACCTTGCACCCGCTCTTGGCCATTGCGGTGTTCATCGTGACATTTCTGGCTATTCACCCGTTTGAGGACGGAAACGGTCGGCTTTCTCGGATCCTTACAACGTTGTTGCTGTTGCAGGCAGGTTATGCCTATGTGCCGTACAGCTCGCTTGAATCCGTGATTGAGCAAAACAAGGGCGGCTATTACATTGCCTTGCGGCAAACACAAATC
>JAZKFR010000140.1:0-574 GCA_040386295.1 Pseudomonadota bacterium | reverse complement strand
TTTGCACTCGCTCTATGTACAGGTCAAGCGACTGGAGAAAAAAGTCGAGAACGAAAAAATCGTGTTGGCTGCACTACCTGATTTGTCGCTCAAAATTCTCGACCTGACCCGCGAACGAGGACGCATCACACTCAAGTCAGCCGTTGAATTGACGGGTGCGAATCGCAGCACTGCTAAGCAACATCTGCAAAAGCTGCTCGATGCGGGGCATTTAACACGCCATGGCGCAGGGCGTGGCGTTTGGTACGGTTTGGCCTAAGAATGAACCCGTCTTGCACACGCAAGGTCGGCGCCCACCTGCTGGCACGCGTGCATCAGCGGGTGCGGATTCCGCAACCCGGCGCGGTTGAATCGTGCAACCGGGGTCAGGTCTCAAATTTAAACCCCGCAGCCGTGGGCTTCTGTTTGGGTCGGCGTTTGCGGTACATTGCCAGCTTTCTGTTTTTGCAGCGCTTGGCCTAACCCAGCAGTCAAGGGGACGCCGATCAAGCGACTTTTCTTCGGGCTACCCGCCTTGCCCGGCGCCCCTTAATTCAAACGTTAGGCGTCATGAATACAATCGCTGAAGCACTTG
>JAZKFR010000139.1:0-10790 GCA_040386295.1 Pseudomonadota bacterium | reverse complement strand
CGATGACGCCGCGCCCACCACGAATCAAGTTGGCCAGCGCCTGTTCGTTGTAGCCCGCGAGCAGCTTGTTGCGAATCCCTTCAGCATCCAGAATTGCTTGTTGTCCGAGATAGTTCGAGCCACCCAGTTGATAGGGATTGGTGGTGTCTTGGGTGGTCAGAGCCCAATGGTTGTTGATCGCGAGGTTGACAATTTGCGCTTCGCTGGTGGGGCGCACGGTTTGCGTGATGAGGTTGGCAATGCTGGTGAGTGCGCAAGTGCCAAAATAATTGTCGACCGCATCGCCTTGCATGTAATCCAGCTCATTGGCTTTGGGATAGCCGTACACCAGCACCGCTGTGCCATCGACCAGACCGTGTTCGGCCTTAGCAAAATCCAGCAAGGTGAGGTCTTCAAGGTTGTCGGCCAGGGTCCAGCTGATGCTGCTTTGCACGCGGTCGTGGCCTTGTCCGGCCTGTTCGATGGTTTGATCGCCAGCGTTATCGACGTAATAAATGTCGTCACCATCTTGGCCGATCATGAGGTCGGTGCCGGTCACGCCGTCGAGAATGTTGGCTTGGTTGTTGCCGATGAGGGTGTTGTTCTGCGCGTTGCCGGTGCCGTTGAGGGCGCTGCCTTCGAGCAGTTCAAGGCGTTCGACTTGGGCATTGAGCAGGTAGTTGGTGCTGGCGATGACGCTGTCGTAGCCTTCGTCAGCACGTTCGAGAATCTGGTCGTTGACGCTGTTGACGAGGTAGGTATCGTTACCCGCGCCACCTTGCATGTCGTCGGCACCCGCGCCACCATCCAGAAAATCGTCGCCTAGACCGCCGATCAGCAGGTCGTTACCCGCGCCACCATACAATTGGTCGTTGTCGCTTTCGCCCAGATTGAGCCGTTGCTGGGTTTCGTTGCTGGCGGTAAAGCCCATGAGAATGTCGTCGCCTTCCCCGCCATAGAGCACGTCATCACCGACTTGGCCAAATAGGTGATCGACGCCAGCACCGCCGTAGAGGGCATCGCTGCCGCTACCGCCTTGCAATTCGTCATCACCAGTCTCGCCGAATAACACGTCATCGCCCAGTTGACCGAGCAGCAAATCGCTGCCCTCGCCGCCGTATAAAACATCGTTGTCAGATTCGCCGGGGTTGAGGCTTTGTTGCGCTTCGTTGCTGGCAGTAAAGCCGACGAGTATGTCATCGCCTGAGCCGCCATATAAAATGTCATCACCTGACTGACCAAACAAGCGATCTACGCCGTCTTCGCCGAGCAAACGATCATTGCCTGCGCCGCCTTGTAGTTCGTCATCGCCAAGCCCACCTTGTAAGACGTCGTTGCCCACGTCACCCAGCAGAGCATCACTCCCGTCGGCACCCCAGAGGGTGTCATCTCCAGCGTCACCCGCAATCAGATCGTCACCTGTGCCGCCATCCAGAAGGTCGTTGCCGAGACCGCCGTACAGATTGTCGTTGCCGTCTTGACCAAACATCACATCGTTATCAGTTTCGCCAACCGACAAGCTTTGTTTGGGATCATTGCTCGCGGTAAAGCCGAGCATCACATCATTGCCCGCGCCGCCCCACAACGTATCGCTACCGGCGCCGCCAAATAGGCGGTCGTTATCTGCCTCGCCTTGCAGGGTGTCGGTGCCATCGCCACCGTTGAGCTCGTCTTGGCCGCTGCCGCCAAACAGGGTGTCGTCACCGGCATCCCCTAGCAGCAGGTCATCACCGACCCCGGCGTCGAGATAGTCATTGCCATTGCCACCCGACATCTGATTGTTGCCAAGGTTGTCAACAATCACGTCGTTGCCGTCCTGGCCTAACGAAATGTCGTTGCCCTCTTCGCCGTACATCTTATCGTTACCGGCGTAACCATACAGCGTGTCATTGCCAGTGCCGCCCCAGATGTTGTCATCGCGCGTGCTGCCGCCGAACTGGTCATCGCCGCCACCGGCATAAAAATTGGTGAGCGCCCCCAGGTTGAAAAACTGCGCAAGGCTACCCAGATAGGTAGGGTAATACGCGGCGTCCATTGAATCAGCATTGTCGGTGCCGATCAGGCTGTTGGGCGTACCTTGGTTGATTTTGATGTGGGTGGGCTGCCAGTCAATGTAGTACCAAAGAAATTGTCCTGGACCGCCAGCATAGGTGTAACGGTTGTCGTTATCCCGCAATGAACGATAGTTGCTCGCCGCCACGCTGTTGCTGCGTGCCGGGGCGCCACTGTCGGTGGGGCGTGCGAGCAGCGTTGGCGTGGGCCGATAGGTGGGGTTGCTGCTGGTGGTGCTAGCACTGGTGTTGGTGTCGGCAAAGCGGCTATTACCGCGCGCCATGCGGTCGTAGTCGCTGGCGCTTAACGCCGTAAGGCGTTGTGAGCTCAGCCAGGCACGGAGACTTTGTATTTCGCTACTGGTGGCGGGGTTGGCGACACCGCTGGCATTGGTGGTGCTGATTAGACCGTCTTCGTTGGCATCGACCCAGACTTTAAGGCCATTGAGTTCGTTGCCGGTGAGTTGATTGTCGTAGTTGGTGTCGAGGTTGGTGAAGGCAAACGGGCCGCGACTCACCGCACGGTAATTGGCGTCGAGCAACACGGGAGTTTGGTTGGCAATGCTGGCGGCTTGGTCGAAGGCGCTGCTTTGGCTATCGTAAAACGCACCGATCGGGTCAAACGTCGGCCAATTCATCGGGTAACCGCCCAAGTCGCCAAAGTCATCAAAACTCGGTGGGGCGGGCGGGGTGTCGAACGCGGGCATGTCGGGAATCACCGGCGGACTCACCAATTGCCGCACACTCCAGTCGCTGTAGTCGTGCCAAAGGCTCGGGTCAAGATCGCCCGCGTCGTAGAGCTCTTGTAACTGTTGATCGGCGTCGAGTAAGTCAGCCATCGATAAGCGACCATCGTCACCCGCCGTGTCGATGTGCTGGTCGGCTACGCCGTCGCCCGTGGTGTCGGCGCCGATAATGATTCGGTCCGGCAAGCCGTCGTTGTTGGTGTCGATGTTTTGGGTTTCGGTGAAGTTGCGTATCGGGCCGTCGAGGGTGTCTTGGTAGCCGCGCACGGTGTAGGTGGCTTCACCTTGAGCATTGGTGCGGATTTCGGTGACGCTGTAACCGGCATCGCCGTCGGTTTCGCGACGGTAGACAATGGTGCCGCCCTCGCCGTCGGGCGTGACGATGTTGCAGTTATTGTTGATGGGGTTGAGGTTTTGACTACCGCCGTTGGGGTAGTGATAGGTGGTGCTGCCGTCGGGGAGACGCTCAGGAAGATAGACTGTCTGTCCTGCTTTTACGTCGTTGGGGTTGGTGATGCTTGGGTTGGCGGCCATCACGGCCGCCACAAAGTCGTTGAAGTTAGCAAACCCATTCGGATTCATCTTCCAGGCATCCCACAGACCGCCGTGGCGGGTGCCAGTTTGCAGAATAGTGACGCTATGGGCTCCGCTGGCGCTCACCAGCTGACTACTGTCCCGCGTGGGCGCGTCGGGGGGTGGGACAAATTGTTCTGCTATTTGGTAATCAGCAAAATATTCCCTGTAATAAATTTGTGTCGGACCTGTTGTCCCAGAAGTTTCTGGTGTGGGTTTAACGCCCCAAGTAAGATTGCGTCCTAGAGATTCAGCTGCATCGAAAAGTTTTTCGTAGGCAGAGGAAACTAAGTATCCAGTTGCTACAGCTACAGTAATGGTGCCCGCTGCAGCTGCAGTAGTAGCCGCTGCAGCTGCAGCGGGAGGCAATAATAAAATGGTAGCGGCTGTACCTGCTGCTACAGCACCAATGACTTTAATTGCTCCGAGTGTGTTACCCGTAAAGTTGTTTCGTACAAAGTCAGCCAAATCCCGCGCGTTATTAACGTTATCAAGCCAATGTGCCGCATCATCAGCGATAGACAAACTAATCTGCCTGAGCACTTGGAAAGTTTCTGGTCCTGCCTCAATAACGACAATCCCAACACGAGTAATAACAAATCCTACGGCCATCATGACCCCTTATGTTTAAAATTAATAATCTAAAAAATAAAAATTGACCGATTTTTCAGAACAATCTGTCCAATACGGAGATTCGAATGGTCTATTTTGACAGCAGGTGAGCTTTTTTTCGATTGCTGTAATTAATCGCACGACATAATAAATTGAGGAAAAGAAGCGAGGCCGATGAAAACATAGCGTATGAAGATAGACAGCAGAAAATTGTCCTTATTTCTGATGAATTGCTGATTAAGATGTCCAGTTTATACCTTGGAAATTCGTGGTGAATTAATGCAGTCCATAAGCCATATATAAAAATAGACAAAATACCAATCAAAATTGAAATTCGGTATTTTCTTACCAGAATCTCAGATAAAGGAGCTTCAGCAATAAAGGTGGTTGCTCGATCAAAATCCCACTGAATAATAAATTTTGAGAAGGCAAATTGCTGATCATTGATTCTTTTATAGACTGTATCGCGATGCCCCATCATCTGTTCTGATAACGGGAGAACCTTGATCCAAAATACAGCCATCATGAGTGAAACAATAATGTGTGCGCTAAGAGCAAGATAAAAGCTCAACGGAAATAAGTCAGGTCGATAAGCTAGATATGCCGTGCTGGCCGTAATAACAACAAATAAAAGATTGATGACTTTGTGCATGAGTTTTTCTAATAGAAAATACTAGTGGGTAGATTTTTTGTAGCAGCTTGCCATGACACAGTTCTGGGGTGTATGTGCACAGCCAGTCTTTGAGTGTGAAGTTTTTTTCTGTTTTGGGGTTTGTGTCTTCCTGGCTGCAAGCCACACTGGCAAAACAGAACAGGCAGCTTGCTAGCAAGCGCAGCACCTGCATCAGACGAAATCCAGCGCCAGATTGCCTGGCATTGTCTTTTGGCGCGCTAAGTCGTCGTGTACTAGGCATCAAACATGAGAATTCCATTGGTTCTAGCAATGAGTAAAAAATAGGGGGCGATGATAAGGGCTCCCCACCTAAAAATACAATTCATTTTTAGGTTAAAGGCACGCCGCACCGTAGCACCAATTTGCACTTATTCACTTAGTTACTTACCGATTTTGGTCCATTCCTTGCCTGTAAAGAGCAGGAGTTAATTGCATTCTTCAGGCGCTAGTTTTTTCTGTAATCAATTGCATAGAAATAATTTTTTATGCCCTCAGCCCGTGCTTTAACCCACCAAATTCGCTCCGTTCAAGTAGCGTTTGAATGACTTTCCAATGGCTTTATATCGCCAACGTCGGCTCTTCCCTGTTCCGCCAACCACGCCAATACGCCTTCGCCTGCGACGACGCCGCTGGCCAGGCAGGCGCTGAGCAGGTAGCCGCCGGTGGGGGCTTCCCAGTCGAGCATTTCGCCGGCGCAGAAAACACCGGCTTGGGCGCGTAGCATCAAATGTTCGTTCAGCTCGCCAAATTGCACGCCGCCGGCGCTGCTGATGGCTTCGTCTAAAGGCCGGGGGGCGGTGAGGCGGAGGGGTAGTGCTTTGATCGCGTGCGCGAGTTGTTGCGCGTTCGCTAGGATTTCTGGCGGCAAACATTCGTATAGCAGGCAGGTTTTGACCCCGTGCAAACCGAGGCGGCTATGTAGATGGCTGGATAGAGAGCGCGTGCCGCGTGGATGCGCGACGGCGTCGAATACGCGCTGCGCATCGTGATCCGGCAGCAAATCTAAAAACAAACACACACTGCCTTGCGCTGTGATGGTGTCGCGCAAGGGCGCGGCGAGGGCGTAGACCAAGCCGCCCTCGATGCCATTTTCGCTGAGCATCAATTCGCCTTTTTGCGTCCGCTGAA
The DNA here is from genome assembly GCA_040386295.1 of Pseudomonadota bacterium. GTDB lineage: Bacteria > Pseudomonadota > Gammaproteobacteria > Burkholderiales > Rhodocyclaceae > JAZKFR01. Next base: position 5,028 of record JAZKFR010000139.1, on the reverse strand, counting down.
CGCCGTCTGCGTCGGTAAAAAAAGCACGCACGGTTTTTACCGGATGACCGACAAAACGGCTGCGCAGATGCGCGCTCCACGCGGTTTCAAAGCCGCAATTAGCGGGTATCAGCGGCTTTAGCGCGACGCCCTTGTTGGCCAGCCAGCTCATCCAACGTCCGTCTGAGCCTAGTCGCGCCCAGCTGCCGCCGCCCAGTGCTAAAACCAGTGCGGCGTAATCGGGCTGTGTTAGCTCGTGCGGTGGGTCGAACTGTAAGCGCAGTGTTTTCTGCGTCCTGTGTGTTGCTTGGCTTGTTTCCGTCGAATCGATTGAGGGGGTTGAATTTTTTGCGCCGGCAGACTGGCACAGGCTCTCTGTCCAACCGCTTAAACGATGGCGCACATGAAAACGCACGCCGGCGCCGCGTAAGCGCTGTAACCAAGCTCTGAGCAAAGGGGCTGCCTTCATTTCACGCGGGAAGATCCGCCCTGAGCTGCCGACAAAGGTGTCTATGCCCAAGCTTTTGCTCCAAGCGCAAATGGCTTCTGCGTCAAAGCGGTCGAGCCAGCGGCTCAGCTCAGCTTGGTGTGCGCCATAACGCGCGTGAAAAGTGGTTCGCGCTTCGCTATGCGTGAGGTTGAGTCCGCCCTTACCGGCGAGCAAAAATTTACGCCCAAACGAGGGCATGGCGTCATAGACATCAACACGCAATCCATGCAGGCTGAGCGTTTCGGCGGCCATTAAACCGGCCGGTCCACCGCCCACGATGGCGACTGCCGCGCCGGGTTTAACTAAGGGGGGCAGTGCACTCTGCTGGTGGGGCATCAAGCGTACCTTGAGGAGGTGGTTGAGTAAGTCAAGCGAATCCGCCTGGCTATGTACCACAACTTGCGCTAGATGAGGCGTTCTGTTTGCTTGTGCTTATTGGCTTATCGGTGCCCATAGTTGCAGCGGCAGAAGCTCAGTGCCGCAAACGTTGAGGTGGTTTTAACGAACAAAATCCGACGCTGATTCCGCCTTGAACGACACAGATTCTCTGGATAATTTTTGCTCAATCATGCTGTGGATGAGATTTTGTTGTTTTAAGGACTTCTCGGGCTTCAAGTGAAATTCCGCGTAAAAAAGCGCTAGCTGCATCACCGCTAGTGGAATATCTAGGTCTTCTTGCTGCGCAAGACAGCGTTGATAAGCCTGATCCCTAATGTTTTCTCGCGTTGCTGCTTTTGTCTCGAATTGGTTGCTCGCTTGCGTCAATACCTTGAGTGCGTTGTCCTTGTCTTCGGCTGAGTATTGAGAAGAGCAGGCCTTGTTAAAAAGGCTTTCCACGTAGGACGGGTCATCAACTGCAGGCGCGGTTTTGGGCTTTGAGGGCATTGATTCATGCGCTTGATTGATCGGATCAACACCGATGCTTGCGAGATCGGGGGGGTAATAGCGCGAGCCTACTGCAGAAGTGTTATTACCCATTTTTTCTAGTTCCTTAAATTGAAGTGGATTTGTTGTGATTAGGTTCAAGCAAGGCAAGCTATGCCTTGCTCTTGTCCAGGGCTATAAGCTTTGCAGCCAGGATGTGCCTAATGCTTTCTCTGAAAGCGGCGTGTCTTGTTGTTTTGGCACTTCTGCTTCCAGAGCCTCGACTTTTCTTTGCATCATGAGGTTGATGATGATTTTCTTGCTTTCTTGATGATGTTCAGGCGTCTGCTCGGCATGAAAACTTGCTTCTGCTTTCAGAGCCTCGACTTTTCTTTGCATCATGTCGTCGATGATGCTTTGCTCGATTTCTCGATGATGTTCAGGCATCTGCTCGACATGAAAATTTGCCAATTCGATGACGCCAAGCGAGGTAGCCAAGTTTTCTTCATTCGCACAGCAGAAGTGATAGGCCATCGCGGGGATGATCTCTGCCACTGAGTTAGGCGTATTTTCTTTGTAGGCTGCAAACAAAATATCGAGTGCTTCTCGACCTTTGCTGTTTTCAGCACAGGCGTGAAGCAGCAGCAGGGTAACGATCCCCTTCTTCTGTTCTTCTGTCGTGGCCTTATTCAGTTTTTCTGCCAATTGGGTGGGTGAGGACATTTTTTTGGAGATTGCTTGAGCGGGGATGGCGGTCGCACAATAAGGGTGCAAAACAGAAACAAACATTTTCTTCCTAAAGCATTGAGTTGATCAAAATGGGTCATCAGCATGCAAAGCAGAAAAGCGCCTTGCATTGCATTAGTGGCAGTAGGGCGAAAAAAGTTCCATCGGCCTACCGCTTTGATCCATTTTCTTCTGCTGAGGAGGCTGCAGCAGCGTTTGCTTGCTGCACCGTTAGAGCGTTTGCGCGTGCTAGCCCTAGCCTGGCTGTTCGGTGATGCCACGTGTGATTTGCCGATGTCCCCAGGCGCTGGCGGCGCCGAGTAGCAGCAAAACGAGCATGCCAAGGGCTAGGTTGCCGGTTGAGTCCCATAGGGCGGGCGCGATCAGCGCAGCGGCTAGGGCGTTGAAGCAGGATTGCAAAAAGGTCTGGCAAGAGGCTGCCAAGCCGCGCTGTTCTGGAAAGGGGTCGAGTGCTAATAAATTGAGGCAGGGCATGGCGATAGACATGCCGAAGCTGTAGATGAAAATAGGCATAACGCTCCACGGCAAGGCGGGTGGGAAGCTTAAGCTGAAGGCGAGATTGAGTAGTGCCGCTGCGCCCATGAACAGATACGCACGGCGGATCAAGCGGGTTAAAGAAACGTCGCCGGCGAGCCGTCCTGAGTACCAAGAGCCGAGCATTAGGCCGCTCATCGCCGGGCCGAATAGCCAAAGAAAGTCTGTTTCTGCAAGCCCTAAATGACGCATCAGAAAGACTGGGGCAGACAGCACGTAGATAAAAAATCCGGCGAAGTTAAAGGTCAGCGCAGCACAGGCTAATAAGAAATTGGGCGCTGTGAGCACCTGCCAATAGGTTTGCGCAAGGTAGCCAGGTTTGAGCGATTGACGTTTTTCTGGCGGCAAGGTTTCCGGCAGCTGGCGCCAGCAAACTAGCCATAACACGATGGTCATCAGCGCTAAAAAAGCAAACACCGAGCGCCAGCCAAACCAGGTTTGCAGCCAGCCGCCAATGACCGGTGCGATCGCCGGTGCGAGGGCAAATACCATGGTGATTTGCGACATCAAGCGATGCGCCGCTGGGCCTGAAAAAAGGTCGCGCACGATAGCGCGGCTGATGACGATACCGGCGCCCGAGGTGATGCCTTGCAAGGCGCGCAAGAGCCACAGATGTTCAATGCGGGTGGCGAAGATGCAGGCAAACGAGGCGAGGCCGAATAAGGCGAGCGTGACTAAAATCACTTTGCGTCGTCCGAGCGCGTCTGAAAGTGCGCCGTGCCAGAGCGTCATCACGGCAAAAGCGAGCAAATAAGCGCTGAGCGTTTGCTGTACTTCGAGCGGACTGGCGTGCAGGCTGCTGCCGATGTCGTGAAAAGACGGTAGGTAAGCGTCAATCGAGAAGGGGCCTAGCGCCGAGAGCGCGGCGAGGAGCAGCGCCATGCCGCGCGCAGAGAGCGGCTTTTTTTGTGTGTGCACTTTAGTCCTTGGCGAAGCGGCGGTATTGCACTGCTTCTGCAATATGGGCGGCTTGAATAGTGTCGCAGTCGGCCAGATCGGCGATGGTACGCGCGACCTTGACAACGCGGTGGTAGGCACGTGCCGACAGGTTGAGGCGGCTGACCGCCTGCTTGAGCAGTGCGCTGGCCGCTTCGTTGAGCGGGCAATGTTGATCAATTTCTTTGGTACTTAAACGGGCGTTACTTTTGCCTTGTCGTGCGATTTGTCGTGCGTGTGCTTTGTTCGTGCGTTGTCGCACTTGCTGCGAAGACTCTCCGTCAGCCGGCGATTGCAAGGCGTCTGCTGCCAGTTTAGGTACTTCGATTTGGAGGTCGATGCGGTCCAGCAAGGGGCCTGAGAGTTTGCCGCGATAGCGTTGCACTTGGTCTGGTGTACAGCGGCAGCGTCCGCCTGCGTCGCCGTGGTAGCCGCAGGGGCAGGGATTCATCGCGGCAACCAGTTGAAATTGCGCGGGAAACTCGGCTTGCCGTGCGGCACGAGAAATATGGATACGCCCGCTTTCCATAGGTTCGCGCAGCGCTTCGAGTACGCGTCGATCAAATTCGGGCAGTTCGTCGAGAAAGAGCACGCCCTGGTGCGCTAGCGAAATCTCTCCCGGGCGCGGTACGCCGCCACCGCCAACCAAGGCGGCAGAAGAGGCCGTATGGTGTGGTGCGCGATAGGGGTAGCGGCGAAATTGCTCAGGTCGAAATTGTCCGGCCAAGGAGAGGACTGCGGCGGACTCTAGCGCGGCGGCCTCGCTCATGGTTGGTAGCAGTCCGGGTAGGCGGTTCGCTAGCATCGATTTGCCGGTGCCGGGCGGTCCGGCGAGGAGCAGTGAATGTGCTCCAGCGGCGGCAATCTCTAGCGCCCGCTTGGCCTGCGCTTGACCGCGTACCTCGGCGAGGTCGGGGTAGTGCTCGGCATCGTTGGGCGGCGCTGGGTCGGCCAGGCACTCCGCGAGCATGTCTTGGCCGGCTAAATGAGCACAGACTTCGAGCAAGGTGTTGGCCGTCAGCACGCGCACCTTGCTGGCGCTGGTGGCGAGCGCGGCTTCTTGCGCGCTGGCGGCGGGCAAGACAAAGCTGCGTCCGCGATTGCCTGCGGCCAGCACCATGGCCAGTGCGCCACGAATCGGGCGCAGCTCGCCCGAGAGCGAGAGTTCGCCGGCAAACTCGTAATCATTCAAGGCGTTTTTTGGGATTTGCCCGGAAGCAGCAAGGATGCCGAGCGCGATGGGCAAGTCAAAGCGTCCAGATTCTTTCGGCAAATCAGCCGGGGCGAGGTTGACCGTAATGCGTTTGCTCGGGAACTCGAAGCCCGAGTTTTGTAGGGCGGCGCGGACTCGATCGCGCGCTTCTTTGACTTCGGTATCAGGTAACCCAACCAAGGTGACGCTGGGCAAGCCGCCGGTTAGGTGAACCTCAACACCGACCTCTGGGGCAGAGAGTCCGTCTAGGCCTCGACTGTGAACA
>JAZKFR010000138.1:1522-10473 GCA_040386295.1 Pseudomonadota bacterium | reverse complement strand
GGGAAAAACGCCACAACAGAGCGCACCAAACCGCAGCCAAAATCAGCCACAGCACGCCTCAAAAGCGCCAATACGCCCCCCCACTGTTTGCCCACGTTCTTTCGATCAAGCGCAGCGCCCTCTCTCCCACAAGTGGGCGAGGGAATGATGCTGGTCAGTGAGCGCCTATGAACTGACGTGGTGTCCAGGCTCGACGCTATCGCGCAAACTGAGCGCTTAAAGTACCTCTGCGCACTCTGTTGTATCAATAAAAATGAGCGCGCCACGCACCAAACGAGCCGGAAACACGGCGGCCACAACGCGGCAGTAGTCGACTACCTGTGCCTGATAAACAGGTAGTCGCTGCGTATCACTGGCTGAGCTTTTGTAATCGATGACCCACAGCGTGTCCGCTTGTTCGACCAGGCGGTCGATACGCCGCACGATGCCGTCGCTGCCGACGATATCGAGCTCGTTCCAGGCACGCAAGACGTAGGGCGCAACAAAAAAATGCGCTAGCGCAGGCGCCGCCAGCAAGCGTTCGGCCTGTGGCAAGGCGTTGGCGTATTCCTCGGCGCTAAAACCCAGTTTGCGCCACCAATCGTCTGGCGACGGCAAAGGCGCAGTACGCCGCTCCAGCAGCGCGTGCAACAAAATGCCCAAACGCGCAGCAGAACTGACGGCGGCACGACGCGTACCTATGGCTAAGCCCGTCGATGCTAGGCGAAGCGACTCGGGGCCAGCCAAAGTCTCGGCTGCGCAGACGACGGCAGGCTGGGTATGGGCGTTTTCCGCCGTCGCCCAGGGCGAGGGTACCGGCTGTTGCGTTGACGCGGCGGCAGCCAACTCGGCTTGCGCCGGGTCAAGCTTCATCGTGGGCGCACAAACAGCCAGCGCAGCGGCATTCAGACCATTCAGACCATTCAGACCATTCAGATCACACAGAGCGCTCGGCACAGACTGCGCAAACTCGGCGCCGCCGTAAGCCAAGCCGCCACTCAGTTGTTGCAGCGCGTAGGCCAAACGCTGATAGGGCGAGCGCGCTGCTTGGGCTGCTTGGACTGCTATAGGTGCTGCGCTCGCAACGCTGGCTTTGGCTGATTGGGCTGATTGGGCTGATTGGGCAAGCACGGCAACAGTGCTGGTTTGATCAGGCGAAGCCTCTTGCTGTACCCCGTCTTGCTTTGCCCCATTCGCGCGCGCGATGCCGCTGGCGATAAAAATCTGTCGTGCGCGGGTGATCGCCACGTACAACAGATTGAGTTCTTCGCGTTGTGCCGCTGCCGCTTCTGCCGCAAACAAAGCCTGGCGCGCGTGCCCACGCTGCTCGGCGCTGGCATAAAAAGAAAAATGCTTGGGGGCGAGCGCTTCAGGCGCCCAGTCGACCAGCACATCCCAGGCATCCTCGGCGCGCGGCAGGGCGTTCGCATCAAGCAACCAAACCAGCGGTGCCTCCAAACCCTTAGCGCCATGCACCGTCAAAATACGCACTCGCCCACCGTCAGCGGGCGCACCGGTCAGCGCTTCGCTCGGCTCTAGCTCAATCTCACCTGCATCTGGCGCTTCTCCTGCTGCCACCGAACTGAGCGCGTGCAAAGCCTGCAATTCATCGATAAAACGCGGCAGGCTGGGGTAGCGCGCGCCGTCCAAATCGAGGGCGAGCAGTAAAAAGGCGCGCAAATTGGCGAGCACTGCTGCACGCGCAGTACTCGGCGTCGCCAACGCGTAACGCGCTAGCACATCAGCTTGGTGATAAATACGGTTGAGCAAATCATGTACCGGCAAACGATCCGCCTCCGCTAGCCAATCGCTCAACAAGCCTGCCGCCCGGACTAAACGAGGCGAAGGCTGGGCAGCGTTAGAGACAGCTTCGGCAGTGTCAGAAGCTTGGGCAAACGCCCGCTGAGCGGCGTCTGTCGTCAGCGGCGTGCGGCGCACCGCCGCTTGCAAACGTTGCCACCAACCGACCTCGTTGCGCGCCGCAAGATGCAGTAAGTCATCGTGCTGACAGGCAAAAATGGGCGAGCGTAAAACATGCGCCAAAGCCAGATCGGCCACCGGTGTGACCAAAAATCGCAGCAGCGCCAACAGGTCTTGTGCTTCCAAAGTATTGAGCAAGCCACCGCGCGAAGCGGCGACATAGGGGATTCCCGCTGCGCTCAACGCCCGTTCATAAATCGCCAAATGCGTGCGCGTGCGCGCCAGCAGCATGATGTCGCCATAACGCAAGGGACGACGCCCGCCGCTGGCGCCGACCTCCGGCGCGTCAATCTGCCAAACGCCGACCATCGATTGAATTTTGCTCGCCAGCGCCGCCGCCTCACGCTGACGCCGTAGGTCAATCGACTCTTCTTCTGCCTCTTGCAAGGGGTTGCGCAAGGCTGGCGGTGGCGCAGACAGAGGCGACGCCGCTGTTTGCGCGTCAACACAGTCCGCCTCAGCGGCGAACAAAGGCAGTAGTTCAACGTAACCGGGCAGCGTCCCGGTCAGCGATTGCTGCGGACGAAATGGCGTGAATTCGGGCAAGGCAGAAAAAAGGCAATTAACCAGATCGATAATCGGCGCGGCGTTACGGCGAGTTCTATCCTGGGTGCAGCGCAGGGCGCCAAAGTGCGTGCTGAGAAAGTCGCTGGCAGCGGCAAACAAGCGGGGTTCGGCGCGGCGAAAACGGTAAATCGATTGCTTGGGATCGCCCACGAGGAACACCGTAGGGCGCGTAGCGTCAGAATAAGCGGCGAACCAGGCTAATAAAATCTGCCACTGCAGCGGGTTGGTATCCTGGAACTCGTCGAGTAAGACGTGGCGATAACGGCTATCTAGCCTAGCCTGCAAAAAAGCCGCACTCTCTTCGTCACGCAAGAGCTGCAAAACCGACCACTCTGCATCGACAAAATCAATTTGCCGCCGGGCCGCTTTAAACGCCGAGAAGTGCGCTAAGAACGCGTTAAAAACACGGTATGCCGCTTGGTTAAAGGCATAAATTTGCTCTTCTAACTGGCGTGCTCGGCAAGCCAAAAGCTGCTCTGCCAAACGCACATGCAGCGCCAAGAAACGCAGCGCGCCCGCCTCGCCAAAACGCTTATCCAAGGCCTTGCTCGGCTTGCGCGAACGCACATTGCCTTCTTGCGTTAAAAACACAGCGCATAAGCGATCAAAACACGGCTGCTGTTGCGGCATGGCATCCGCACCGAGTTCAGAACGCGGCAAGGCGCTCATTTCGTGCAAAGCGCTGGCCAGTTGCGCCGCCAAAGCGCGGTCAGTCGCCAGCTCGCTGTGTTCTAAAAAGCCTAGATAAGCCTGCCACGCTGACACCTCAGCGGCCGCCCCGCCAGACCGCGCTGGCGCCGCCAATAAGGCCAAAAAATCAGCCACGGCAGTGGCTCGCTCAGTCACGCCCAATTGGCGACGTAACAAGGCACAGGCATCGGCCACAGGATCGGGCTGCGCGCGGGTAAAAGCCAGCCACTCAGTGCGTTTCGCCACCCCGTTCTGGATCAATTGCCGCGTGCTAGGCAAGCCGACTTGCGCGAGCAAGGCAACAAAAGCTAAGCGCAAGGGGCTATCCGGCTGCGCCGCGCCCATCTCGGCGGCAAACGAAGACCATAGTTCGTCAAACAAACGCGCGCCGGACTCCAACAAAGTGGACCCCGCCAAGTTGGCCGACCAGGGCGCAGCATCGACCAATTGCAAAAACCAACCGTGAAAAGTATTTACGGCTAAACCAGCGGGTGCGTTGAGCAACTGCTCGTAGAGTGCTCGCGCCTGTAGCAAAGTTTTGCTCAAGAGCGTATCGGCGTTTGGCGAAACCGTGACGGCATGACCGTCGGTGCTGAGCACAGCATCGTCCTGCGCGCACTCAATGCCACGTTCAGCGAGAAACTGGCGTACCCGGGGCGCCGGCTCAGTGGCCAAAAAACGTAGGCCCTCAAGCACGCGCGTCTCGATTTCGCGCGCGGCTTTACGTGTAAAGGTGATCGCTAAAATTTCACTGGGCGCACAACCGGTGAGCAATAAGCGCAGAATGCGCGCCGCCAGCAGCCAGGTTTTACCGCTGCCCGCGCACGCCTCGACCACCACGCTGCGACGCGGATCGAGCGCCAAGGCGAGCATCTCAGCGTGCGCGTCATGCCCTGCTGCTGGCTGTGTAGTTGATAAAGGCTCGTTCATGGCAGGTTCAAGCGCACGTCAAGTCAAGGCGCGGCGACATAAGCCGCGCATTTCACAATAGCGACAGACGCGCTCTAAACCGTGCGCGGGCAAGGCTGCACCGGCGTACATCTGGGCAAATATCTGTTGCACGCGCTCGCCTTCTGCTGCTGCGTCAAACAACAAGCTGCCGGCGGCATCGCCAACCGCCACCGCACGCACCCGCTCGTCGTCCAGCGCAACGTAGGCCGCTTCAGCAACATCGTCGTGCAATAGGGCGTACAGCGGCAATTGCACATCGCGCGCCAAGCCTTGACGAATTTTGCTTGCTTGCTGCGTTTTGTAATCCAACAAAGCGACGCTGCTCGCGCATTGCGCCTCGTTAGCCGCCGCCATGCAGTCGATACGATCAATGCGCCCGTATAACTCAACACTGTGCGCAACGCTGTGACTCAGCTGCTTGGTCGCATCCGCCTGGGCAGAATCAACCGCCAAATCAGCCGCCAAATCAGCCACCAAATCAACCACCAAATCAACCACCGAATCGTCAGGCAAGACCGGCGCAGGCAAAGGCAAAACACGGCTGACGCGGAACTCGGCCTGCGACCAACGCCAACCCTTAGCTTCCCAAGTGCGTTGCCAGTCCAGATAAGCCGGCAAACGTTTTTGCCAGCGCAAAAACCAGCCCAAGGCCAAAAAATCGGCGGCAATGGCGGGGGCAAAAACCGCCTCAGAACAGCGCTGCAAGGCAGCTAAGGCATCCGCCTCAGCACACTCGGCAAGCACTGGGTAAGCGCTATGAAACTGCTCCAACACGCGATGCACTAAAGCACCGTAATCGCGTTTGGCCATGCTCTCGCTCACCTCGTCCAACTCGCCCAAAGCCAGTACGTAACGGGCAAAAAAACGATACGGGCAATCGAGCAAGCTGGCGTAGGCGCTGACCGATACGCGCTGCGGAATCAAACTCGGCGGTGCTACAGCCGCTGCCTGCAAGGGAAGCTCTGCGCTGGGCGGCAAAGTCGCGCCGTCGCCGCCTAAACCTAGCCCAACATCCGACGGCAAGGCGGCACGGTGCAAATCATCGTGCCAGACCAAACGGTGCAACGTCGCCAACAACTCAAACTCAGGCGCTAACAAATTCGCCTCGCCCTCCTGCTCAGAGCGCCAACTGACCACCACGCGCGGCACTGTCGCCAACAACAAAGAAAGCGCACGGCGTAAAGTCTGGCGCGCCTCGCGTCGCGTTGGCACCCCCAAAGCCTGACGCACCGACTCGTTCAAAAATGCGCCGCTACTCGCTGCGGACAATTGCCGGGCGTCGCCGCCGAGCAGCAAAGCCGCTTCAAAAGAGCGCAAGCAAAGCGCATTGAGCGGCGTCAGCACAATCGGACTGCTGATTTGCCTATCACGAAAGGTCGCTGCTTCAAACTCGCGATCCAACCAATCACGCCATGCGGCAAAAGAAAATAACACTGTGCTGTGCGCCAGCACGCTCTGTCGCTGCGCCAAAAGATCGAGTGCAGCTAGCCCGGCTGGATGTGCGCGCAAAGGCGCAAGCGCAGCCAACAGCTCAAGCGCCTGTAACAAACGATCGATCCAGGAAGCCAAAGGGTAAAGTTGAAGCTGCGTTTGAAGCTGCGTTTGAAGCTGCGGCCGAGGCTGCGGCGCGGCCGGCTGCAACAAGGCCAACGCCGCTTCCAAACGATCCAACAGCAGCAAAGCCAAGCGCTCGGCAGCACAGCGTTCAGCTGCTTCTGCCGCTTGTGTTGCCCGCTGCGCTGACGACAACACCGCCGCTTCTGCCGTCTTTGGCGGTGCATTTTCTGCGCACACCTGTTGCGCCGCCAGCAACTCTTCGCGCGCGTGCAAACGCCGTTGCAGCGCGGTACGAATGCGCTGCAAGCCAGAACACACCGATGCCGCACGAATTGCCTCTTCGAGCGCGAAAACCGCCGCCTTGCGCTGCGCCACCGGGTAATCGGCAAAAAAATAAGGCGACTTACAGAGATCAAGAAAATCGCGGTAATAAACGCCTGCCGCGCCCTGCACCGCGCATTCAAGCAAAGCGTCTAGCCCCGCCGCCGCGCGCGATGTCGACAGCTTCCAGCCGGTTTCGTCCTCGACCAGAATCTGCTCGCGCTCAAGCAAGGCCAAGACCCGGCGCGCCGTTAAACGGTCCTGCGCAAGCAAAACGATACGGCGCAAACCCTGTGCTAACCAAGCCAGCACCTGCGCAACCGCCGCCTGCGCCTCCTGCTCACGACCCAGGCTAGGCGTCAGCTGCAAACGGTCAAGCAAGGGGCTATGCGGCAACTCGGCTTGCAATTGCTGCGCACGCAAAAACAAAGGCGCTGCCGTGTTATGAACGAGGAAGGTTTCGCCCGCAGCCTCGGGCTCAGGCCAGGCCACAGCCAAGGTTTTGAGTAAAGCGCTACGGCTTGTGGCACGTGTTTCGGGGTAAAAAACATGGGTAGTCTGAGCGCGGCTGTAGCGCTGTAAAAAATCTTGCTCAACCGGGAATAAAGCCTCTGCGGGCGGCGCATCAAGCAAAACCAGCAGACAGCGCTCAGGCGCTAAAGTACGTTCAGCACATTCAGCACGCTCAGTCAAACGGCCTAAGCGCAAACGATAAGCCCCCGCTTCATCGGGGCGACCGACAGCGGCAAGTGCCCGCCACAATTCGTGCACCACACGCGCCTCAAAAGCCAAGGGCTTGGCGGCACGACACTGATAAGCCCGCTCTAACTGCGCCGCCAAAGTCGCTTCGTCGCTAGGCAAACCCTGCGCGGAATAGGTCAAGGCATCAAACAACGCCGCCATTTCGCGAGCAATTCCCCATAACGCGATCTCGTCAAACCACGCACGTTGACGCAAAGTCTCGTACAACAAAACCAGACGCTCACTATCCGACAAAGGCGCGACAAATTCGTCTAAAGGCACGCTCTCCGCCCATAAACGCAGGGTAGAAAAGCGCGGCAAAAACAAAGGGGCGACAACGCCAGGCAGAGGATCGGTAGCGTTGGAAGGAGAATTAAGCGGATTAAGCGAAGTAGCCAATGCTTTGGCTGCTTTGGCTGTATTGGCTGTATTGGCGCGAACAAAAGCTTGGCGCAACTCAGCAGCCATCGACAAGCTCGGCGCCAAAATCAAGACATCGGAAAAATCACGCTGCGCACGCGTAACCTCACCCGTCACCGGATGCGCAGCGTGCGCTCCATCAACACGCCAAGCCAGGCAACGCTCAAGCATCGCCATGGCGAGCACATCCAGCGCGCCCTCGCTGGGCGTAAAAGGCGAGCAGTCCAGATCAGCAAACAGCGCAGGCATTCAATGCAAATCGGAACAGGATAAGCGACTCGCTAACGCTGCAAACGGCTCATCTTATCTGGCTTATCTTTCCATTCTTCCGCATCCGGCAAAGCCTCTTTGCGCTCGCTAATCACCGGCCAGATTTTCGCCAACTCGGCGTTAAGGGCAATACAGTGCTGTTGCGCATCGGGCACGTCATCTTCGGCAAAAATCGCCTCAACAGGACACTCAGCCACACACAAAGTGCAATCGATACACTCATCGGGGTTGATCACCAAGAAGTTCGCGCCTTCATGGAAACAATCGACAGGACAAACATCGACGCAATCGGTGAACTTACACTCGATACAATTTTCAGTGACAACAAAAGTCATACATTTTCCCTGGGCTCTTAATTAGGATCAGAAATAGACGACCCAAAACTATAGCGCATTTGCAACACTCCCGGCGCCCAGCACAGCAACTCAGCTTCCCTTTGCTGATTTTTTTAGTTAGGATTGCCAACTTCTCTGCATCACCCCCCCAAACACGATGCAACATCCAACATTCAACACCCGATTTGCAAGAGGCATTTAGATGAGCAAACACATCCATTACGTCACCGACGACAGCTTCCCGACCGAAGTGCTGCAAGCCAGCCAGCCCGTCTTGGTCGACTACTGGGCAGAATGGTGCGGCCCCTGCAAGATGATCGCGCCTATCCTCGACGAAATCGCTAGCGAATACGCAGGCCGCCTAAAAATTGCCAAGCTGAACATTGACGACAACCAAAAAACGCCCGCCAACTACGGAATCCGTGGCATTCCTACCCTAATGATTTTTAAAAACGGCAACGTTGAAGCAACCAAAGTCGGCGCGCTCTCCAAATCTCAGCTCACCGCGTTCATTGACAGCAACCTCTAGAGTCGCTAGTCTCGAGCACAAAGCAGTTTTTGATTGACTTTTGTGCTCGACTAGCTTTCTATCTGACTATTCGACTATCCGACACCCGCACCAAACACGCACCAAACACGGTTTGCACATAAGCAAGGTGCAAAAACCAGGCAGATGCAAAATGTCTTGCCTTAACGTTTTAACCTAAACAATCGCTCGAATTAGAACACTCAGCACAGCGGAAACAGTTCGCGCCGTGACCCAATCGCGAGTCTGAATCATCACACTGTAAAGTCTAACTTCCTGAGCCCCGAGTCTAGAAAAACAAGCCTCTAATAACACTCAAACACTCAGCTGCGTCCAGTTCCGCTCAGTTGATAGACACACAGCCAAACACCCATTACCTGCCCCCCTTTTTTCAAAGCAACCCTAACAACCCAGCGCGCCCAAAAAATAGCGCAAAAATCAAGCAGCAGACTGAATAGGCTGTGAGTAGACCGAATACCCAGGATCGAATACCCGAATACCCAAATACCTAGTTCGCAGCGGCACTAACAGCATTAGCACTTGCAAACTCACCACGGCAAAAACCAGAACCCTCATTTGCCCTTCTGCTTTGCCAACGTCCAGTCAACACCCTT
>JAZKFR010000138.1:0-1512 GCA_040386295.1 Pseudomonadota bacterium | reverse complement strand
ACGACTGGCACCCATGCACCTATCCGAACTCAAAGCACTCCACGTCAGCCAGCTCCTAGAAATGGCTGTCACCAACCACATCGACGGAGCCAATCGCCTAAGAAAGCACGAACTCATTTTCGCGCTGCTCAAGAACCAAGCGAAAAAAGGCGTCAGCATTTTCGGTGATGGCACCATGGAGATCCTCTCCGACGGCTTCGGTTTTCTACGCTCCCCAGACACCTCTTATCTCGCCAGCACAGACGACATTTACGTCAGTCCAAGCCAAATTCGACGCTTCAACCTACACACTGGCGACACCGTTTCTGGCGAAATACGCACACCAAAAGACGGCGAACGCTACTTCGCCCTGGTCAAAGTCGACAAAATCAATGGCGAACCACCAGAAGCTTCCAAAAATAAAATCCTCTTTGAAAACCTAACGCCGCTACACCCGGCTGAGCACCTCAAGCTCGAACGCGACATTCGGGGCGAAGAAAACATCACCAGCCGCATCGTCGACATCATCGCCCCCATCGGCAAAGGGCAGCGCGGCCTACTCGTAGCCAGCCCAAAAAGCGGAAAAACCGTGATGATGCAACACATCGCACACGCCATCACGACGAATCATCCAGACGTCATTCTGATTGTTCTTCTGATCGACGAACGACCAGAAGAAGTCACCGAAATGACGCGCTCGGTACGCGGCGAAGTGGTTGCGTCCACCTTCGACGAACCCGCCAGTCGACACGTACAAGTCGCCGAAATGGTAATCGAAAAAGCCAAGCGCCTGGTCGAGCACAAAAAAGACGTCGTCATTCTGCTCGATTCAATCACCCGCCTCGCACGCGCCTACAACACCGTGCAGCCAACCTCGGGCAAGGTGCTCACCGGCGGCGTTGACGCCAACGCGCTACAAAAACCAAAACGCTTCTTCGGCGCAGCACGCAATATCGAAGAAGGCGGCAGCCTGACCATCATCGCCACCGCCCTCATCGACACTGGCAGCCGTATGGATGACGTGATTTACGAAGAGTTCAAAGGCACCGGCAACATGGAGATCCACCTCGATCGCCGCATGGCCGAAAAACGCGTGTATCCCGCGATCAACGTCAACCGCTCCGGCACCCGTCGTGAAGAGCTGTTACTCAAACCCGACGCCCTGCAAAAAATGTGGGTGCTGCGCAAACTGCTCTACAACATGGACGATCTTGAGGCCATGGAATTCCTGCTCGACAAGATCAAATCGACCAAAAACAACAACGAATTCTTTGACGCGATGCGTCGCTAAGCGCGATCAAACCCAAGCGCAAAAATAGCCGGCATTCTCAAGCGGCTTTTCAATGCCAATACAGCACTGATCAGCGCTGATTTTGATTGCACAATCCAAAAAAAATAAGGATAATCGCGGGCTTAGCAAAATCGGGTAAAGCTGGAAAGCGCGAATAGCGCAGTGCCGCCAAAATCCCAAGACCGTGCAGACCGGACTGATCCGCTTGATTTGAACCACAGGAAAAACGCCATGAAACCGAA
>JAZKFR010000137.1:6187-10599 GCA_040386295.1 Pseudomonadota bacterium | reverse complement strand
ACACCTGCTGATCGCTGCCGTGTTGCTGCGTGCTGTGCTCTCCTGGGTCGCCCCCTACGCGCCGATCAACGCGCTGTTGGTGCAACTGACCCATCCTTTTGTCAGCCCAGTGCAAAGGATTGTTCCGCCGATTGCAGCGGTTGACCTATCGCCTTTGATTGTTCTGTTGTTAGCGCAAGTGGCGCTCATGTTTGTTTGAACGCGTCAAAATTGACTCGCGTTTGCCCCGTCCCCAAACCCTGCCAGCGCGCTGTTGCGCCTTTTTGTTGTTAGCCTTTAGGAGTTAATCAACTATGTCTTTCACGTCTTTTGCCATTCGTATTCATCAAACCGGCGGGCCAGAACAAATGCGCTGGGAAGCGTTCACCGTCAACGCACCCGCAGCCGGTGAAGTCCTTATTCGCCAGCACGCAGTGGGTTTAAATTTCATCGATGTTTATCATCGCAACGGCTTGTATCCGATCCCCCTACCTTCTGTTTTGGGTCTGGAGGGCGCTGGCGTTGTCGACGCGGTAGGCGCGGGCGTAACGCATTTTGCCGTCGGTGACCGGGTGGCTTACGCCGGCGGACCGATTGGCGCTTATGCCGAATTACGCTGTATACCAGCGCATCGTTTGCTCAAACTGCCCGAGCAAATTGACTTTGTCAGCGCCGCAGCAATGATGTTGCAAGGGCTCACCAGCGCTTATTTGCTGCGCCGCACCTATCGCGTGCAAGCCGGCGATACGGTGTTGATTCATGCAGCAGCAGGCGGCGTCGGCTTAATCGCTTGCCAGTGGGCAAACGCCTTGGGTGCGACGGTGATCGGCACCGTTTCTAACGCCGCAAAAGCCGCTTTGGCCAGCGCGCACGGTTGCCATCATGTGATCGATTACACGCGCGAAGACGTAGCGCAACGAGTGCGCGCACTGACCAACGGCGCAGGCGTTGCGGTGGTGTACGACGGCGTTGGCAAAGACACGTTTAGCGCCTCGCTCGATAGCTTGCGGGTACGCGGCATGATGGTTAGTTTTGGCAACGCCTCCGGTTCGGTGCCGTCGTTTGACCCGCAAATTCTGGCGCAAAAAGGTTCGCTATTTATCACGCGACCTACACTCATGAACTACATCGCCGAGCCGGCCGAGTTAGCGCAATTGGGCGAAGAATTGTTCTCTGTCGTCAGCTCAGGCCAAGTCAAAATCGAAGTGCATCAGACCTACGCCCTAGCCGACGCAGCAAACGCGCATCGCGATTTAGAAGCGCGCAAAACGACGGGATCGACAGTCCTGCTGCCGTAAACCGTTGGCAGCAGCGCCGGCGTCGTTGCCCAGGCGAGCACTTTTTAGGACGCTTCTTAGAGCACCTCTTAGAGAGCTTTTTTCGCCAAAGCGCCGCACTCGAGCAAGCTTTCATAGCAATGAATCTGGTTGCGGCCATGGTCTTTCGCGTAGTACAGCGCCTCGTCAGCGTAGCCGAGCACCGCGTTGGCTAAGTCGCACGCATCAATACGGGCAAAGCCCGCTGAAATAGTGATTTTTCCTAATTTCGGAAAGCTGTGTTGCGCCACTTTCTGGCGAAATCTTTCTAATGCTTTGTATGTGGCGTCGTAACTAACCGATCTGAGCAGTGCAACAAACTCCTCGCCGCCAAAGCGAAATAATTGGTCATTTTGACGAAAGCTTTTTTGCATCATTCTGGCCAGCAGAACCAAAATTTCGTCACCATACAAATGGCCAAACTGGTCGTTGATCCGCTTGAAATGATCAACATCAATGATGACCAGCCAGTTTTCTTTATCGGCGGGACGACGGCGCTCTGCGGGCAGCGCAGAGCGCCCCAGAGTGCCCATCTGCTGCCCCTTTTTTTCGAGCAAACGCGACAAGCTGCGCTCAAAAGTTTTGCGATTCTGCAAACCGGTGAGTGTGTCAATCTGGCTGTCTTCGAGCAAGCCTAGGTAATTACGATAGAGGCTGAGGATGCCGTGCGCCAAGTCTGTCTGATGCGCGGTCGGCTTGCTGCTGTAGCGAATAACACAGCAGGCAATCAATTTATGTTCAACGACAATCGGCAACAGCTGTTGCAGCGGGTCACTCAGCTCAGTGCCACGCACTTGGCTGAGCATGCCGCTGGCGCTGACCTTGCCTGCTAGCTGTGGGCAAGACTCAAGCGGCGTGTAGTCGCTTCCGTGCAAATGATCATGTCGATAGTGAACGCCTTGTTGATCACTCCAAGTCGTCAGTGCAGCCAAGCTTTGTGCTTGCGCGTGGACAATGTCGTAGAGCCAAATATCGCTGGTTCCGAGGAGTTCGCGTAAGGAGGCGATCACACTTTTATCGAGTAAAGCGGTATCTCGATGTCCGGTGATCGTTTCCACGTAGGCAAGCAATTTCTTAGGCATAGTATTTTTGTCTCTGCTCGCTCTGGCGGGGCAAATCAAGCGTCCCGCGTCAGAACAAACATAAGGTGGTGCACAAATAATGGGCACAAACAAGGAGGCCAACACTGTAGGGCAAAGCGTATGGCGGAGCAATTGCTGTTCTGCGCGCCCTTGGCGGGTGCAGCCAGGTGAGGGCAGAACGCAAAGATTTAACGACGCCTCCCCAAACCAACATCGATTTAGCCATGGCACGCTTGTCTGGGCTGTTAAAATGCGCGCTTTGTCGGCATTTTGTCGACGCCTTAGGGATTCTTCGTTGTGGATTATTTACTGCTAGTTAAAGCACTCATCTTGGGCTTGGTCGAAGGATTGACCGAATTTCTGCCAGTCTCCTCTACGGGGCATTTGATTGTCGTCGGCGACCTGCTCAACTTTAACGACGCGCGCGGCAAACTGTTCGAGATCGCCATTCAATCTGGCGCCATCCTCGCCGTGTGCTGGGTCTATCGCCAAAAAATCAGCGAGATTGTGTGCGGACTACCCCGCCAACGCGCCGCGCAAAATTTCGTCCTCAATTTAGCCATTGCCTATCTGCCTTTGGCCGTGCTCGGCCTGCTCTTTGGCTCGTGGATCAAAGCGCATCTGTTTAACGCCCCGGTCGTCGCGTCCACGTTTATTCTGGGCGGCTTGCTCATTCTCTGGACAGAGGCGCGCGTAGCGCAAACGCGTGTGCACGAACTTGAGCAACTCTCCCCAGCCGACGCTTTAAAACTCGGTCTGGCACAAGCCTTAGCCTTGATTCCCGGCACCTCGCGTTCTGGCGCGATGATCATTGGCGGTTTGTACCTGGGTTTATCGCGGCGTGCAGCAACCGAGTTCTCCTTCTTTCTAGCGATTCCAACCTTGATCAGCGCAACGCTGTATCAGTTGTACAAAGAACGCGCGCTGTTATCGTTTGACGATATGGGGATGTGGCTAACCGGATTCGCTGCTGCCTTTGTCGCTGCTTTATGGGCGGTACGCGGCTTGTTGCGCTATATCAGCACGCATAGTTTTAAGGTTTTTGCCTGGTACCGCATCGCCTTTGGTTTGCTCATTCTGCTGAGCTGGCGTTTTGCATGGCTGAATTGGAGTGTGGCCTAAAGCAGCGCTTGGCCGCAGTCTCTAATTTCCTTGGCATCAACAAAATAACCAATTGAATTATTTAGAAAAAAACGGAATGTATATTCTTTTTGAAGAAGAAGCTGCGTTTAAAGCAGGCAGCGTTCTCGCTGACAACGACAGCTCCTTGCAAGTCGAAATGCCCTCGGGCAAACGCATCAAGATCAAAGCGGCGAACGTCTTACTGCGCTACGCATCGCCTAGCCCGAACGAGCTCTTGAGCGCCGCCCATGCGCTGGCGCAAAGCATAGAAGTTGAGTTCTTGTGGGACTGCGCGGGCGACGCCGAATTTTTATTCAGCGAATTGGCCGACGAGTATTTCGGCCATCAGGCTAGCCCTGTTGAAGCCTCGGCCTTGCTACTCAGCCTGCACTCGGCGCCAATCTACTTTCATCGCAAAGCAAAGGGGCGTTTCCGCAAAGCACCGCCCGAGATTGTCCAAGCAGCGCTCGCCGGGCTAGAAAAGAAGCGTCAGTTAGCGCTGAGCATCGCGCGCATGAGCGAAGAATTTAAAGCTGGCAAACTACCCGAGTCGCTCACGGGCAAGGCAAATCAAGCGCTGCTCGATCAATTGCTCTACAAAGCAGACCGTAATCGCCCCGAAACCAAAGCGCTAGAGCAAGCGTGCCAAGAAAGCGGCCTATCCGCACCCGCTTTGCTCAAACAATGCGCCGCCTTTCGTTCGCCGCACGACTACCATTTGCGCCGTTTTCTGCTCGACTATTTCCCCACAGGCAGCGACTTTCCCGAGCTTGAATCGCCCGCCGTCAAGGCAGACAACGCAGAATTAGCCTTTGCCGATGTCCAGGCGTTTTCAATTGACGACGCCTCGACCACCGAAATCGACGACGCGTTCTCCGTCCAGACTTTAGCCGACGGCGCCGGTTGGCGCGTT
>JAZKFR010000137.1:0-6177 GCA_040386295.1 Pseudomonadota bacterium | reverse complement strand
AGCACGCGCACGTTTATCGACCGTCTATATGCCGGGCGACAAAATCACCATGCTGCCGCCGCAAGCAATCGAGCCGTTCACCCTGGCCGCCGGGCGAATTTGCCCCGCTGTATCGCTCTACCTCAGCGTGACACCAGAGTTGGCAATTAGCGCCTACGAATCACGTATTGAGCGCATTTCAATCCGTGCCAACCTCAGACATCACGAGATAGAGCCGTGCTTTAACGAGCGCAGCATCGCGCTCGGCTTGGCGGATTTCCCCTGGCGCGACGAATTACACCTGCTCTGGCAACTCGCCAACGCCTGCGAAGCGCGTCGGGGCAAACCCTCAGCCACGCCGGGACAGCACGACTATGTTTTTCAGATCGACGGCGACCTAAGCGACGCCGACGCCTGCCGTGTCGACATCAAAGTACGTGAGCGCGGCAGTCCGCTCGATAAATTGGTCGCCGAATTGATGATCGTCGCCAACAGTACTTGGGGCGCTTTGTTAGCAGAAAAAGGCATCGCCGCAATTTATCGCGCGCAATCCTCCGGCAAGGTGCGTATGACCACCACCCCGCTACCGCACGAAGGACTGGGCGTGGCGCAATACGCCTGGATGTCCTCGCCCCTGCGCCGCTACGTCGACCTGCTCAACCAATGGCAGCTGGTCGCCTGCCTGAATGGCACGCCGCCGTTTTTTGGCCAACGCGAAACGCCTAGCCAAGGGAAAGAAAAACTGTTCGCCGCGCTGCGTGATTTTGAATTGCGTTACAGCGCCTACGCCGAGTTTCAGCGCTCGATGGAACGCTATTGGTGCCTACGCTGGTTGCAACAAGAGCAGCTGGTGTCGCCACAGCAAAGCCAAGCTGAGGCGCAACCGCCAGCGCCCTCTAGCGACGCAGAGATGAAATTAAGCGCCACGCTCAGGCGCGACAATCTAGTCAAATTCGACCATTTACCGATCTTGCAACGCGTCCCCTCGGTACCCGATCTAGCACCCGGCCAGCGCCTGCATTTACGCATCGCCTCGATCGACCTGCTCAACCTGGATGTGGACTGCCGTTATGTCGGACACGAAGCGCTACAGGATGCTGCCCAGCTCGACGCCGACGAGGACAATCACGCTGAGCAGGCCAAGCACAAGAGCCTCGACAGCACAGAGCATAACTTGCCGGCAACGCCTGAGCTGGCAGCAGCAGCCTGGCCTGAAGCGCTGAGCGAAAGTTTAGATGCAGACAATGCAGACGCAAGCTCGGCAAGTACAGCCTCGGCAGGCACAACCCCACCCGCGCTACGCGCAGACAGGCTTTAAGGCAACTATGCGCTGGCTGCACGCTTCCCGACTCACCGCGCTTCGCCAGCTTTTGCCCTGGCCTAGGGCGGTGCCTGCTCGCTTGGCGCGTGTGTGCCAAGCCAAGTTCGCGCTGGCGATGACGTTTTCATTACTCCTGCACGGCTTAATTCTGGCGCTGCATTTTGACTTTGGGCAGAGCGAACGCGCCGTGCACGACAAAGCCCTAGAGGTCATCCTCGTCAACAGCAAATCAGCCAGAAAGCCCAGCACAGCACAAGCCCTGGCGCAAACCAACTTAGACGGCGGCGGCAATACAGAGCAAGACCTGCGCGCCAAAACCAATCTAGCGCCCGCCAGCAAAACGCAAACTGGCGCCGAAATGGAGCAAACGCAACGGCGTTTGCAAGCCTTAGAAGCGAAGCAGCAAGAGCTGCTCGTGCAAACGCGCAGCGACCTAGCCGTGGCGCCGAAAAGCGATTTGACGCCGCCCGAAACAAACACCGGACTACGCGGCCGCGATTTGGCGCAAAGCGCCTTAGCGATGCTGCACATGGAAGCTGAAATCGCCAAAAACGTCGAGGCGTACAACAAGCGCCCACGCAAAAAAAACATCGGCACGCGCACCGATGAATACCGCTTTGCTCAATACGTTGAAGACTGGCGGCTCAAAGTCGAACGAATCGGCACGCTCAACTACCCTGAAGCGGCGCGCGGCAAGGTGTACGGCAGCCTGATCATGACGATCACCATCAAAAGCGATGGCACACTCGACAAAGTTGAAATCAACCGCTCGTCTGGGCAAAAAATACTGGACGACGCGGCACGCCGCATTGTCAGCATGGCGGCCCCCTACGCGCCCTTCCCGCCAGCCATTCGTCAAGACACCGACGTGCTTGAAATCACGCGAAGTTGGAGCTTTACCAACGGCGACAACCTCGCCACCGGCGCGGTGAAATAAAGCTGGAATAACGCTGAATACGGCGCTTAAAGTACGCTTCTGCTGTTTTCACCGCCTTGATTGCCCTGCTCTCTTTGCCCAAGCGAAATAAACCATGACCGACCACTACGCCGTCTTTGGCAATCCAATCGCCCACAGCAAATCGCCGCTGATTCACCGCGCCTTTGCCGAGCAAACCGCGCAAGACATGGGCTACGAAGCCATTCTGGCCGCGCGCGAAGGCTTTACCGAGGCGCTCGAGCAATTCAAAGCAGCCGGCGGACGCGGCGCCAACGTAACGCTCCCGTTCAAAGAAGAAGCCTATCGCTACGCAACCCAGCGCACAACACGCGCCGAACAAGCCGGTGCCGTCAACACCCTGCGCTTCGACGGCCTGGAAACCTTGGGCGATAACACCGACGGCGTCGGCCTGGTGCAAGATCTTCAAGTCAACCTGAACTTTGCGCTGGGCGGACAAAGTATTTTGCTCTTAGGCGCTGGCGGCGCGGCGCGCGGCGTCATCGGCCCCTTGCTCGCCGCCTGCCCAGCACGTCTGTTCATCGCCAACCGAACAGCGCACAAGGCGCATGCTCTGGCCACCCGTTTCAAGACGCTATACGCCCCGCTATCTCCGCTATTTCCGCTCTCGCCTTCAACTCGGATTGATTCAGGCAGCTTTGCCGAAACGCAGGGACAGACTTTTGATTTAATCCTCAACGCCACCTCGGCCAGCCTAGAAAACACCTGCCCAAGCCTGCCCAGCCGGGTTTTCGCCGCAGGCTCTTTGGCCTACGACATGATGTATGGACAAGGCGAAACGGCGTTTTTAGCCATGGCCAAAGCACAGGGCGCTGCCCGTTTAGCCGATGGGCTGGGCATGCTGGTCGAGCAAGCAGCCGAAGCTTTTTTCGTCTGGCGCGGCGTTCGTCCATCCAGCAGCGCACTGCTGCACAGGCTGCGCACACAATGAAGCGCAGAGCAGCCAGCGTCGCGCGACCGCTCGCCCAGCGCAATCCACCCGCGCAGCAAGGGCTGCGCGGGCTACACCAATTACACTGGCTGCGCTGGCTATTGCTGCGCCTCGTACTCGGCACGCTGAGCTTGCTCCTGCTCTACCAGCTTTGGATTTTTGCCTGGGTGCTTTGGTGGGGTCAGGTCAATCCAGACATGACGCGTTTTATGGAAATTCGTTTAAGCGAACTACAAAGCCAAAACCCGCAGGCACGACTACAAAAAACCTGGCTTGCTTACAGCAAAATCAGTCCGCATCTCAAGCGCGCAATCATCGTCTCAGAAGACGCCAAATTCACTCAACACCAAGGCTTTGACTGGGAAGGCATACAGCAAGCGATCGAAAAAAATCAACGCAAAGGACGTATCGTCGCGGGGGGCTCAACCATCTCTCAACAGCTGGCTAAAAACCTTTTTCTCAGCCCGGACAAAACGCCCTGGCGCAAGTTAGAAGAGGGCTTAATCACTTTTATGCTCGAACGCTGCTGGTCAAAACAACGCATTTTTGAGGTTTATCTCAACAGCATCGAATGGGGCAACGGCGTCTTTGGCGCGCAAGCCGCCAGCCAGCATTACTACGGCGTTTCCGCCGCCGCGCTGACGCCCGCGCAAGCCGCCCGCCTGGCCGGAATCATTCCCAGCCCACGCTTCTACGAACGCCACCCCAACGCCGTCAGCCTCAGCAAAAAAACCGAGATCATCATGAGTCGTATGAATTCAGCGCTAGTGCCATGAACACCTCAGCGCTGGCGAGATTGATGGCGCTTGTTTGTGCTCAGACGAAGTGATTTCGAGCCATCGCGAGTGCGCTTCAAGTGAGCTTCAACTAACTTGCTCAACAAATAAAAATAATTTAATCAATGATTAACTAATGGTTAATCATTGATTTTTTCTTGGCGCCGAAAAGCAAAAGATTGAGCCTTACATCATTGCCCTGAGCAGAAAGAAACGGGACAATCCCGCCCTCTTTGACCTTGCTTTAAAGAGAATATTTGCCCAGATTAAACAATCGTTTTTCTTCAAATCAAGTTACGAGGTATCTCAATGAATCCCATCGAAGCAACGCGGCTGCACAGCACAGAAAATGCAGCGACGACCGCACTAACACCACTACAAGATCCCACCATAGGCTGGGAAGAAGCGGAAAAACTCGAGCCTGAGCCTCAATCTGCGACCTTAGGAAAGCCTTATTCTCTTCGCTCTAATCAGAAAGAACTGCCGCCCACTACGTATGAAGCAAGGCTTGATCTATTCGGCAAGCGCTTTTTAAAGGCAGGGGGTTTTGCCTCCATCTTAGACACGCCCTTTGAGCGGATGATAGGTGACTTTAGGTTAAGCGAAGTACGTTATCTCGGAAATAATCCCCCCAGCGAAAAGCAAAAAAGAATGTTGGCCGACTACGGCTACACGCGGGAAGAAAACTCCTCATACACCGGCATGATCACCTTACGCCGCGAAGAAACTTGGCATATTAGTCAGCTTGCACAAGGTAACCAAACGGCGTTTTACGCAACGGCTGGAGCCGCTCGCGAGATCCCGGTTAATCAATTCTGTGCTACAGAGCGTACTAGGTTCATCAGCTGCGAGCTCGACCCTGGAAAACAGGACTGTTTGCGCAGTTTTGTGATCGATCTATGCCATGCCGACCTAAGCCAAATGCCTTTAGATCAGTTCACACAACGCATCAGGCAAAACCCTTCAGCGCTGCGCTTTAAGTGCTCGCTGCAGAATCCGCCCAGCCTTGAACAGCAAGCCGTTTTATTTAACAACGGCTTTCCGTTGCTGCTGCCACACCCTGAGGATGGAGGAGTATTCCAGGCGGAGCGCTTAAACAGAGTGCCGGAAAACCAATATCACGCAACGCGATATCGCCCAGGGTTCGCAACAGTCACCGCAGAAGACCCGGCGCGCGCAGATCGAGAGAATTTAAGCATTAGCTTTGTGAACGACCCACTCCCCGAAATAGATCTGACAGAGGCAGAAAAGGCGGAATTTAACAACATTTTAAATGGGATGCCCGAAGCTCATTCGGTGCTCTTACCAGCTCATTCAGGTGTGAGTTTTGGGTTGCACGCCTTGCTTTGGGAGCATGGCTATACCCAGGCAAGATACCCTTGGCCGGAAAAAATGGCTAATGGCAAGTACCAGCCTATTTTCAGGCTCGAGCGATCCGCCACAGAGGTGTCCGGGGAGCACGTTTTACCCACACAACAAGTACAAACGCGTGAAGAAAAAGAAGCGATTGCGCTAGCGATAGAAGGAGACCGTAGTATCCGATTGGCTAGTCGTTACATGCGGCGTTCGAACAAACCACTAACGAGTGCCGATCAGTTTACGAATGAGGATCTACAGAGGGTGTTCAATCAATACACTGAAAAACTTTATCAAGGCGACCCATTAAAACTAGAAGAAAGATTAACTTTCTTGGGGAAACTTCGAGTCGCGCTCGAAGATCGGTACGCACAGCATGCCCAGCGCGCAAGCGACCCAAGTTTACCGCTCAGCTACCTGCGGGTTTAAGGCTATTGGAGAGCCCGCGCACGCACGGGTTTTCGGTTTTCTGAGGCAATATCTTTTCGCTTAACCCGCGCCATTGCGGCACTGGTTAAGCGCAGGGATTTGATCAGAGCGATCAAGGCGATCCACAACGCACGCAGCTCGGCTAGCCGCCTAAAACCAAACCATCAGGCTTGACCCAACACAC
The DNA here is from genome assembly GCA_040386295.1 of Pseudomonadota bacterium. Classification (GTDB taxonomy): domain Bacteria; phylum Pseudomonadota; class Gammaproteobacteria; order Burkholderiales; family Rhodocyclaceae; genus JAZKFR01. The sequence goes on along the minus strand of JAZKFR010000137.1, from coordinate 246 downwards.
AAGACCTCTACACAAGCGACTACGCGCTCACTGAGCAGCATCATTCCCTCGCCCACTTGTGGGAGAGCATACAAGGGTGCCCCGTAGGGGCGAGAGAGGGCGCTGCGTGTGATCGGAAGAACGTGAACAGGCAGAGGGCGATATTGGCACTTTTGAGGTGTGCCGTGACTGATTTTGGCCGCAGGTTTGGTGCGCTCTGTTGTTGTGCTTTCCCTCTCCCGCCCCTGCCGGGGCACCCTCTCCCAC
>JAZKFR010000136.1:0-20918 GCA_040386295.1 Pseudomonadota bacterium | reverse complement strand
ATCAGCGCTTGCGTCTTGCTATGAATTGATCGAGGCCACTCTGAAAACGGGCGAACGTGGCGCGGGCTGAGGCTAAAGCGAGTTGCTGTTTTTCGGCGCGGCAGTGGTGTGCGGCGAAAGCTTGCTAAGTTCCCCACAGGCTGGCGTCGTCGGCGATGCTGATTGCAGAGACTGCCGCATGCCGCTCAAGCGTTGCTTCTAGCGCTGTTTGCCTTACGCCGAGCGCCAGTAAGTCAGCCGCCAGTGTTGGGGGTTTTTCTTGCTTGATAATCAAATATGATTGAATTATTGCTTAAGAAATTGTCAATCTCTGCTTCGTCGTGGCGTAAATCGGATAGAGCGCGTGCAGCGCCTCCGTGTATTGCGTCAGGCTGATGTCTTGGTGCAGGAGTGGGCGCAAAAGTGGGTGTTGATCAAGACTCTGGTGCGCAGCACGCGTGCCGCTACGTAATAAAGCCGCTAGGCTAGGCGGCTGTGTGCTTGTTTCTGGGCTGGGCTGCTTGTGCTTCTGTTGTGGTGTTTTTATGCACGCTTAAGAGGCTCCTGACGCATGGACGAACCCGGTATGGCTTGCACTGCGCGTTGTTGTACCCTGTCAATCCACTATGTGTGGCTTGTGGCGCTTGCTCTTCATGCTTTCTTTCCTTTGCAAGAAAGACAAAAGCTCAGGTCTTAGCGCAGCACAGCCAAGCCAGCACAAAAAAATAAATAACTGCTGCCAGCGAGTGTATCCCGAATGCCTAATTGTTCTGCCCTCTTGATTGCCGCACCCGCTTCGGGTCAGGGCAAAACCACAGTCACTGCCGCCTTAGCGCGTTTGTATTCGCGACAAGGTCGGCGCGTGCGCGTCTTTAAATGCGGCCCGGATTTTCTTGATCCGCAGGTGCTTGCCGTAGCCAGCGGTGCACCGGTCTACAACCTCGATCTTGCCATGTGTGGTGAGCTGGATGTGGCGATTCGCCTGGCTAGCGCCGCAGCAGAGGCTGATCTGATTTTGCTCGAAGGGGTGATGGGTTTGTTTGACGGCACGCCTTCTGCTGCTGATCTTGCTTGTCGTTTTGGTATTCCTATTCTCGGCTTGATTAACGCCTCGGCCATGGCACAGACCTTTGGCGCAGTCGCTTACGGTTTGGCGCATTACCGCCCAGGCTTGCCGTTTTCAGGGGTCTTGGCCAACCAAGTGGGCAGCGCGTATCACGCTGAATTATTGCGCGCCAGTCTGCCGCCTGGAATGCGCTGGTACGGCGCTCTAGCGCACGATTCCGCCGTGGCTATGCCGGAACGCCATTTGGGTTTGTTGCCTGCGGCTGAAATGGGCGATTTGGACAAGCGGCTTGAGTTGCTGGCTGATGCTTTAGAGCAGGCTTTGGTCGATAGCACCTGGCTGCCGCCCGCGATTGAATTCACCGCGCCCGCAGCGTCGGCGCCCGATCTTTTGCTGGCGGGTCAGTGCATCGCCGTGGCGCGTGATCTGGCGTTTAATTTTATCTACCCGGCCAACCTCGATACGCTACAGGCGCTAGGCGCTAGGCTCAGCTTTTTCTCGCCGCTCGCCGGGGATGCTTTGCCTGAGTGCGACGCAGTTTGGTTGCCGGGTGGCTATCCTGAATTACACGCGGCGACCCTTGCTGCACGCCAAGATTTGTGGGCAGCGCTAAGCCGCCATGTCGCTGCTGGTAAAGCTTTACTGGCTGAGTGTGGGGGCATGATGGTGTTATTTGAGCAGCTGCTCGACCGTGCGGCTGTGGCGCACACCATGGCTGCTTTATTGCCTGGTAGAACGATCATGCAGGCGCGGCTGCTTGCGCTGGGTGTGCAATTTGTCGCTTTGCCTGAGGGGCTACTCAGCGGTCATACTTTTCATTACTCAAAGTGTGAAACCGAGCTAGCCCCGTTGCAGCACGCTTATCAGCAAAATGCTGCGCCCGGCGAAGCGGTTTACCGCAGACAGCGCCTGACTGCCTCGTATGTGCATTTTTACTTCGCCTCAAATCCCGCAGCGACGGCTGCTTTGTTTTTGCCCTAGCTTGCGATGACTGCTTGTGGTTGCTTTGCTTGCGGTAAGGCAGCGGTGCGGCCAGTACTACTTTCTGTGTTGTCGCGCTAGTGCCAATTTTGCGCAAAGCATGGCGGTTCCGGCAATCATCCTCGGCCCGGCACGGTTGAGTAGATCGCCGTCTAGGGCAAATAGATTGCCGTTTTTGACTGCACTGAGCATAGGGAAACGTCGCCACAGAGCGATGCCGCGCTCGTCTACCCCTTCTTCGGCGTGGCCAAGAATGGCTTCAGGGTTTGCTTGCAAGACTTCTTCGATGCCGACGCTGGGCGCCATCAGCTTTAGCTCGGCAAAAACGTTTTCGCCGCCGCATAGGCGAATCACGTCGCTGACAATGCTTGCACCGCCCAAGGTGTACAGCGGCCTATCCCAAACTTGATAAAACACGCGTACCTTCGATTGCATCGCGTATTGCTGGCGCAGCTTTGCCAGTTGTTGCTGCAATGCACTGGCGCTGGACTCCGCTTGTCGCTGGCTACCGAGCAGTTTGCCCAAACGCAAAATACTGTCTGGAATATCGTCCAAGCGGTGCGGCGCATTGTAAAAAATAGGCACGCCGAGTTTTTTTAATTGCGCTAATTGCTGCGCCGATCCCCCGTTTAACCAAACCACTAATAAGTCTGGTTTGAATGCGATGATGCGTTCCAAATCGAGTTGCTGATTGTCGCCAATACGCGGGATCGCCTTGGCTGCTTCTGGATAATCGCTATAACTGACGGTGCCGACAATCTGCTGAGTCGCCCCAGCGGCAAAGAGCAGCTCGGTGATATGCGGTGCCATAGAGATCACGCGCTGCGCTGGTTTCTCTAGCGTAATCGTATTGCCTGCGTCGTCACGCACGCTGATCGTTGCATTGGCTTGGCTGGCCAAACAGAGCGTTAATAGGCAGAGCCATGCGCGCAGCCGATAGACGTAGGGCGGAAAGTGTTTGTGCACGATCATCGTCATTGCAATTCCTTTTCTGCGGCGACAAAAATGCAGCTGTCTTGATACCTGACAGCCTCGATTGGATGGCCTAAGTAGCGGCTCAGTAAAGGCGCTTGCATCGTTTCTGCAACACTTCCCGCCTGCCACTGACCCTCGCCCATTAACAACAAAGCATGGCTGGCAGCGCGATAGGCGAGGTTCAAATCGTGGCCAACCATGACCACGGTTTTGCCCTGTTCTCGACATAGTTTTGCCAGCAAATTCATGACGCCAACCTGATGCGCTAAATCCAGCGAATTGGCCGGCTCATCAAGCAAAAGCAAGGGGGTGTCTTGCGCCAATAGTGCAGCAATCGCTACGCGTTGCCGTTCGCCACCGGAGAGGGTGCGTACATCGCGCAGCGCTAGCTCAGCAACGCCCATGGTTTGGAGTGCGTTTTGCGCTGCTTGATGATCCGCTTCGTCCTCCCAGTAACGTGTTGAGTGATACGGATGTCGTGCGCTCAGAACAATCTCAAGCACGCGGTAGGCAAAAGCGTCACGTTGCGCTAGCGATTGCGGCAAAAAAGCACGCGTCTGCGCCAGTGCTCCTAAGTGCCAGTCGGCCAGGCTGCGGCCTTGAATCGCCACACTGCCGCTGCTCGGCTGATGCAAGCCGGCCAGGGTGCGCAGTAAAGTGCTTTTGCCGGCTCCGTTACGGCCAATCAGGCACCAAAACTGACCGGCTTCAATCGTCCAGTTCAAATCATCTAACAATAAGCGCGACGCGATACGTAGCTGTAAATGGTGGGTGCGCAACATATTATTTGCGCCGCATTTGTTGTAATTGAAAAAGAAAAATCGGCACGCCGACGAGTGCCGTCAACACGCCGACGGGGAGCTGCTGTGGCGCCAGGACAGTACGTGCCAAGGTGTCGGCAAAAACCAAAAAAGCGCCTCCAACCAAGCTGCTCGCAGGGAGGAGTAAACGATGGTCAGAACCCAAAGCAAAACGACAAGCATGCGGCACGATGAGGCCAACAAAGCCAATACTGCCCGCCGTCGTCACTGCGCTGGCGGTGAGTAAGCCTGAACAAAAGAACAAGCTTTTGCGCAAGGCTGCGACACGAACACCGAGCGTAGCCGCCGCTTCAGCGTGTTGCGCCAACAGATTGATCGCACGTGCCGACCTTAGGGCAAAAAGCAAGGCGCAAAACAACACAAGCCAAGGCAGCCAGCGCGCGGGCGCCCCAGCGAGATCGCCGATCATCCAAAATACCATGCTGCGCAAACGTCCATCTGGCGCGACAGAGAGCATCAAAGTGACGAGCGCCATACAACCAGAAGACAAAATTACGCCAGTGAGCAATAAAAACGAGGTGCCGCCGGCGGCTAGGCCGTTACGTAAATCGTGTCGCGCAAAAAAATAAAGCAGCATCGACACCACCACCGCACCACCCAGCGCCGCTGCATCAACCATCCAGGCAGTAGCCATCAACAAAATTGCCGCTAAAGCGCCTACTGCTGCGCCGCCTGAAATGCCCAATACATAAGGATCGGCCAGCGGATTGCGCAACAGTGCCTGCATCATCACACCAGCCAGAGCCAAGGTCGCACCCGTGACAAAAGCCGTTAGGGCTCGACCCAAGCGCAGCTCTAAAAGTACTGCGGCCAGCGTGGATGCTTTGCCCTGAAAAAGTTCTTGGCAAGCCCTGGGCAATTCACTCAGCGGCAAACTAAGCGAACCGATCATCGCAGCAAAAAACAGGCTGCTCAGCGCCAGTAAGCACAACAAGCTCAGAATGAATACAGCATGTGCTTGACTTGAACTTGAGCCGCGCCGGAAAAACGTGGGTTGTGCCATGGGTCTATCTTGAGTAGTGAGCTGGATACTTGGCCTTGCGCGCAGCGCTAAAACAATCTGCGCAAAGGTCTGGGCGAAACAAGGAGCGCGAGTGTAAACCAAAATGCTTGCCTAAAAGCTTTGCCAGAAGACCTGCCGAAGTTGGATTGGCTGAGCGATTTTGCTTGCGTGCAATGGACTATGTAGCAACTGTGGGGCGCTTGTGAGTCGCTTGTGGCGCGCTTGCGCAGCCCAATGTTTTTTTGGCTTCTCGTCGCAACATGAACAGCGTTTTTCTATTAGCACTCTTCCTTGTCGAGTGCTAATATAGGCGCTGAATTTTGTCAGAAGGAGTTTTCAATGGCGCAAACATTAGCATTTCCGGTGTTGTCGACCTTTGGCAGCATCGACTCTTACATACAAACCGTTAAAAGCTTTCCCTTGCTCAGCGAAGAAGAAGAGCATCGCCTAGCGACCGACTTACGCGACAAGCAAGACTTGGAAGCAGCGCGTCAGCTAGTGCTCTCTCATCTTCGCCTCGTCGTCTCCATCGCGCGCGGTTATTTAGGCTACGGGCTGCCGCACGCGGATCTGATACAAGAAGGCAATATAGGTCTGATGAAAGCGGTTAAACGCTTCGACCCAGCACGTGGTGTGCGCCTTGTTTCCTTTGCTATGCACTGGATAAAGGCCGAAATCCATGAATATGTGCTGAAAAATTGGCACATGGTTAAAGTGGCTACGACCAAAGCGCAGCGAAAACTGTTTTTCAATCTGCGCAGCATGAAGTCCAGCAGCAAAGCCCTCACAACAAGTCAAATTGCCGACATTGCACGTCAGTTGAGCGTCAAGCCCAGCGAAGTCAGCGAAATGGAAATGCGGCTCTCGGGCTACGATTTGCCTCTAGAATTAAACGAAGACGACGAAGATCACCTCGCCCCAATTGCTTACTTGGCCGATAGCAGTAGCGAGCCAACCGAAGTTTTTGCCGCGCGTGACCAAGATTATTTGCAAGGTGGTGCACTACAAGCCGCATTGCAGAGTCTTGATGCGCGCAGTCGCCGCATCGTTGAGGCGCGTTGGTTAAACGACGAGGGGGCTGCAACCTTGCACGATTTGGCTACTGAATTCGCTGTTTCGGCAGAACGAATACGCCAAATCGAAGTCAAAGCGATGCAAAAAATGCGGCTACACCTAGCCCCCTCGATGTAGCTTGGGTCAGCCTCACTAGGCTCTGTCCCGCTAGCGTTCGGATAGCCGAACGAAAAAAATCAGCTTCGGAGCCGTACTTGAAACTTGGCACCGAAGCCAATCATTCACCAGTCCCTAGCAGTTCAGCGCTACCTAGCCCCTTGACGCCTCAATTTCCGGCAAGCAAGTTTTTCAAGTCGCTGCTGATCGAATCAATGCTGGCGTCGTCCTTAATGTAAAGACGAATCCGCCCTGCCGGATCAAAAGCATAAGCACCCGCCGTGTGATCTAGGGCGTAACCAGCCGCGCTACCCGTGTCTTGCTTGGCGTAAAAAATATTAAACTCGCTAGCGACCGCCTTGGTTTTTGCCTCATCCCCGTACAAACCGATGAATGACGAGTCGAACCAAGGTACGTAGGCTGCCAGCCTCTCTTGTGTGTCGCGTGCTGGGTCGAGCGTGACAAATAACACCTGGATTTTGCTAGCGTCTGAGCCGAGCTGTTTGCGCACTGCGGCAAAGCGTGTCAGTGTGCTTGGGCAAATATCTGGGCAAGCCGTGTAGCCAAAAAATAAAATCACGGCCTTGCCCTGAAAATCAGCAAGCGTACGCGGCGCCCCGTGGTGATCGGTGAGGGCGAGATTTTTACCGAAGCTTGCGCCGGTGATGTCCGTGTTGCGAAATACTGTCGCCGTTTTTGTATTGCACGCCAAAATCAAACAACACAAAAACACAATAGCCATCTTGGTGATAACGCTGTGCCTTATGTTAAAATCAAAAACTGTCACGTGAATCCTCTCTGGTTGAAGTTTTATTTTCAGACGTTCGTCAACTCGGCTCAGTCAAAAAACTGAGGTGTTTCCTGTGTTTTTCGCTGTCGCATGGATTTTTTTGTCCTGCTGCAACGTGTTTTTGTTGCGAAAATCGAGTTAAGGCGGGTAGTTTACCGCCGATTGAGTCAAACAGTTTGTCGTACGCTTTGTATATATATATCTTTGACGCTTCGTTGTTGCACTGTGTTCAGTGCGACGAAATTTAAATTCAGATTTAGCAATCAGCAAATCAAGAGCCCAGGGTAAATAACCCTCATAAACGTCCAAAGGAGAAGACTTGAAGATGCAATTCCGCCCCCGTTTCCAGGCGGCCATTTCTTTTTTTGGCCTGCTTGCAATCCTACTTTCTCCCAACGCGTATGCCGATTTCAGCTGGAATTTTCCTGAGCCAGTGACGCCGATCGCTCGCGATACTCTGCATATACACAACACGTTTATGCTCGTTATTACCGTGCTATTCGTCGTGGTGTTTGCCATCATGGTTTATTCGATGATCAAACACCGCAAGAGCAGTGGTCATCAAGCCGCCAAATTTTCCGGCCCGACGGGCGCTGTTCAATGGTTTTGGGCATTTATTCCTTTTGCCATTCTGCTCTATATCGACTTCGTCTTAATGGGCATTCCGGCCTATCACGCAGTGATCGATATGGAAGATACCCAAACCAAAGCAGATATGGTTTTGAAAGTGACGGGGATGCAGTGGAAATGGCAATACGAGTACCCCGATAGTGGAATTAAATACATCAGCACAACAACGACGCCGAGTGAGCAAATCGCCAATAAAGAAACAAAAGGCGAGCACTACTTACTGGAAGTTGATAATCCTGTCGTTCTCCCAGTCGGTAAAAAAGTTCGTATTTTGCTTACCTCGACTGACGTGATTCACACTTGGTGGGTGCCCCAGTTCGGGAGTAAGCGCGATGCGGTCCCCGGTTTTTTGCGTGAAACTTGGGTCAAAATTGAAAAGCCAGGTATCTATCGTGGTCAATGTGCTGAGCTATGCGGCAAGAACCATGGCTTCATGCCGGTAGTCGTCAAGGCCGTTCCCGAAGAAGAGTATTTGGCTTGGGTCGAACAAAAGAAAGCAGAGATGGTCGCCGCTGGTAGTGATTCCGCTAAAACCTGGTCGCGTGAAGAATTGATCGCTAACGGCAAAGAAGTTTACGCCAAACAATGTGCGGTTTGCCATCAGCCTAATGGCCAAGGTTTACCCCCTGTGTTTCCGGCACTTTCTGGTAGCAAAATCGTGAACGGTCCGCTACTTTCACCGGAAGGCAAAATCATCAAAGACAGCCATCTTGATCGCGTCATGCACGGCAAAGAAGGAACAGCTATGCAGGCGTTTAAAGATCTGCTGTCTGATGCGGAAATTGCCTCTGTTGTCACTTTCGAGCGTAATGGTCTCGGTAATACCAAGGGTGATTTGATTCAACCGGCTCAAGTCAAAGCTTTGCGCTAACGTCTGCAATTAGGAGATTCATTAATGAGCACAACGAGTTCTGTCCAGCATGACGCACACGGCCACGGCGATCACGCCTACAGTGGTGGTTGGTTGCGCTGGCTAACGACGACCAATCACAAAGACATAGGGACCATGTATCTGACCTTTGCTTTGATCATGTTCTTTGTCGGCGGCATCATGATTCTTGCGGTACGTGCCGAGCTATTTAGACCCGGTTTGCAGTTGATGCAACCTGAGTTCTTTAACCAACTGATCGGTGTGCATGCGCTGGTGATGATTTTTGCGGCGCTGATGCCTGCCGCAACGGGTTTCGCCAATTGGCAGATTCCCCTGATGATAGGTGCGCCTGACATGGCTTTGCCTCGGGTTAATAACTGGGGTTTCTGGTTACTACCTCCGGCGGCAATCCTGCTCACCCTGCCGTTCCTCTTAGCTTTGTTCGGTATCGGCGATGGGGCAGTAGCAACAGGCTGGACGCTGTACGCACCGCTGTCGGTTCAAGGTGGTATCGGGGTTGATTTTGCGATCTTCGCTATTCACATCCTCGGGATTTCATCTATCCTTGGCTCAATCAATATCATCGTCACCATTTTCAACCTGCGTGCTCCGGGTATGAGCATGATGAAGTTACCGCTTTTCGCTTGGGGGTGGTTGATTACCGCATTCTTGTTGATTGCGACAATTCCGGTGCTCGCTGGTGCAGTCACTATGCTGCTGACGGATCGCCACTTTGGGACGCATTTCTTCAACGCAGCGGGTGGCGGTGATCCAATTCTGTTCCAACATTTGTTTTGGTTCTTTGGTCACCCTGAAGTGTACATCCTGCTGCTTCCGGTTTGGGGACTGATGCCGCACGTTGTTTCTACCTTCTCGCGTAAACCGATTTACGGCTACAAAGCTCAGGTTTACTCGTTTATCGCGATTGGTCTTTTGTCTGTCGTTGTTTGGGCGCACCACTTTTTTACTGCTGGTTTGCCTGTGCCTGCACTGCTTTATTTTATGTACAGCACGATGTCGATTTCCTTGCCCTTGGCTGTTCTTTTCTTCTGCTGGATTGCGACCATGTGGCGTGGCGCGATGACGTTTGAGACGCCGATGCTCTTTGCTGTGGGATTTATTGTCTTGTTTGGTATTGCCGGTTTGACTGGCTTAGTACTAGCCGACGTGGCTGCTGACGCGCAATATCACCACAGCTATTTTGTCGTTGCACACTTCCATTACGCCTTGTTTGCTGGCGGTATCATGGGGGTGATGACTGGGGTTTACTACTGGTTGCCTAAATGGACCGGCTATATGCTCGACGAAAGGCTGGGTAAACTGCATTTTTGGCTGACTGTTGTTTCGTTCAACCTGACCTTTATGCCGCAGTTCTTCCTTGGTCTTGCTGGCATGCCGCGCCGCATTCCTGACTATGCTTTGCAATTTGCAGAATTCAACGCCATTTCGACGGTCGGTGCCTTCATTCTCGGCTTGTCGCAGTTGATTTTTGCCTACCATATTTGGAAATGTGTACACGGTGCTCGTTTTGGCTTGACACCGGCGACAGATAAAGTTTGGGAAGGTTCTGATGGCTTGGAGTGGGATTTATCATCTCCGCCGCCCCATCATTCTTGGGAAGTACAGCCTGACCTGACAGGACGTTAAACCGATGAAACAGTTTTTGTCGATAAAAACAGTCGCAGATATGTTCCCGCGTGTCGCGATGAAATACGCACGCGGGCGTGTCTCAAGTGCGCTGCTCGCTGGCCTGCTCGGCTTAAGTGCGCTCGCGATTTATTTGACGGGTCTGTTCCTACAGCGCTGAAATGTCAGAAACAACATCCCATCCTGCCGCCCCTGGACACCGTAAGCTGGTACTCAAGCTTGCCCTAATCGTTGCGCTGGCTTTTGCTTTCGGTTTTGCCTTAGTGCCGCTTTATGATGTGCTTTGTTCTGCCACGGGTTTAAATGGCAAAACTAAAAATGTTAAGGCAGGGGTTCTCGGTATCGGGGGTATTAGCAGTGCTACACCGGTTTCCCGCATCGATACGAGCCGTATCGTTACGGTCGAGTTTACGGGTACCGTGATGCCTGGATTGCCCTGGGAAATGCGTCCTTTAACGTCTAGTTTAAACATACACCCAGGTGAATTACACCAAGCCAAATTTCTAGTGCATAACCGTTCTAGCCAGACTGTTGTCGGACAAGCTGTACCCAGCGTTTCGCCTGGGCAGGCAGCGCAACACTTTGAGAAACTTGATTGTTTTTGTTTTGCGCGACAAACCCTCGCTCCGGGCGAAACAAAGGAATTACCTTTGACCTTCATTGTGAAACCGGAAATTGACGAAAAAATTCGTACCGTGACCTTGTCTTATGCGTTCTTCAACGTCGTCGAGCAAAAGCCGGCGCCTTAGAAAAGAGAGAAATGATGAATACTAATACTGCAACTCATACTCAGCCCTATTACGTACCGCAGCCAACCGCTTACCCTGTTGTTTTATCTGCTGGGATGTTTTTTCTAGCGCTGGGCTTCATCTTGAAAATGAACGCGTTTGCGCCTGGGTCATGGCTGATGATTGGCGCAACCGCGCTGATTGTTTATGTCATGTTTCACTGGTTTGGGAAGGTAATTTTCGAAAATCAAAGCGGTGCTTATCGCGCTTGGGAGGACAAATCTTTTCGTTACGGGATGGTTTGGTTTATTGCTTCAGAAGTTGCTTTTTTCGCCGCTTTCTTCGGTGTTCTTTTCTATGTGCGCACGATTTCGGTACCTGCACTGGCGGGGATGGATCCTGCTTTTACTCTGTGGAAAGATTTCACCGCAGTTTGGCCCTCAGCCGGGCCCAAAGGTGTCAGTTTCACGCCCATGGGTGCCTGGGGTATTCCCGCTTTAAATACGGCTCTGTTGTTGACTTCAGGTGCTACTTTGACTTGGGCGCATTGGGGCTTGCTCAAAAATAATCGTCAGCAGTTGAAACTAGGCTTACTGCTCACGATTTTGCTGGGCTTTACCTTTATGGGTTTTCAAGCGTGGGAATACCACCATGCTTACACTGAACTGGGGTTAACCTTAGGCGCTGGCGTCTACGGTGCGACTTTCTTTATGCTGACAGGTTTCCACGGTTTTCACGTGACACTCGGGGCGATTATGTTGTCCGTTATCTACGGGCGCTGCCTAAAAGGACACTTCACAGCCGAACGTCACTTCGCTTTTGAAGGAGTGGCTTGGTACTGGCACTTTGTGGACGTGGTTTGGCTTGGACTTTTTGTCTTTGTTTACTGGCTGTAGCCCGGAATAAAGCCAAAACGAAAGCCCAGCAGTAATAGAAGAAACAGCCCAATTGACAATCCAATACGCAGCGTGAGTGCCTTCAGGGTGCGAGCGCTCGCGCCGTTGTCGCGGTAGAGAAAAATCAGCCCCGAAAACAGGCTGGCGATCACACCGATCAACAAAATAATGATGACGAGCTTGGGCATGGCTGACTCCGTTGTATAGAGTCGCCGATTATGCGCGTCGGCGTAGTAGTGAGGCAAGCATGAACTCAGTTATTCCGTTGCGTAAGCTTTGTGCCCATTATTGTTGGCGTTTCATCCCAGCTTTGGCCACCTTACTGCTAGTACCGTTTTTTATCGCTTGCGGACAATGGCAGTGGAATAAAGCGAGCATTAAGGGGAATTTGCAAGTTTTGTTGGATGAGCGTACTGCTCAGGCGCCTTACTTAATGAGCGGAATCCCCGTTGTGGCCGACACCCTGCGTTACCGTAAAGTTCTGGTACGTGGTGTTTACGAGCCGCAATATCAGATCTTGCTGGATAACCGTATTCATCAAGAACAGGCTGGATACCACGTGTTAACGCCCTTGCGTATAGAGGGCAGCACACTTAGAGTTTTGGTCAATCGTGGCTGGGTACCGGCTTTGCCAGAACATCGCAATACGCCCGAGGTGGCGACTCCGAGCGGGGTAGTCGAGGTTTCTGCCATGGCTGTAGTGCCTGGCAAGCGGTTTTTTACACTTGCTAAAGAACTTGAGCAGCAGACTGTTGGGCAGCGCCAAAGCGTTTGGCAGAATTTGGATATGGATCGTTATGCAAAGCAGCTTGGTTTGCCTTTGCAACCGGTGCTGCTTCTGTTGGCGCCAGAGAGTTCCGCTGGTGGCTTTGCCCGTGACTGGCCGCGCCCTGACGAACGTTTGGAGCAGCATTTGAGTTATGCCTTGCAGTGGTGGGGTTTTGCTGCTGCGACCCTACTATTTTTTTTATTTGTGACCGTTCGTTCTTGGCGTGCGCGCCGTTTGTCCCAAAACTCTTTGTGATGCCAAATGATGCTGAACGTTTTTTGTCGCCTTAATTCGGCGCGTCGCACTATTTTGCTCGTGATTGCGCTGTTGCTTTGTCCGTTTCTGCTAGCGTCTGCTTTGTACTGGTTTGAGTGGCGTCCTGCTACCTTAAGCAATCATGGGATGTTGATTCAGCCCCCTAAAGCCATGCCAGAGAACGGTCTACGTCAGCTCGGCTCGGCTCAATTGCCGCCACCCTCTTTGCGCGGTAAGTGGCTTCTGGTGCTAGTCAATCCAGCCTCCTGTGAGCTTGAATGCGTGCAGGCTTTACAGCAATCACGGCAGGTACAGGTTTCGCTCAATAAAGAAATGGTGCGTTTGCAGCGCGTGCTTTTGATTACCGGGGCGGTGCATCAGCCCCTGGATTCTTCCGTTTTTTCTAAGCTACACCAGCAATTTCCTGATCTATTGTTGTTACGTCCAGACGACACGCCACAGGGTGTGCTCTGGCGCGAGACGCTGCAAAGTAATGTGCAACGTTTCTATGTTGTCGATCCCTTGGGCAACGCAATGATGGTTTATCCCGAGAAGTTTGATGTACAAGGAATGCGTCAAGATCTTGAGCGCTTGTTGAAATATTCTTGGATCGGCTAAGCCGAAATTATTAGAGAGTCGTCCTATGTCTTCGCTTATTTCTCAGCTTCCCCCGCTCTCATTGGGACAGCGTTTGGCAGCTTTTGCCCAGCTGTGCAAACCGCGCGTTAATAGCCTGATCGTTTTTACAGCAATGATTGGCATGCTCTTGGCCAGTCCCAGTTTGCCTCCTTTTGTGCTGTTTATTGTGGCTTCGTTGGGCATTGCTTTGGTTGCTGGTGCGGCAGCAGCAGTCAATTGTCTGATTGAGCAGCACATTGACGCGCGTATGGCGCGTACCCGCTTACGTGCTAGCGCGTCTGGCGTCATTTCTGCTTCAGAGATTCTGCTGCTAGCCGGTTTGCTCGGGGGGCTTGGTTTGTGGCTGCTGTACGCTTTTGTTAATCCGCTGACGATGTGGCTGACGCTCGCTACTTTTCTCGGCTATGCAGTGATTTATACGGTGCTTTTAAAACCGGCAACGCCGATGAATATCGTTATCGGTGGTGCGTCTGGAGCGATGCCACCGCTTTTGGGCTGGGCTGCGATGACGGGGCATGTCGGTGGTGAAGCGCTGATTCTTTTCCTAATCATTTTTATTTGGACTCCGCCTCATTTTTGGGCGCTTGCCTGCTATCGACGAGAAGAGTATGCCAACGCCGGATTGCCCATGCTTCCTGTTACGCACGGCATTGAATTCACTTGTTTACACAGTTTTCTTTACGTTGTGATGCTGACGGGAGCAAGCGTTTTGCCTTATACCTTTGGTATGAGCGGTATTGTTTATTTGCTGATGGTTTTAGTGCTGGACGCGATTTTCTTGTTTTACACCTTCGCGCTTTGGCGTGATTACAGCGATGGTTTGGCTAAACGCACCTTCCGCTGGTCGATTATTTATCTGACGTTGTTGTTTGCGCTGCTATTGGGCGATCACTTCGCAATTTAGTTTTGAAATACGAAGCATGACTATGCGTTTTTACCGTCCTTTGATTTTGTTGGCAACGATACTGGCTCTGTTCGTCGTTTCTTTGGGTGCTTACGTTCGTCTGTCCGATGCTGGTTTGGGTTGTCCTGATTGGCCTGGTTGTTATGGCCATTTGCTCGGTGTACCAGAGCAGGCGCATGAACAGGCGAGAGCTTTAGAGGCTTTTCCTGAGCGGCCTGTTGAAACGCATAAAGCGTGGAAAGAAATGCTGCATCGCTATTTCGCTGGGGGTCTTGGCCTGCTCATTCTGCTCATTGCTTGCCTCGCTTGGCGGCACAGAAAGCCGCTTGGGCAATCGCCTTATTTGGCAACCGCCTTGCTGGCGACAGTCGTTTTTCAGGCAGCGCTCGGAATGTGGACGGTGACTTTGCTGCTGAAGCCAGTGATTGTTAGCGCCCATTTGTTGGGTGGGATGACGACCTTGATGTTGCTGGTTTTTTTATTGCTGCGTCAGACCAGACAGCCTACAGCGTACGGCCAGAAGGCGACTAGGCTTTTTCGCTACCTTGCTGCGCTAAGCTTTGTTCTGATCCTGATGCAAGTCGTCTTGGGCGCTTGGGTTAGTAGTAACTATGCGGCTTTGGCGTGCGGCGATTTTCCGAGTTGCCAGGGGCAGTGGCTACCCGAAATGGATTTTCGCCACGCTTTTCAGTTGCATCGTGAGCTTGGGCAAACTGCCGAGGGCGCGTGGCTGAGTCAAGCAGCTTTAACGGCGATCCACTGGACACACCGCGTCGGCGCTTTGCTGGTCTTTTTGCTGGCAGGTACGTTCAGCCTGCTCTTACTGCGCTCTGCTGTCTGGCGCGCTTGGGGTGCCGCTTTGTTTTTTCTTTTGTTGGCTCAGATTTCTCTTGGCGTAGCGAATGTGCTGTGGTCTTTGCCTTTGCCCTTAGCCGTTGCGCATAACACAGGAGCGGCTTTGTTGTTGATTTTTATGGTTTCGCTCAATAGCCGCCTGTGGTCTTCACGTCTTTAAACGTTCATTCAGCGCATCAATTAGCTTTTGCTGAATGTTGCCAAACCCCCCGTTACTCATAACGACTATTTGATCACCTGATTGGGCGCTGGCCACAATTTCTGCAACGAGTTGTGTCAGCTGCGCCTTGATGACGACTTTTTTCCCCGCGTTGCTCAGGGGGGCAAGGCTTTCTCTGGCGTCCCAAGTTAGATTCTCGCTGTAGCAGAATATTTCGTCAGCGGCGCTTAAACTATTCGCTAATTCTGCTTTCATCGTGCCCAGTTTCATGGTGTTTGAACGAGGTTCAAGTACTGCCAGAATTCGCGCGCCGTTGTGCTTTCTCCTAAGGCCAGCAAGGGTTGTCGCAATGGCTGTTGGGTGGTGGGCGAAATCGTCGTAAAGCCTAACGCCACCAACGGCTCCGCGCAGTTCTAAACGTCGTTTAACCCCCTCGAATTTGCCTAAAGCAGCTAAACCCTGTTCCGCTCGAACGCCTATGTGTCTAGCCGCCAGTATGGCAGCCAGCGCATTGGCGTGGTTGTGCGCGCCGTTTAACTGCCAACTTGTTTCAGCGAGGGTTGTGCTCCCCTTTTTCAAAGACAATGTTCCGTTGCGGTCATCTCCTTCGATGTGCCAAGCAGCGGGGTCTTGAAAGCGTTCGACCGGTGTCCAACAGCCCCGAGCCAGTACGGCGTCTAAGTTTGCTTCGCCCGCATTGACGACCAGTAATCCTTGGCGTGGCATGGTGCGCACGAGGTGATGAAACTGCGTTTGAATTGCTGCAAGATCGGGGAAAATGTCGGCGTGATCAAACTCGAGATTGTTGAGAATCGTCGTGCGCGGGCGGTAATGCACGAATTTTGAGCGTTTGTCGCAAAACGCCGTGTCGTATTCATCGGCTTCAACAACAAAGAACGGGCTGTCTGCATCGGCGCCCGATAAGCGGGCTGATAGAGCGAAATTCTGAGGCACGCCGCCGATTAGAAAACCTGGGCTCAAGCCTGCATCTTCTAAAATCCAGGCGAGCATCGCTGAAGTGCTTGTTTTTCCGTGTGTTCCTGCAACAGCCAAGACCCAACGTCCGCGTAAAACGTGTTCAGCGAGCCATTGTGGGCCGGAAACATAGGGCAAATTTCGATCCAGAATTTCTTCGAGCAAGGGGTTGCCACGCGAGATCGCGTTGCCGATCACATACATATCGGGATTGAGGGCAATTTGATCTGCACTATAACCATCGAGCAAGCTAATACCTGCTGCTTCAAGCTGAGTACTCATCGGTGGGTAGACTTGGCTATCGCAGCCGCTGACACGATGTCCTGCGGCCTTTGCCAGTTGTGCTATGCCGCCCATGAAGGTGCCGCAGACACCCAGAATATGAATGTGCATATCGTTAATCCACGTTAAAATCAGCCGATTGTACCGTCAGCCCAGGCCTTGTGGATATTGCTGTGGGGCTGTTTTGCCTTGCCATTGTTTGTCCTGCACGCTTGTTTTGTATTTGGCCATTTAGGCGAAACGAACTCATTTTCTGGCTCTTCTCATGCAAAAAAACTATGTACGTTGCTTATTCCTTGTTGCTTCGCTGTTGTTACTCTGTCTTGCTGTTCTGGCGGGCGTCTATACGGCGGAGTATTTCTCTGTAAAAAAAGATGAAAAAAGCGTGCTGCCTGAGTTGTCGACAGCATCGATTGAGGATTTCTTCGCGATGCGTCTGGATGATCACCAGGGTAAGTCGCAGAAAATCGCGCAATGGCAGGGCAAGATTTTGGTGCTGAACTTTTGGGCTAGCTGGTGTCCGCCTTGCCGCGAGGAGATGCCTGGATTTGCGCGTGTGCAAACAAAATATGCCGCGCAGGGCGTACAGTTTTTGGGTATCGCGCTTGATGAGGCGCAGCAGGTACGGGCTTTCGCCGAGCGCTACCCTGTTAATTACCCTTTGTTGATTGGCGGCGATCTGCTTGGCGTCGATTTGGCGCGTCGATTTGGCAATAGCAGTTTGTCGCTACCGTATACCGTGATTCTCAATGCAGCAGGAACGCCTATTTTCAAACGCTTGGGACGGCTTTCTGAGGTAGAGCTAGAGGATTTATTGCGCCTCGAGTTGCAGACTGTGCGCTAAACTCGTAGGGCTTTTGGCCGAGCTGAGTTTTACTTGATGAGCTAGATGGCTTGAGTTAGTGCGAGTGGGGTAGGGGGAAAACTGGTGCCGATGACCGGAATCGAACTGGTGACCTACGCGTTACGAGTGCGTTGCTCTACCTACTGAGCTACATCGGCATGATGCGTTGAAACAAACGTCGCGGATTATAGCAAGTTAGATCGTTTTTGCGCTAGTCGCACGTGATCATTCTTCTGTTTTGTGCTTCGCTCTGAGCACGCTCTGATTAGATTCTTTGCCCATCAACTGTCTCGCAGATCGCGCTGATTAGCCACTGCGTTAGTCGAGATTGCCTTCCCCGCATCGTTTTTCTTAGCGCTAGCCGCGCTTGTTTGTGCGTCTATTTTTTAAATGACAACATGATTCCGTCCGACACCCAATGATGATGAAAAACTTACCGCAACCCGAGGCGGACGCGCTGGGGTGTAGTGCGGCTTTGCAGCGGCAAATTATTGCTGAAATTGATCAGGCTGGGGCTTGGCTTAGTTTTGCTCGTTTTATGGAGCTCGCGCTGTATACCCCGGGCTTGGGCTATTACTCCGGTGGCGCGCATAAATTCGGGTCGGCGGGCGATTTTGTCACGGCACCTGAATTGGGCTCGGTTTTTGCCCAGACGCTCGCGCTACAGGTGGCGCAAATACAGGCGCTCAGTGCCAGACAAGTGATTGAATTGGGCGCCGGTTCTGGGCGCTTGGCCGCCGATTTATTGCTTGAACTAGATCGCTTGGGTTGTTTGCCTGAGCTTTATTGCATTCTTGATCTCTCGGGTGAGCTACGCGCCAGGCAAAAACAGACGATTACGCAACGCGCCCCCCACTTGCTTGAGCGCGTGCGTTGGTTAGACCGCCTACCCGAGCAGATTGATGGTTTGGTTCTCGCCAACGAATTACTCGATGCCATGCCGGTACATCTCGTTAACTGGCGAGCTTCTCTGCAGGGCGAAGTTTTAATTGACGAACGTGGCGTGGCTTATGAAAACGATCAACTTGTTTGGCGTGATCGACCTGCTAGCGGTGCCGTGTTGGCTCGCGCGCAACACCTTGCTGTTGAGCAGAACATCGTTCCCCTAGAGGGTGGCTACCTCAGCGAGCTTAGTCTTGTTGTGCCTGCTTGGCTGGCCGCTTTGTCTAAAGCGTTGCGTTGTGGCGCGTTATTGTTGATCGATTACGGTTTCCCACAGCGCGAGTATTACCACCCGCAGCGGCACAATGGCACTTTGATGTGCCATTACCGCCATTACGCGCATGGTGAAGCCTTTTATTTTCCCGGTTTGCAAGACATTACTGCGCATGTTGATTTCACCGCAGTCACCGAAAGCGCATGCGCTAATGGATTGGATTTGCTCGGGTATACGACGCAGTCGACGTTTTTATTCAATTGCGGTGTGACCGAAGTGTTAGCGCGCACGCCAGCCGACGATGCGCTGCGTTATTTGCCTATTGCGAACGAGGTGCAGAAGCTGATTTCGCCCGCCGAGATGGGGGAATTGTTCAAAGTGATCGCCTTCGGCAAAGGGCTGGGCGAGCCGCTAATTGGCTTTAAGCAGGGGGATCGCAGCCACACTTTGTAAGCGCATTCGGCTGAACAAACTTCGTGCGCCTTGATTAAGCCTAAGCCGAAGCGCTTCCTAACACGGCTTGCCAGACGGCAAGGGCGTCACGGGTTGCGGCAACGTCGTGCACGCGGAGAATTTGCGCGCCATTTTGCGCAGCGAGTAAGGCGGCAGCGACACTGGCAGCTTGTCTTTCTTGGCTGGCACGGCCAGTTAGGGTGCCGAGCATAGATTTACGCGAGAGCCCGACTAGAAGCGGCACATGCTCGTGCGCCAATTCGGCTAAGCGGCGTAGTAATTCGAGGTTGTGTGCGAGTGTCTTGCCAAAACCAAAGCCGGGGTCGAGCAACAGACGCTCTGGCGCAATCCCGTGCGCTTTGACGACGTCCAAGCGCTCGCTAAAGAATGCGCGTACTTCGGTGACGACCTCTGTGTATTGCGGCTGTTGCTGCATGCTCAGCGGCTCGCCCTGCATATGCATCAGACACAGGCCGCAGTCGCTATCTTTAACGGCTGCCAAAGCGCCGGGCATACGTAGCGCGTAGATGTCGTTAATCATTGCAGCGCCATGTGCCAAAGCGGCGCGCATGACTTCAGGCTTGTAGGTGTCGACAGAAATAGGCACAGCGCAATCACGTAATGCGTCGAGAATCGGCAGCAGTCTTGCCAGCTCTTCTGCGCTAGAAATGGGCATTGCCCCAGGGCGTGACGATTCAGCGCCCAGGTCAAGCAGGTCGGCGCCCGCTTCGATTTGCGCGAAAGCGTAGCGAATCGCTGCTTCTTGCTGATTGCCGTTCGGCGTGAGCAAACCATCGCCAGAGAAAGAATCGGGCGTCAAGTTGACGATCGCCATGAGTAAAGGGCGATCTAGCGTGAGCTGAAACGAAGCGCATCGAAGCACTGTCGAAGTACTGTGTATTCCCCGCATTTTTCCCCGCATTGCCATAAAAAAACCGGGGGAATTTGTTTTCCCCCGGTTGGCTTAGTTTGCTACTACATTTTCTTCCACAGCTTGCTACGCTGCTCTTGAATCACGCCGGATCGATTCCTCTGAGGCTTGGAATATGCGATGCGCCTTGACTCTTAGGCTGGCGCAACGGCGTCGGCTGTTGCATCAGGCGGCGGCGTGTCTGTGTTCTTTGGCTTTGTCTGAGCTTGTTTGGGCGGGCGGGGTGGTTTTCCAGCCATGATGTCGTCGATTTGGTCGGCATCAATCGTTTCCAGCTCAAGCAATGCGGCGGTCATGGCTTCTACCTTGTCTCGGTTCTCCTCGAGTAATTTGCGTGCTAAGCCGTATTGTTCGTCGATAATTCGGCGGATCTCGGCGTCCACTTTTTGCATGGTCGTTTCCGAAACATTTTTATGGGTTGTCACCGAGCGCCCTAAGAATACTTCGCCTTCGTTCTCGCCATAAACCATGGGGCCTAACGCGTCCGACATGCCGTAACGCGTCACCATGTCGCGCGCCATTTGGGTTGCGCGTTCAAAGTCGTTTGAGGCGCCGGTAGTCATTTGGTTCATGAACAGCTCTTCTGCGATTCGTCCGCCGAAGAGCACGGCGATACGGCTGAGCAGATAAACGCGGTCGTAGGCGTAGCGATCTTCTTCTGGTAGCTGCATGGTGACACCGAGGGCGCGCCCACGCGGAATGATGGTCACTTTGTGCACCGGATCAGACTTGGGCATGAGCTTGGCCACCACGGCATGACCTGATTCGTGATACGCCGTATTGCGTTTTTCTTCGTCGTTCATCACCATGCTGCGCCGTTCAGCACCCATCATGATTTTGTCTTTGGCACGCTCAAAGTCAGACATATCGACTAAACGTTTGCTGCCGCGCGCGGCAAACAAGGCGGCTTCGTTGATTAAATTGGCGAGGTCGGCACCCGAGAAGCCTGGTGTGCCACGCGCGATGATGTCTGCTTTAACGTCGGCAGCAACAGGGACTTTTCGCATATGCACTACCAGTATTTGCTCGCGCCCGCGAATGTCAGGCAGAGGGACAACCACCTGGCGGTCAAAGCGACCTGGTCGCATTAGCGCTGGATCAAGTACATCGGGGCGGTTGGTTGCCGCGCTGACGATGA
>JAZKFR010000135.1:4512-15626 GCA_040386295.1 Pseudomonadota bacterium | reverse complement strand
CAACGAGCAGAGCACACACAAAGTTTTTGACGCGATTTTTCTCAATACGCGCGGCGAAGTATGCGAAGGGGCTCGCAGCAATATTTTCATCGAACGCGGCGACGGCCTACTGCACACCCCAGCTCTCAGCTGCGGGCTATTACCCGGCATCCTGCGTGCGCAATTGCTCAACTCTGGTCGCGCCGTCGAAAGCGTACTCAGCCTAGAGATGCTGCGCTCAGCGTCGAAAATTTACCTATCGAACGCACTGCGTGGTCTATTCCCCGTCAAACTAAAAGACGGAGAAGCACGGAGCAAAGAGTGAAAACGGAAGAAATGGGTAAATAGACTCAGCAAGCGAGGTGAGTCGCAACAAGCGCAATCAGGAAAATACCGAACGAACCACGGCCACGGCCCTAAGCTGAATGCTCAGCGTTAGCGCTCGCTCATCGCGATACTCAGGCCGCGCACAATCGGCTTCAAGAAGTAATCCATCACTGTACGCTTACCCGTCAAGATGTCTGCGTCAGCGACCATCCCCGGCACAATGGCCAAAGCACCGGCGGGACCTTGAACCTCAACCGCTTTGATGCGTATCTGCACACGGTAATAACTCAAATCACGCCGTTCATCGAGCACAGAATCGGGCGCAATATGCACGACCTCACCGTCCAAACCGCCAAAAATAGCGCTATCAAACGCCGTAATGCGCACCTGCGCCTTTAAACCAGGGCGAATCCAAGCAATATCAGAAGGCGAAATTTTCGCTTCTACTAACAAATTATCTTCAAGCGGCACGATATCCATAATCGTTCTTCCAGGAGGCGCAACCCCCCCCACTGTCGTGATATAGAGCGTTTTAACGATGCCGCGCACAGGTGAAACAAGCTCGGTACGAGACACTTGATCCGATTTCGCGTCCACCCCACCCTGGATCGCGGCAAGTTGCACAGATTTCTTGGCCAGCTCGTCACGCGCCTCACTGCGAAAGATAGATTCTTTCTCGGCGATACGTTGCTGTGCTTCAGCCAAAGCAGCTTCTGCTGCAATAGCCCCCTGCTCTACCTGAATCAATTGATTCTGCGCATTGGCTTCTTCGCGCCGTAGATTATTTAACTCTGTCGGCGCCGCAGCGCCATCGCGCACCAGAGGCGCAACCAAGGCAATCTGCTCTTGGGTCAAGCGTAAACTAGCCCTAGTTTGGGGAATTCGCCCACGAAAACTAGCCAACTCAGAAGCCTTTTGGCTGCGTTGATTTTTAAAAATCTGCATCTGCGCACTTAAAGTTAATGCCCGCTGCTGACGCAAGGATTCTTCCGCCTGGATTAGCTCTGGATACTTTTCTTTTAAGTGGGGCGGATAAAGCGGTTGCGAACCCTCAGCCTCAGCCGTCAAACGCGCAATCGCGGCAGTTAGCCCCTCAGCAGTGACCTTTTTCTCAGTCAACTCACCTTCAGCCTGCTTCGCGGACAGTTTCAATAAAATCTGTCCCTTTTGCACAACATCGCCTTCGGCAACCGCAATCTCCGTCACGATACCGCCCTCAAGATTCTGAATTTGCTGCACCTGGCTCACCGGAATCACTTTACCGGTACCACGCACGCGAATATCAATCTCGAACAGAGAAGCCCACAGCAAAAAAATAAACAACAACAAAGCAGTGGCACGCAAAATCCACATAGCCAGGACATTCGGCTCAGCCATAGCCGTAGCCTCTAGCGCCCTAGCAGAAAGCCCTTCCCCTGATTCGGCCGGCGCTGTCGCTAGCCACTGACCGCCCGATCTTTGCAAACGAAACCACGCTTGCTTAAGCCCATCAACAGAGCGAATCAAGCGTTTCTTGATGTTAACTGTCGACACGAAGACCTCCGAATAGGCGTGCCAGAATCTGATCCTTAGGCCCATCAGCAACAATTCTGCCTGCCTCCATCACCACAACCCGGTCAACCAAAGCAAGAAGAGAAGGTTTGTGTGTCACGACAATCAAGGTCGCGCCTTCGGCGATACGCTGCAAACCCTGAACAAAACGCGTTTCAGAGCCCTGATCCATAGCACTACTCGGCTCATCGAGCAAAATGAAGTTAGGCGCACGCACCAGCGCCTGGGCAATCGCCACAGCCTGTCTTTGTCCTACAGACAAACCGAGGCCACGTTCGCCTAATTGGCGCTGGTAGCCAGCGGGATGCGCACGCAGAAATTCATCAGCACCGCTCGCCTGAGCGGCACGCACAACCGCCTCATCCGTCGCTTCAGGCCAACCAACCGCAATATTTTCGCGCACCGTTCCAGAGAACAACAACGGCTCCTGAGCCACGTAACCTATATGGGTACGTAGCTCAGCGGGGTCGAGCTGCAACAGGTTGACGCCACCAACTCGTATCGCCCCCTTGGTCGGCGCATAAACACCCGAAATAATTTTGAGCAAGGTCGACTTACCCGAACCAATACGACCCACAATCGCAACTCGTTCGCCCACACGCAAAGACAAATTGATGCCAGACAAAACAGCGATTGGCGGGGTTTGTGGCGTAGCTCGATAGTCGCCGTATGCAAACTCTATGTCCTCCAGAACCAGGCTGGGCTCAAGATTGGGGCGGCTCAGGTAAGTACTGCCCGCTGGGCGTAAGAGCGGCATATCCATAAACTGCTGCAAACCCTGCGCTGCAGCCTTGGCGTGCCAGGCGCGCACCATCAAGGTCGTTAATTGCGCGAACGGCGCGAGCGCCCGCCCCGCAAGCATGGTGGCTGCGATCAACCCACCCGTCGTCAAGGTATGTGCGCCAATCATGTACACGCCAATCAGCAAGATGAGCAAAGATCCCACTTGCTGAATAAAAACAGCGGCGTTCGTAGCACGGTTACCCAGCAAGCGCATATAGGCGCCTGATACAGCAGCCGCTGCAACCTGGTCGCGCCAACGCCGACGCAGCACACGCTCAGCGCCGACGGTACGGACGGCCTCTAAGGCACCGATTGTTTCGACTAAAGTGCCATGACGTTCTTGACCGTGAATCATCATGCGCTTGGCGGCTCTCGCCATGGGCGCCTGCAACAACAAACCAGTCAATATCGCCAAAGGCCCCATGATCAGTACAACCAAACCCAGGTAGCCGCCGACAATGAAGAGCACCGCTGTGAACAGAATAACGAAAGGGAGGTCGACGAGAATCAGCACTGAGGCTGAGGCCAGAAACTCTTGTACCGCTTGGAAACCCCGTAAACGATCGGCAGTCGTCCCAATCGCCACCTTGCTATTGCCTAAAGCCAAACTGAGCAGATGCTCATAAATGTGGCGCGACACCGTCACATCCACCCGACGCGCCGCAACGTCGATTAAATAGGCGCGCAATTCGCGCATGACAAAGTCAAAAACCAGGATGATGGCGACGCCAATCGACAAGGTCCACAGCGTCACATAAGCGGAATTAGGCGCAATTCTGTCGTACACCGCCATGCTAAAAATGGGCATAGCTAAAGCAAACAGATTAATGAGCAAGGCTGCCAGGGCAACACTTGTATAGGTGCGATGCTCAGCACGTAGTGCCGACCATAACCAAGCGAGCTCAGAGCCAAGTTCAGGCTCTGAAACACGGGCAGGAACGTCCAGACGCCACAAACCGCCGATACAACTGGGTAGTGCCGCAGACTCGAAGGGGCTTGCTGTGCCTTGCGCGTCAAATTTTTTGCAACGCCACGCGGCACCCGGGGCAAGCCGTGGCTCAATCAAGAGCGCCGAATACACAGAACCCACAGAACCCGCAGAGCCTGACTCACTCTGCACCCAACCAACATAGGGGCCATCCAAAGAGGCAGAGTCGGTGCTGGTATCGACCTTTTCTAGCAAGAGACCAAGCCGACCCAGCGTCTGGCGCACATCTTCTATATTCTCAGTCGCTTCAACCGCACGACCGTCCGTTAGCCCAGATAAAACGGCTTCAACGCTGATCGGCATTCCAACGAACACGGAAGCGCTCGAAACGGCATATGCTAAAGCACGATACGAAAAGCCGCCCTGTTGATCAGAAACATGCGTGCTCATTTCACCTCCAAACGGTGCTAACCGACCGGCAATTAAGCACGTATTTTAACGTATTGTTTCTATACGATTTTATTTAGAACGCTTTTGTCACACCAAAGGTTTCAGGCAGTTTACCCATGGCCTCAAGTAGGCTGTAAATACTGCGCACCTTGCGTTGTCCCACGTTAACGAGTGCAGCACGCGCCTGCGCCCTGAGCGTGAAAGTTCCCGATGCAGCCAGCACTGATTCTTCAGTCATCGACAAATTGGCCAAGCCGCGCTGCCGTGCATCGACTGCTTTTTCCGCCAAAGCAACGCTTTCATTCAGATAATCAACCCGCTCCGAATCAGAAGCGATTCCATAGAGCGCCAAACGAATCGCACGCTCTATTTCGCGCGAAACACGGTCACGCTCTGCCGTACTTTGCACACGCGTTGCTTCTGCTTCTTTTACTTGCGCAGGCACCGCATTGCCGTACAAAGACCAGCGCATTCTGAGCATCACGCCAAGATCTCTCGTTGTACTGCGACCCCCTGTCGACGAAGGATTAAAATCGTCGTAGCCTTGCCGACCTTCTAAAGCGACTGAAGGCCAGACACCTGATTTAGCGGCATTCACTTCGCGTCCAGCCGATTGAATGAGTAAGTTAGACGCCTTGACTTCGGGATGCGAATCAAGCGCAGTACGTACCATCGCTTCAACATCGTCTAGCGGCAAAATAGCTAGCATATCTTCTGGTTCTACCGGGATTTCAATTTCGCTATCGGGCAATACACCGGTAACTAGGCGATAAGCCTCTTCCGACTGCTTAAGTTGGCTCAACAGATCGACACGTTCGTTTTCGATCTCGCGTAGGCGCAAACTCACCTCTGCCAAACGAGCTAATGAAGCTTGCTGCGCATCGACGCGCCCCTTGATCACGGCAACCAGTTCTTGATGAACTCTACGGTTTTCATCGTTGATCAGCAGCAATTGCTGACTACGCCAGACATCTTGGTACGCCTGAATCACGTCCATGATGGTGGTTTGCGTCGCACGTGTGACACGCGCTTCCCCAGCTTGAGCGCGACCACCAGCGGCATCAACACGTGCTTTGGTTGCGCCCGCATCGAACAACTGCATGCTCATCGTTAGCGAAGAAAGGTTACGCGGAAAAAACTTATCTTGGTTACCAACAGACCGGGTGTTGATTGAGTCAGAGAGATTCTGACCCCGACCCAGCTCAAAATTGACCTGCGGCAAATCAGGTCTAGCGGCCAATTCCATTCTTGCTTTGAGGCCTTCCCACTGGGCTTGGGCGGAGGCAATTCGCGGGTCTGAGCGAACCGCTTTAGCGACTGCATCGTCTAGGGTTTCTCCGTGGACGGAGCAGGATAAAAACAGCAACGAGGACAAAAGTGCACGGTAACGCATTATTCATTCCTTTTCTTGCAGAACAAGTGAACCACGAACCTACATGGTATACGATTTCCTTACAATTCAATTCGACAAACAGCGAGCTTCTTTTTTTAAAGACGAATCTACACAAACGCAGAGAAAAACTTTTAGTTAATGCGACAGAAGCCTATTCTGACCAGCATCCAAATATGCGATACAGCTGAAAAACATTGCTTAAAGTGCTTTTATACCCACAGCCAACACGGCGATTTTAGATTAAAAGTTACCTGTTTTCCATAACTATCAGTAGGAGAAATTATTTTTTTGCTGACACAGTACTTCAGTACAATGGACAAGCTGTGCTTGACAGCAATATCGTGCACCGACGATTTTTCACTATTGAGCGTGCCCATGGTTGAACGTTTCGACAAGTTAAATGTGCCGGTCGGCCATCTGCATGCACTCACGGGCGAAGCCTATATCCGCGATCCCGGGGGAAACTTAAGGCCGTTGCGACTAAACGAGCCAGTCTTCAGCGGAGAAGTAGTCGTAACCGCAGACGGGACAAGGGTTGAGCTGATATTACTCGACACCCGCACTTACGTGATCAATGCAAACGAAACCTTGACTATCGACGCCGAAGTGCTCGCCGTGGAGCACGTGGACGCATCAGATGCAGCTTTGTTGTTGGTCAATGAAAGTTTTGATCAATTGATGCGTGCCATTATCGTTGCCGGCGAGAAAGACGAGCTCAAGGCGGTGGTCAACGGCGCATTGAGTAGTGGTGCGCGGTTTACACGGCTATTGCACGTTGTTGAAAATTTTGCACCCAAGGCTTGTGCGCTCAGCACGAGCGACGAGCCAAACTCAGCAGCGGGCGGCGCCCCACACCTCGACATTTCAACCTTTGACGACTTGGCTGTAGCAAAACCTTCGGCTTAGAACCCCCTCACCAGGCTGCGCCGCTGATTCGGCGGACTCTTGCAGAGGGGCTTACTGCGCGCATCAGCGCACAGCCGTGCCTGTACATCCGTCAATACCTAGGGTCGGCAGATACGCTAGCTCCTCTAAAGTATTGACGCCTTCGGCTAGCGTTACCAAGCCAATCGAGTGCGTTACCAGACAGACTCCCCGCACGAATACTTGATTCGCCGCATTTTGCTCAATGCCGCGAATAATCGAAGCGTCAATTTTCACGTAATGCAAACCCAAGTCGTAGATTTTGCTGATGTGGGCAATCTGATGTCCAGCATGTTCGATGCCAATTTTGCAACCCAGGGGCTGGATTTTCTGGCAAAAGGATCTGAATGCCGACAAATGTCGAAACACTTCGGCCTCTGGGAATTCCAACCATAAACGCTTACTCAGCTCAGGCGCGGCCTGCAGCCTCTTGATGACCTGCGGGACAAAACTCGGCTCGCGCAAGCTGACCAAAGAAAGATTGATGCCGACCTCAGCCTCTTCCTGCTCCAGTCTAAGCAAGGCCTGATCAATCGCTTGCAAATCAATTTGTTGCACGATGCCCATTTTAACAGCCCAAGGCATAATTTGCGCCGCGTTGAGCCACGCGCCGTCTGCCTCAATTTGTATCCGAGCCGGACATTCTCGGTGCAACAACTTTCCAGCGTTATTCAACACTGGAAATGAGCCGAGCATCAAACGTTGTTGCAGCAGCGCCGTGCGTATCTGCTGAGCCCAGGCTTGGCTATCGGTGCTTGCACCAGACGAAGTCGGCAGATTCACTTGCACGCTGTGCAAGGGTGATGCTTCGGCGCGTAACAAGGCAAAATCAGCGCGACTGAGTATCTCTGAGAACAACTCTCCAGCACAAAAAGACGTGGCGGCGGTGGGTAAAAACACCCCGCCCGGCAGCAGTTGCTCGGCTACCGCCTGAAGCACTTGGTGTATCTGTACTGCCAACGGCTCGGCATCATTCTCGCCCGGCGCAAACACAACGAAATCTGCGCCGTTAAGACGACCCGCCTGCCAACCGACATGCTGCTCTACCAGCTTATTCAGAGCAGCGCCCAGATGACTAATCAAAGTATCTGTACTAGCACGCCCGTGCTGTCGATTAACGTCAGCCAGCGCGGCGATACGCAACAACACCAGCACGCCGCTCAGGACAGCCTGTTCTCCCCGCAAACATTCGTTAGCACAAGCAATCAAATGTGGTCGACGCATAAGCCCCGACAGGCCGTCAAAATGCGCCTCGCGACGGATCGTGTCTAAGCGCGCAGCTTCCTCATCAAACATAAATTTAAGCCTATGCACGGTAGCATTCATCGCGCTCGCTAACTGTTTGAGCTCAGGCACGGCAGGCTCTTCAATCGTCATGCAGCGGCGCTCGGTAATGGCTTGTGCCTGCGCAATCACTGCCGCCAAAGGTCGGCGCAAACGTCTTAGGATTAAAGAACCGAGGTAGCCGCCGAGCAAGCCAGCGCCCATCAATGCAAAAATCATTCTGTACACGATTTCCCACAGCGCCCCGTAGGCAAAACGAGCGTGGCTGGCGAGCGTGACCAAACCCACTTGTTTCCAACCATCGCTAATTTGCGCTTGGCCACGCATAGGTTTAATCGGCAACAAACGGACAAACCAGGTTGGCGCATCGAATACGCCGGGTGCCGCATGGCGCTCGACAATCACTTTACCCATGGGGTCTACAACACGGATAAATTCGTAATGCCCCCCGTCAAACAGGGCGCTCACAGCCAACTCAACGAGCACAGCGTCTGGCTTGTTTTGGCTCAGAGAGAGGGCTAATGCCTGCGCGTTGTCTGAATTTTTGATCGACAACTGCGATTCCAAATAATTGCGTGCGCCAAGCGTCGAAGCGAGAAGGCTAGCGCCGAGCGCGAATAACATGCTGACGATAATGGCCAGCCATAATTGACGGTACATTGACATGGTGCGTCTCCTCACTTGATGCGTATTGTTGCAGTTGATGCGGCTCTGATCAGCGCCAAAGCACAGGCGCCCTCAATGCAGGACTGATTGATCGGGAATGGCAAGCTCGTTTCTCGCTTAATTTATGGTGCGCTTGACACCTCAGTTCGACCCGGTCGCGGCGCTAGTGCGCGTGCTGCGTTGTTGCGACAGTGATTTTTGCACCAAAGCATCAAAGCCCTCGGCGCGCGCACGCCGCATTAACTCTTCCCAACGCGAAAGACGATCTGTTCGGCCAATACTGCCATTCTCCTGGCTGGAAACACCGGCAAAAATGCCTTCGCTATTGAAACTAAAAACGGGCGACAAATCAGGTCGTTGCGATGCTTTACGAATAGTCGGAATTAAGTTGTCTAGAATCTGCGGATCAGCGCTGGGTTTATCGTAGTAAGCAAGCACCATGTGCGCTTGTTGCACTGGGCCTGCGACAGTCTCGAACTGAGCCTTGACATAAACCAAGCGCATTTGTTTGACCGGAACACCCAGAATGAGCAGCGAATAGTATTTTGCGATGGCATAGTCTTCGCAGTCTCCCTGCCCGCGCCCCATTGTTTCAAGCGGTGTAGCCCAATAATCGCTTTTTTGCCAAATGTTGATGTCGCTGTCAAAGACGATATTTTTATTAAAGAAATCATTGGTCAGTTTGAGTTTTGCTGCGTCGTTCAAGGTGGTGCTGGCGTTCAACATTGCTTGCCACTCGTCAAGCACAGGCAGGCGTGCGGCACCAAAACGTGCGCTCATTTGCTGGCGCAGATTAGCCGCAGGATCAAGCGCTGCATGCGCACCGAAGAGCAAAAGCAGCAGCAGCCAAAAGAGGATCTGCCTATACCGCGAGAGGATGCGTTCAAACAACATCAGCGACCTGCAGCACAGTACCGCACAGGGGGTATTGGCAAGGGCTGGGTTGAATATGAATACGCATAATGAATACGCAGAGATACGAACTAGCGCGCGCCGCCAAGTTTATTCTGGATGACGGTGCAGTGGCTCGGCATGGTGTGTCTGCGCCGCTGCTCGGTGCGCCGATAGCCGATGGCGCGCGGTCTTGCCGGAATCAAGAGCCGCTACACCAAACCACTGCGGCAAAAGCGAGCCAGCCAGCATCCCGCATAAACTGATAGCGAGGCCGATCAATTGCGCGGGCACCAAACTTTGCTCGCCGAGCAGGAATTCGACCATTAACCAGGAGAGGATTCCTCCAAAAATCGCCGCCAACGCCCCTTGCGTTGTAGCGCGCTGCCAATAAGCGCCAAAGAATAGCGGGACAAAAGCACCCGCCAGGGTAATTTTGTACGCATTCTCGACCATTTTAAAAATCGAGACATTACTACTCAAAGCAAAGCCCAATACGATGCAGGCAAAGCCGACGATGGTCAGGCGCATGATGCGTAGAAATGCGCGATCACTGAGCTCAGGAAAGGCGCCACGAATAATGTTTTCAGAGAAAGCAACCGAAGGCGCAAGCAAGGTCGCCGAAGAGCAGCTCATAATCGCCGAGAGCACGGCACCAAAGAAAATGGCTTGCGCCAAAACCGGCGTGTGTTGCAAGACCAGGGTCGGCAACACACGCTGAGAATCATGTGCAATCAGTTGGTTAAAGACGATGGGATCAATCAAAGTTGCCGCGTAGGCGATAAACATCGGAATAAAGGTAAAGCAAAAATAAAGGCCTGCACCCAGCAGCGAAGCGAGGATGGCAACCTTGGCACTTTTCGCCGAAGTCACACGCTGAAATACGTCTTGTTGCGGCACCGAACCGAGCATCATGGTGATCCAGGCGCCCAGGAAGGCAAGCCACTGCGCGGCATCAGCATCAGGGAAAAAATCTAGCTTGCCAGCCGCAGCGGCATGGCTCACCACGACGCCAGCTCCCCCCGTTAAATCAGCGACTAGATAGCTGATGTAGAGCATGCCGCCCATAACCACGCCCATCTGCACAAAATCCAGCACGGCGACCGCGAACATGCCGCCGAATACGGTGTAGGTCAGCACAATGCAGGCGCCGAGAATCATCCCCACCGGTTCGGACAAGGCGCCGTCTGTCACCACGCTAAAAACTAGGCCGAGCGCTTTGATTTGTGCGGATACCCAACCAAGATAAGAAGCGACTATGCACAGCGTGGTCAGCACTTCAACCGTGCGGTTGTAGCGCATCCGAAAAAAATCGCCCAAGGTCAAAACGTTTAATTTGTACAGCTTAGTGCCGTAGAAAATACCTGCAATGACCAAGCACAAGCTGGCACCAAAGGGATCAGCCACAACCCCGCGCAGACCATCTTGAACAAAGGTTGCCGAAACACCGAACACGGCTTCCGCGCCAAACCAAGTGGCAAACACAGTGGCCATAACGACCGGCAAAGGCAAACAACGCCCCGCCACAGCGAAGTCTTTAGTGTTATGCACACGCGTTGCCGCGTACAAGCCAACACCGATAGAAGCCATGAGATAAACGACGACAAACCAGATCAGCATGCTGGGAAACGATTAAAAGAGATTAAGAAACGGGGATAAAGGGAACGGACGCAATCTGGGCGTGGCAAGGCGGCAGCACGCGTGCGGTAAACGATAAGGCGTGGCAGCGGCAAATCCGCTCAGAACAGCACGTGGCGACTGGCACGGTAATCGCGCGCATTAAAGGTCATCGTCCAAGACAGCCTGTTGCTGACGATCAATAAACTCGGTCATGCTATCAATGCCGCGTAATTGCAAAATGGTGTTGCGCACGGCCGCTTCTAGGAGCACAGCCAGATTACGTCCCGCCGCGACAGGAATGACGACCTTACGCACCGG
>JAZKFR010000135.1:0-4502 GCA_040386295.1 Pseudomonadota bacterium | reverse complement strand
CCCTGCGCTGACCATCGGTGCCGCAGACGCCTATGCCTTCACCTCCAAACATCGCCGCTGACGCCGCCCGCGGCGAGCCAGGCCAACGCGAGTATGTCGTCGGCGTGATGCGGACGCTGGTCGAGGCGACCGACTACGTGCCCATGACGCGCCACCAACTTTATCTCGATGGTCGCGCAATCCACCGGGAGCAGGAGGCGGCAGACGTTTGCGGCGCGACGCTGTTTCGCCGAAGATAGTTCGGATATTCAACAAACCCAATCCGCGCACTTCCAAGTAATCGCGCAACATTCCTGGGCTGCGCCCTTCGATGGTCGTTGGCGCAATGCAGGCAAGCTCGACCACATCATCGGCGACTAAACCATGCCCGCGTGAGATTAACTCCAGCGCCAACTCGCTTTTACCAACGCCGGAATCGCCCGTGACCAGGACACCCATCCCAAACACGTCCATAAACACACCGTGTACCGAAAGCGTATCGGCAAGCCTACGCGAGAGATAAATCCGTAACAGGTCAATCACCGCTGAACAAGGCTTCGGGCTAGCGAACAGCGGCGTCTGCGTCGTCTCGCAGGCAGCCAAGACAAAGGGCAAAATTTCTAGTCCATCGGCGACAATCAGTGCGGGCGGAGAAGCCGACAACAACTCTTCGATTTGGTGGCGTAGACGATCTGGAGTGACGCGCATACCCCAAGCCTGCTCGGCCTCACCGATCACTTGCAAACGTTCGGGGTGAATCAAATTCAGATGGCCGATGACGTCGGCACCGTAATTGCCCTGTTCTTTTAGCTCGATTTGACGATCTACCCCGAGCGCCGCAACCCAGTTAAGGCGCAGCTTTTCACGATGGTCTTCGTACAGTTTTGCCACACTGAATTGCCGCGTCGTCGCCATGGCTTCTAACTCAAGAGTTGCTGAATCGTTTCTCTGTCCAAGGCCACACTCAGGGCTTCGCGGCAACTCCGGTCGGAGAAGCGTTGTGCCAGCGCAGACAGAATGTGTAAATGCTGCTCGGTTGCTTGTTCGGGAACCAACAAGACAAATAGCAGCGACACCGGCTTACCATCGGGCGAATCAAAAGGCACCGGTACGGCTAAGCGAAAAAATGCCCCCGTCGCTTCTTTCAGCCCTTTGATCCGTCCGTGCGGAATCGCAATCCCTTGGCCTAAGCCGGTCGACCCCAATTTTTCACGTGCAAAAAGACTGTCAAACACAAGGCTACGGGCGACCCCTTGATTATTTTCAAAGAGTAGACCGGCCTGCTCAAACAGACGTTTTTTGCTGCTCGCGTCAAGATCGATCACGATGTTCTCAAGCGGCAGAAGTTCGGCAATCAGGTTCATATCTAACAACAATGAAGAAGCGCTCAGCAAGGAAGAAACAGGCGACAAGTTCAAGTAGCAGGCTTGTCACCAAACGCTGACTAATCAGCTGAAGTGTCTGGAATATAGTTAGACATCTTCTCACCACGATGGTGGTCTTGCAGTTTCTGTTTGTGTTTTTGTACTTGTCGATCAAGTTTGTCGACCAAGTTATCAATTGCGGCGTAAAGATTTTCTTCCGCTGCCTCAACGTAAATATCTTGTCCTGCCAGGTGTACGGTGACTTCAGCCTTTTGCTTAAGTTTCTCAACAGACAGAATGACGTTCACATCAATCACGTGGTCAAAGTGACGACGTACTCTATCCAGTTTTGCCTGTACGTATTCCCGGATAGCCGGCGTGATCTCAAGATGATGCCCGCTGATGCTTAGGTTCATGGTGCGTCTCCTTTTTAAATGGACTTACGTAAATTAACTGCTGGGATATTCATTGCTTCTCGGTACTTGGCGACCGTTCTGCGCGCCACAACAATCCCTTGCTGCGAGAGAATTTCGGCAATTTGGCTGTCTGACAGCGGTTTCTTAGCCTGTTCCGCCGCAATCAGTTGCTTAATCAGCGCACGGATAGCCGTAGCGGAACAGGCGCCGCCGCTGTCGGTGGCAACGTGGCTACCAAAAAAATACTTCAATTCAAAAATACCTAATGGGGTGGCCATGTATTTTTGCGTCGTCACGCGAGAAATGGTCGACTCGTGCAGGCCTAAAGTTTCGGCAATCTCGCGTAAAACCAGGGGGCGCATGGCGACGGCACCGTGCTCGAAAAATTGTCTTTGGCGATCCACTATCGCCTGCGCCACACGCAGAATGGTATCGAAACGCTGTTGTACGTTTTTAATCAGCCAACGCGCCTCTTGCAAATGCCCCGCCAAACCCGAACCACGTTGTTTCGAGAGAATCTGCGCATAAAGCCGATTGATGCGTAAACGGGGATAGGCGTCTGCGTTGACGTTGACAATCCATTGTCCGCGCAACTTGCGCACGACCACATCTGGCGTCACGTAGCGCGTATCAAGCACCGAAAACTGCGCGCCCGGACGCGGATTTAGGCTACGAATCAGATGTTGTGCTGCACGTAAAGCCTCGTCATCGCAGGCGGTTAGCTTTTTAAGCTTGGCAAAATCACGCCCCGCTAACAGCGCCAAATGTTTATGCACGATCTCTAGCGCCAGAAGCTGCACGCTATCCTCTGGCAACGCGGCGAGCTGCAAGGCAAGGCACTCTTGCGCGTTACGCGCGCCCACTCCGGTGGGGTCAAAGTACTGCAGGTGTTTAAGCGCAATTTGCAACTCTTCTGGCGCAATCTCAAGCTCAGGCGGTAAGGTCTCGGCTAACTCGTCCAAGGATTGCGTTAAGTAGCCATCATCATCCAGGGCGTCGATAAGGCATTGCACCAGCGTGTGGTCACGATTAGGAATGCTCATGACCCCGAGCTGCCAGGACAAATGTTCGCGCAACGAGGTAGTGGCTACTTGAACGTCTTGGTAATCGTTATCGTCGTCGTCAAAAGAACTCGACGCAGTCGGGTAGAAAGGTTCTTCGCCGAGCCAGCTTTCATCGTTTGGCGCTACCGTTTCGGCCACCTCGCTCTGTTCTGACTTGGCGCTGGCCGTATGATCGTTTTCTGTCATTTGCAGCGCTGTCGGCAACGCTGCGTACTCGTCTTCTGCCCGCTCGAGCAGGGGATTCTCAAGCAGGTAATTTTTCAGTTCCTGCTCTAATTCAAAGGTCGACAGCTGCAAGAGCCGGATCGACTGTTGCAGCTGTGGCGTCAGCGCCAAATGCTGGGAGAATTTAAGCTCAAGCGAATGCGTCGTCATGTTCGCAACTTAGTAAGCCGATAGACCAGATGCGGCATCGTTCTGTTCGTCCCGAGTGGGTGATAACAGCAGTGACAATAGGAATAAGGAGAATCGGCAGCGAACGGTCAGCGAATAATGCCCTGGCTTTTAGCGTTCGGGTGCGCCATCGCACACACCAAAGAACAGATCACAAACGGAAGTTCTCGCCTAGATAGACTTTACGCACCCGCTCATTATAGATGATTTCATCTGGCCGACCAGAAGCAAGCACACGTCCTTCGTTGATGATGCAAGCATGGTCGCAAATGCCCAGCGTTTCACGCACATTGTGATCGGTAATCAAGACACCGATATTGCGTTCCTTGAGAAAACGGATGATTTTTTGGATGTCCAAAACAGCAATCGGGTCAACGCCGGCAAACGGTTCGTCGAGCAAAATAAAGCTCGGCTGCGTTGCCAGCGCACGGGCAATTTCAACGCGGCGCCGCTCTCCGCCAGACAAGGCAGCAGCAGAATTATGGGCGATATGCTCAATATGCAATTCTGCAAGCAAAGTAGCCAAGCGCGCCTCGATTTCTTCTGCAGACAAACCCTGTAATTCAAGGATTGCTTTGATGTTATCGCTGACCGACAGCTTGCGAAAAACGGAGGCTTCTTGGGGTAAATAAGAAACACCCAGTCGGGCGCGTTTGTGGATAGGCAAATGGGTCAATTTTTGCTCGTCAAAATGGATATCCCCGCCATCGCAAGCGACCAATCCAACGACCATATAAAAACAAGTGGTTTTGCCCGCGCCGTTCGGCCCGAGTAGACCCACCACTTCGCCACTCCCCACCTGGAAAGACACATCGTGCACAACCGTACGCGATTTGTATCGTTTTTTCAGGTTGTGCGCCGACAATACATGTTTGATTTCAGACATTATTCTCATCATCTTGAGCAGGATCGAAAAGCAAATCGGACGAATTTGGCGCCGGATTTTGTACCGCCAAGCGTAGAACCCGCCGAATACTTTCGCTAGAGAAACCACGACTCATCAAGAAGCGCACCTGGCGCACACGCTGCCGATCATCGCTTGGCGCAATAGCAAATTTTTGCTGCCAAACGCGTTGTGCACGCACAAACTCGTCCTCACCAGCGCTGATTGCTTGGCTAATCAACTCTGCAGAAACCCCTTGTCGACGCAGTTCATGGGCAATGCGCGCGTCACCTAAACGTGCACCCCGGGTGTGTAGGCGAGCGTCAACGTAACGCGCGTCAGAAAGAAAATTGCGCTCGCACAAGTCTTCCAATAAGGCCGCAAGCTGCTCCTCGGATTCGGC
>JAZKFR010000134.1:0-10308 GCA_040386295.1 Pseudomonadota bacterium | reverse complement strand
GCGAGGTCGGCTTCGGTTTGGGTTTGGAGGCGGGCTCGTTCGGCCTCGGCGATTTCTGCGGCGATTTCGGCTTTGATTTCGTCGACGTTGACGCCTGCCGCCTTGTAGCAATCGGTGATTTTCTGGTTTCCTAAGAAATAGCGAGCGTCGGTGGAATCTATTTGACTCTGACGACACATTTCAAAAATGCGAAACTCGGCGGCTAAATCGATGCCCGCATCTTTAAGCGCTAAAAGTACAGGGCGCATTGAACCTGCTGCGGCAAGCATGGCGGGCGAAACACCTAGTGCGTCGCGCTGACTAAAATCAGCACCGTAGCGAGCCAAAAATCGTATGACATCGGGGTGGCTGGTCTTGGCCGCTGGAAGAGCAAGCTCCTGAATTACCGGACAACCAGGTTCAAGTTTGGCAAAAATAGCTTCCGTCTCAGCGAAAAAAATGGCTTGCTCTGGAGACTTAGGGTCGGCCAGGAAGTACTTGTCTAAGCTAGCCAGTAATGCAGCTCTTTCTGCTTCTTTTTGTTGAAGCACACGAGGATTTTTTTCATAATCGAGGCGTAAATCGCTTAAGGTCTTTTCTTGATCTTTTGGCGAGGAAATTATTTTTAGTAATGATTTAATAATTTTAGGGCTGTTTTCACCTAAAATCCTGCTGACTGTGCTGTAGGGGTAAATTGATAAACTAGCTAATATTAAATTTTCAAAATGACATTTAATATCAGGAACTTCAGTCTGAAAAACTTGCGAAATAGATAAATTATTAGATTCGGTTAAAAAATCTGGATAGTGGTATAGAAATACGCAAAAAGCCGAAAAGTTATGCGTTTCCATAGCATAAAGCTGGTTCGTGGCAATTTCTTTGGGGTCTGTAGGCTTTTCTGTTGTGAGAATAAGGTGAGCAATGTTGAATTGCCCAAACTCCAGGGCAGTTATGACTGCGCCTTTGCCGTTGCTGTCTAGGCCACATAAGCCGGCTCTTTGTTCAATTAAGTATTTGATAGCAGCTTCATGCTTATTTGTAATGGCTCGTTGCAGAGGCGTATCTCCCCGCCTGTTTGCTACTAATTTTACTGGCGCTGCTAAATCTGCTCCTGCTTGAGCAAGCAGCTTGAGCATTCTTACATTCCCCATCATTGCACAAGTAACGGCTGGATTTTGGCCGTTTTCAGCGTATAAATTGACTTCGACCCCGGATTTTAGCAATGTTCTAAGTTTGTCATAATAATTATTAGTAATAATGCCGTAAAATAAATTACCGATTGTTTTTTCGTCTTTCTTAACAGTTATATATCCATAAAATAAGGGAAAGTTGTGCTCTGTATTTTTCGCTAATTCTGAAAAAATCCTAGTATTTTCTTCGTTTTCAAGAATCGTATGTATTCCAACATTTATTGTCAATTTGTGGGATAGGACGTAATCGCTAACTATGTCTCCGCCAGGTAATAGTGCAGTCAGAAGATTTGCCTCTATAGGATCTTTATTCTTAAAAAATGTTTGCTTAATTTTGGAAAGAAAAAGCTCAGGGTTATTGTCTTGAACGCTTTCCATCAAAAATCGATTCAGAATTGCTAAGAGTCGGCCATTTTCTGAGCTTTCTTCACCATCCGTCCAAGCGCCAGCAGCGTCGGGGCTGGCTAGAAGCGAGAGTTGGAGCAACTGCGCTGTTTCTGCCTCATTCGCCCCGAGTAAATTGGCGAGTTGGTTTAGTAGAGCGGAATATTTCTCCTCCATAGAGTTAGTACTTCTGTCCTCTGTCCAACATAAGTTGTTAGTTGAAGGCGTTGTTACGGATCGGGGCGCTGTGACTGTTGTGGTATTGCCGCTAAGGCTGTTGCATTCCATTTTTTACCTTTCTGTAAAAATATACGGAGTGAATTTGATTGGGTGCAGCAAGATTGAGCTCTTTGCTTGGGTTTTCGATAAAACCATAAATTACGCCTGCGGATTTTGCGTTACACCTAGACTTAGTGGAGCGCGCCGAATAAAAGTTCAAGAATAGACGAAAGAAATGTACGAAAGAAATAGAGCCTCGCTAGATTGAGCGTCCGCGTATTGGCCCAATGGCGTCGCCAGCGAGCTGGATTCGCTGCTACTTCTTACTTGCCATTAGGGCTAGCGCTGGCCTTACGTTAAAATGCTCGTTTTGTCGCTCGGGGAAAACCGTGACCGGTATTACGATTGCTCTTTCCAAGGGGCGTATTTTTGAAGAAACCCTGCCTTTGCTTAGCGCGGCTGGGATTGAGCCGCAGGAGAATCCCGAAACTTCGCGCAAGCTAATGATCGCCACCAACCGTGCGGACGTGCGGATTGTCATCGTGCGCGCGTCGGATGCGCCGACTTATGTGCAGTATGGTGCGGCAGATATGGGTGTGGTTGGGCGTGATGTTTTGCTTGAGCACGGGAGCGAGGGGCTCTATCAGCCGCTCGATTTGTGCATTGCGCGCTGCTGCATGATGGTGGCGACGCCGGTTGGTTTTGATTACGAGAACGCGGTGCGTCAGGGCGCGCGCTTGCGGGTGGCGACCAAGTATGTGCAGATCGCGCGCGCGCATTTTGCGGCCAAGGGTGTGCACGTTGATTTGATCAAGCTTTATGGCTCTATGGAATTGGCGCCTTTAACGGGTTTGGCCGATGCGATTGTTGATTTGGTTTCTACTGGCAACACTTTGCGCGCGAATAATCTGGTGGCGGTCGAGCATATTCTTGATGTTTCTTCGCGTTTGATCGTCAACCAAGCGGCGTTGAAGTTAAAACGCGAAACACTCACCCCCTTGCTCGCAGCATTTTCTAAGGCAGTGAAAAAATGAGTTTGATTCATCGTTTGTCGACTAGCGATGCCGATTTTGATCGGCGTCTTGATCAACTGCTGGCTTTTGACAGCACGCAAGACGCGCTGCTTGAGCAGACCGTTGCGGCAATGCTGGCTGCCGTTGCGCAGCGCGGTGATGCGGCTTTGCTCGAATACACGCAGCGCTTTGATCATGTGCAGGCGTCAACGGTGGCTGAGTTGGAGTTGACGCAAGACGATTTGCAGCGCGCGCTGCGCGATTTGCCGACTGCGCAACGGCTGGCGCTTGAAAGCGCAGCAGCGCGGATACGACACTATCACCAGCAGCACGTCTTACAGAGTTGGCAGTACGAGGAGTCGGCGAGCGATACGCTGGGTACCATGCTCGGTCAGCGCATTACGCCGCTCGATCGTGTGGGTTTGTATGTGCCTGGCGGTAAAGCGGCCTACCCTTCTTCGGTGTTGATGAACGCGATTCCTGCCAAAGTGGCTGGGGTGGGTGAGCTGGTGATGGTGGTGCCCACGCCGCACGCTGAGCGCAATCAACTGGTGCTGGCGGCAGCGGCTTTGGTTGGGGTTGATCGTGTGTTTACCATCGGCGGCGCGCAAGCGATCGCTGCCCTGGCGTATGGAACGCAAACGGTTCCTAAGGTGGATAAAATCGTCGGCCCCGGTAATGCTTATGTCGCCGCAGCCAAGCGCCGGGTGTTTGGGGTGGTCGGCATTGATATGGTGGCCGGTCCGTCTGAGATTCTGATCATTGGCGATGGCAGTACTGATCCTGATTGGCTGGCGATGGATCTTTTTTCGCAAGCGGAGCACGACGAGCTGGCGCAGTCCATTCTGCTTTCGCCTGATGCGCAGTACCTTGAGCGCGTGGCGGCGTCGATTCAGCGTTTGTTGCCCGAGATGCCCAGGCAGGCGGTTATTCGTGCCGCGCTTGAGCGCCGTGGTGCTTTGATCGAAGTGCGTGATTTAGATGAGGCGTGCACCTTGGCGAATCGGATTGCGCCTGAGCATCTTGAGTTGTCGCTGCGTGATGCCGAGCAGTATTTGCCGAAAATTCGCCATGCTGGCGCGATTTTTATCGGTAGCTACACTTCAGAGTCGCTAGGCGATTATTGCGCTGGCCCTAACCACGTATTGCCGACCTCGGGCAGTGCGCGCTTTTCTTCACCTTTGGGCGTTTATGATTTTCAGAAACGCACCAGCTTGATTCGCGTTTCGCCCGTGGGTGCGCAAACTTTGGGGCGCATCGCAGCTACCTTGGCGCAAGGCGAGGGGCTGTCGGCGCATGCCCGCTCGGCTGAGTATCGTTTTAAAAAACCTGAAGATCTGAAAACCTGACCTGGCGCGCAAGCTAGGCTAGGGCGACGTGTAAGGCATCGACCAATGCGGCGCACTGCTCTGGTGTGCCGATCGAAATGCGTAAAAATGATTCGATCCGGTCTTGCTTGAAATGGCGAACGATGATTTTTTGCGTGCGCAGAAACGCGGCCAAATCGGCGGCGTTTCGCTCGGCATGGCGGGCGAAAACAAAATTAGCGGCGGAAGGCAGAACGGTAAACCCAAGTGTCTGTAGGGCGCTGACTAGCCACGCTCTGCTTGCGATAACAGCTTGTTGTTTTTCCAGAAAATAGCTTTGATCTGCCAGCGCTGCGGTAGCGCCGACGAGCGCCAAACGGTCGAGCGGATAGGAGTTGAAGCTATTTTTGATGCGTTCTAGCGCTTCAATCAAAGCCGCGTTACCGACCGCATAGCCGACGCGTAGTCCAGCCAGTGCGCGCGATTTTGAGAAGGTTTGTACGACCAGCAGGTTGGCGTAGCGATTGACCAGTGAAATAGCCGATTCGCCTCCAAAATCGATATACGCTTCGTCAATGACCAGCACTGAATCACGTTGTTTTTGTAACAGTCGCTCGATGTCGTGTAGCGGCAAAAGGCAGCCGGTGGGGGCGTTCGGATTGGGAAAAATGATGCCGCCGCAAGCCGCTTTGTCCGGCTGCGTTAAGGCGCGTGC
This sequence comes from Pseudomonadota bacterium, assembly GCA_040386295.1. Classification (GTDB taxonomy): domain Bacteria; phylum Pseudomonadota; class Gammaproteobacteria; order Burkholderiales; family Rhodocyclaceae; genus JAZKFR01. The sequence goes on along the minus strand of JAZKFR010000134.1, from coordinate 5,501 downwards.
TTCTATGGCTTGCCAATAATCTGCAACGCGAATCCTAAACTGCTCGTCTAAGGGAAGCGTGCGGTATTCGATCTGATACAAGCTGCAATAGACCGGGTAAAAACTGTAGGTAATGTCGGGAAAGAGCAGCGGCGCATCGTGTTGTAACAGCGCCATGAAGACGTGAGCCAGTACTTCATCCGAGCCGTTACCGACGAAAACCTGCTGCGGCGTGATTCCGTGTTCGCCGTATTGCTGCGCAATGGCGGCTTTGAGTTGATCTGCGTTCGGGTCAGGGTATAGACGCAGGTTCTCTCCTGCACCGTTCAGGCTGCTCTGCTGCGCTGCCAGCTCGCGTTCAATGGCTGCGACGACCTGCGGTGAGGGCGGGTAGGGGTTTTCGTTGGTATTGAGCTTGATCAAGCCTGACAGCTTTGGCTGTTCGCCAGGGGTGTACGGCGTTAGGCGATGAACAAGCGGGCTCCAGTATTGGCTCATGGTCAGGTTTGGCGGCTAAGGTATTGGGGGAAAATCAAGAGGCAGTCAGGATAAAGCGCAGTCGCCTTGATTCGAGCGAAACAAGCGTGGGATGTTATCATGCGCGCCTCTCTGTTCTGCGTTGTGGTGCTTCGATGCGGCAAGCCGTAATCTCTAGAAATACCCTTGAAACCCAAATTACCGTCCGTCTCGATTTAGACGGCACGGGACAGGGCGTGTTCGCCACCGGCGTTCCCTTTCTGGACCATATGCTCGATCAAATTGCACGTCATGGTTTGATCGACCTGGCGGTTGAGGCAAAAGGGGATTTGCATATTGATGCACATCACACGGTTGAAGATATTGGCATCGCGCTCGGACAAGCTTTTAGTCAAGCCATTGGCGACAAAAAAGGCTTGCTTCGCTACGGCCACGCCTATGTTCCGCTGGACGAAGCTTTATCACGGGTCGTCGTCGATTTGTCGGGGCGTCCGGGCTTGGCTTTTTTCGTCGAGTTTAAGCGCGCGATGATTGGTTCTTTTGACGTTGATTTGGTGCATGAATTTTTTCAAGGCTTCGTCAACCATGCGCTCGTGAGCCTGCATATCGACAATCTGCGTGGCGATAACGCGCATCATCAGTGCGAAACAGTGTTCAAAGCCTTTGGTCGAGCTTTAAGAATGGCCGTTACGATTGATCCGCGTGCGGCCAGCATCATCCCTTCGACGAAAGGCGTGTTGTAATGGCCGTCGCGGGTGCGATTGCGGTGGTCGACTACGGAATGGGTAATTTACGTTCTGTGTGGCAAGCGCTAGTACGCGTTGCCGCAGGACGTGAGGTGCTGGTCACCTCTGACCCCGAGGTTTTGGCACGGGCTGAGCGAATCGTATTTCCGGGTCAAGGCGCTATGCCTGATTGCATGCGTGAGCTAGAAGCGCGCGGCTTGCGCCCGGCACTGATTGCGGCAGCGCAAAGCAAGCCTTTTTTTGGTATCTGCATTGGTCAGCAAATGCTGTTTGAGCATAGCGAAGAAGGCGACGTGCCAGGACTGGGTATTTTCCCCGGCCGGGTTCGCCGTTTTTCGCCTGAGCAAATGTATGACGCTAGCGAGCGCAAATTGAAAGTGCCGCATATGGGCTGGAATGAAGTGCAGCAAAGCCGTAGAGAAAACGGCGTGCATCCACTATGGCAAGGCATTGCTGATAACGAGCGTTTTTACTTCGTGCATAGCTACTATGTTGAGCCTGGTGATGCTCAGTGTGTGGCCGGAGAAACCCGCTATGGCGAGCGCTTTACCAGTGCGGTAGCACGCGATAATATCTTCGCCGTTCAGTTTCACCCCGAGAAAAGCGCACGCGCAGGGCTTGCCTTGTTGGCCAATTTTATTCGTTGGCAACCGTGAGCCTTGAGCCCTCGATTAGCCTTTGATCTATCCCCATGCAAGCGAATGTTTTATTACGCTTCAATTGCTTAATTATTGTTTAACCCTTTGCTTCGACGAATATGCTGATTATTCCTGCGATTGATCTCAAAGACGGACAGTGTGTTCGTTTAAAACAAGGACTGATGGAAGAAGCGACGGTTTTTCCCGCGCTTCCCGGCGAGCAGGCGCGCCATTGGGTAGAGCAAGGTGCGCGCCGCTTGCACGTGGTTGATTTGGACGGTGCATTTGCGGGTAAACCAAAAAACGAACAGGCGATTAAAGCGATCATCGCGGCGGTTGGTGCGGAAATTCCGGTGCAGCTTGGCGGCGGTATTCGGGATTTAGATACGATTGAACGCTATTTAGACAGCGGCGTTAGCTACGTCATCATCGGTACGGCGGCGGTCAAGACACCTGGTTTTTTGCACGATGCCTGCGGTGCTTTCCCCGGTCATATCTTGGTGGGACTCGACGCCAAAGACGGCAAAGTGGCGATTAACGGCTGGTCTAAGCTGACTGGGCACGATGTCATCGATTTGGCCAAAAAATATGAAGATTACGGTGTCGAAGGCATCATCTACACCGACATTGGCCGCGACGGAATGCTCTCTGGAATCAACATCGAAGCTACAGTGAAATTAGCCCAGGCGCTGACGATTCCAATCATTGCCAGCGGGGGTTTGTCGAATATTGAAGACATAAAGAAACTCTGCGCGGTTGAATCCGAAGGCATCGTGGCGACGATTGCAGGCCGAGCTATTTACGATGGCTCGCTCGATTTTGCCGCAGCTCAAGCGCTAGCAGAACGGATCAAGCTAAATATAGAAGCTTGATTTTCCGCATTGAGCTACCCCCGGGCTGCTGGCCTGAACACCTTACACACAACACACCATACGGCGAACTCCCTTGGCTTTAGCAAAACGAATCATTCCCTGTCTCGATGTCACTGCTGGACGCGTTGTTAAAGGCACCAATTTCGTCGATTTGCGTGATGCTGGAGATCCTGTCGAAATTGCGCGTCGTTACGATGCGCAAGGTGCTGATGAGATTACTTTTCTCGACATCACCGCCTCTTCGGATCAACGCGACATTATTTTGAGCATCGTCGAAGCGTGCGCAGCACAGGTCTTTATCCCCCTGACGGTGGGGGGCGGCGTGCGCTCGGTCGATGATGTGCGCCGTTTGCTCAACGCGGGTGCGGACAAGGTCAGCATGAATACGGCAGCGGTGGAGAATCCCCGCTTAATTGCCGATGCCTCAGACAAAGTGGGCAACCAGTGCATTGTCGTGGCGATAGACGCTAAACAAGTGGCGCCCGGTAAATGGGCGGTGTTTACGCACGGCGGACGTAGTGCAACCGGCCTTGACGTGATCGAATGGGCTTGCCGTGTTCAGGCGCTGGGGGCGGGCGAAATTTTGTTGACCAGCATGGATCGTGACGGTACGAAAAATGGCTTTGATTTGGCGCTGACGCGCGCCGTCGCCGACGCCATCGACATCCCCCTGATCGCCAGTGGTGGTGTCGGCAATTTAGAGCACTTGGCTGCTGGGGTCGCCGCTGGGCATGCGGACGCAGTGTTGGCCGCCAGCATTTTTCATTTTGGCGAATACACCGTGTTGCAGGCCAAAGAATTCATGCGTGCGCAAGGAATCGAGGTGCGTTTGTGAGCAGTGCACCGCAGATTCCCGCAAGCTGCGATGAAGCACCCACGACGGCGCTTGAAGAAGCCTGTCTTGCTGCTTTGCAATGGGATGCGCAAGGCATGATCCCCGCGATTGCTCAAGACGCGAGCAGTGGTCGCGTCTTGATGTTTGCCTGGATGGATCGTGCTTCATTGTTGCGGACAATGAGAACAGGCTGCGCTGTTTACTGGTCGCGTTCACGCCATAAGCAATGGTTGAAAGGCGAAGAGTCTGGACATCTGCAGCGGGTGCGCAGCATGCGTACCGATTGCGACGGCGATGTTTTGCTCTTGTCGATTGAGCAGGTCGGTGGAATCGCTTGCCATACGGGGCGTCTGAGTTGTTTTTTCCAGGAGTTTGACGGCCAATCTTGGACCATCACCGATCCCGTTTTGAAAGATCCCGCCGAGATGTACGCGAAATGAAGAACAGCTTGATGAGCGAGCAAGGTCAAACGAAGCTTGATACCAGTCAGACGCTGCAAACGCTGTCGCGCACCTTGTTAGCGCGCCGCACAGCCAGTCCAGAAACTTCTTATACGGCACGCCTGATGGCCAAGGGGCCTGATGCGATTCTGAAAAAAATCGGCGAGGAGTCGGCTGAATTGATCATCGCCGGCAAGGTGGGTGAGCCCTTGCCTATCATTTGTGAATCAGCCGATGTGCTCTACCATTTGATGGTGTTGCTCGCTTTTCATGAGCTATCAATCGAACAAGTTTTGCAAGAATTAGCGCGCCGAGAAGGGCTGTCTGGTCTGGCTGAGAAAGCAGCACGTCCTGAGCAAACTACGGCTGACCGTCCAGCCGGCGATTAAGGAATCGGGGGCAAATATGGACAATTGTTTGTTTTGCAAAATCGCGCGGGCTGAGATCCCTGCGCGCAAGGTTTATGAGGACGATCAACTGCTTGCCTTTCATGACATTGCACCGCAGCGCCCGGTTCATATCCTCCTCATTCCCAAACGGCATATCAGTTCCTTAGCAACCACCGTTGCCGAAGACGCTCTGCTCTTGGGCAAAATGCTCGTTTTAGCAAATCAATTGGCAGTAGAGCAAGGTAGCCCAGATGGTTTTCGTTTAATCATCAATAATGGTCGGATTGGCCAGCAAGAAGTGCAGCACTTACACGCACATATCGTCGGTGGGTCACAGCCTCTTGGCGCGATGTTGCTTAAAAACTAAGGAGAAAAAAATGGGATCTTTTAGCATTTGGCATTGGTTAATCGTCTTGGTGATCGTGATGCTGATTTTTGGCACCAAAAAATTACGTAACGTCGGCCAAGATTTGGGTGGCGCCGTCAAAGGCTTTAAAGAAGGCATGAAGGACGGATCGACTGACGCTAAGGGGGCAGACTCGGCGCCCAGTGAACCGACGCCCGGCGCGCAGCAACTAGGCGGACAGACCATCGAAGGTGAAGTTAAAGAGAAAACACGCTCTTGAGCTGTTTTTCCCGCAAATTTCCCCACAAACTAGGGCGCATTTCTTGCGCGGCAACGCGTCTTGTCGCTTTGTTGATCCCAGCGTTCATCCCGGTTTCCTCTGCTTATGTTTGATATTGCTTTTTCAGAATTGTTGGTGATCGCGGTCGTCGCCTTGGTCGTCATCGGCCCTGAGCGTCTGCCCAAGGTCGCGCGCGCGGCGGGGCATTTGCTCGGACGCTTGCAGCGCTACGTCAACAACGTCAAGGCGGACATCAATCGGGAAATGCAGCTGGAGGAATTAAGAAAGTTGCAGGCAGAAATGCAGGCTGAGGTGAGCAGCGTGGGCAGCAAGATTGAAGACGAACTGAAGCAGAACAGCATCGCGCCCGAAATGGCCTCGCTCGAAGAAACTTTGCGTGCCACCGCAAACTGGCCAGAGCCCACGGCAACGCCCGCTTCAGCGACGCCTACGCCCAGCCCTGTGCCCGAGGCCGCAGTGAGCAGCACGCCGTCGGTTA
>JAZKFR010000133.1:0-2008 GCA_040386295.1 Pseudomonadota bacterium | reverse complement strand
TTCGTGCTCAATGTGGTTTCAGACCAGACCGCCGATTATCGTTACGATTTTTACGGCCTCTCCGCCGTACTGATTTTCGTCGCGGCAATAGTCGTAATGATTTTGCGGTTTGACTACCTCAACGCTCGGCAAGGCCTCGGCTACCTGCTGGTCGCGGTAATGCTGATGAGCCAGTTTGGCTCGCTCCTCCTCCCCGAGGGAACCGCCGCGTTTCCCATCGGCAACATTGTCCTTGGCCTGATTGTCAGCATTCTGTTGGTTTTTCGTGGGCGTTTGGCTGGGCGTGCTTTTTATCTGGTATTTGCCTTGGCGGTGACGGTCTCTGTGCAATTGCTGGGTGTTTATCTTGTTTTTGCTAGCTTGATTGTGCCCAGCTTGGGGGTGCGCAACTACCCTCCGGCTTGGCGTTTGCCCTTGGCCTACCTAAGTGCTGTTCTAGCTTATGTCGCCGGTTTGCTTGGCTCGTTGATGTTTGATTTACCGGCAGGGGCTTTGATCGTTTGGTCTTTATTCCTGCTGGCTGTTTTAAGTTATGCCTTGGGTAGTGTTCGCCTTGCTCTGCTGGCGCGGGTTTGAGTAGATGATGCAAAGCGTGTGCTGGGCGTAGAACTGCTTCGCGGCTAGCGTATGCCCTGTGTTTTGTGGGTTGTGCGGCGCAGAGTTTTTTTAAGGCGTGGCGGAATGTTGAAGTGTTGAAGTGTTGAAGTGTCGAAGTGTCGAAGTGTCGAAGTGTCGAAGTGTCGAAGTGTCGAAGTGTCGAAATAACGGAAGGGTTGCAATGAAGCGTTTGAAACGGTTTTGGCTCTATTTGCTCGCTTTGACTGTGTGTTGCGCGGCAGGTTTTGCCTGGTGGCAGACGAGCTCAAGCCGACTCAGTGCCGATAATGCACCAACACACGGTGCGGCCAAAGGCGTGCAAGCCGTTGCTGTACAAGCGGTGCGTCGACAAGACCTGCAGCTCACGGTGAATGCAATCGGTAGCTTGCAAGCGAGCAATACCGCCTTGGTACGGGCGCAGGTCGGGGGTGTTTTGCGTGCTGTGCACTTCAAGGAAGGTGAGCAGGTGCGGGCAGGGCAGTTGCTGGCCGAAATCGACGCGCGCGCGTTTGCCGCCAGCGTGGCGCAGGCTGAGGGGGCTTTGGCGCGTGATCGGGCGCAATTGGATCAAGCGCGTCTCGATTTAGCGCGTTATCGCATTTTGCTGGCGCAGGATGCGATTGCGCAGCAGCAATTAGAAACGCAAGAGGCCCTGGTACGCCAGCTTGAGGGCACGGTTAAAGTGGATCAGGCAGCGCTTGATAATGCGCGTTTGCAGTACGCCTACACCCGGGTCACGGCGCCGATTGCCGGTCGCGTTGGGCTTAAACAGGTTGATCTAGGCAATCTTGTGCAGGCCAACGACAGCAACGGCATGCTCAGCATTACGCAAACACAGCCTATGGCGCTGGTGTTTTCAGTGCCTGCGCTTTATTTGCCGCAAATGACAGCGCGTTTGCGCGCGAAAAAAATCCTAGCGGTAGACGTTTGGGCGCGTGACGGTAAAACGCGTTTAGCCAGCGGGCGCGTCACGACCTGGGATAACGCCATCGACCCGAGTACCGATAGCATTAAAGTCAAAGCTTTGCTGCCGAATAGCGACGAGAGCTTATTTCCCAACCAAGCCGTCAGCGTGACCTTGCAGCTCGATACTTTGGCGAACGCCCTGGCGGTGCCAAAGATCGCCGTTTTGCGCGGTGCTCAGGGCTTCTACGTTTATGTCGTCCAGGCGGATCAATCGGTACGTGTTTGTCCGGTGCAAGTAGGCGTGGTCGACGGAGAACTGATGGCGGTGCGCGGCGATTTGCGCGTCGGCGAACAGGTCGTCACCGAAGGCCTAGAACGTCTGCGCGCGGGCGCCAAGGTCAGTTTGATCAGTCGCCCAGCGGCGCGGAACAAGCCAGAGCGCAGGCGCGCAGCGTCTGAGTAGTGAAGCTTGCCCTGAGCTGTTTCTGGCCGATGGCGCTGTGTT
>JAZKFR010000132.1:1926-3274 GCA_040386295.1 Pseudomonadota bacterium | reverse complement strand
GTCGAACTTTGCCGCCTTTGCGCGCTGTTTTTTAACTTAGAACCTATTTTTCTCAGGAAGTCGATATGCCCAATCCGATTCGGCGGGGTACTCAAGGCACTACTCTGCCTTTGTCCAATGCGCCCGATGCGGCAGTTGAAACCAACGCTTCATCGCTTAATGCGCTAACAGCATCGATTCAGTCCCATGATTTAGAGGCGGTGGGTCGTTTGCTGAAAGGGGTGGTTTTGAATGCAGAGCAGGCGAACGCGCTGCTGAAGGCGTGTTGTGATGAAATAAGAAAAGATGTTGCCGCCGTAAGTATGCTCGCGCTCTACGAGGCATTCGGGTTCAAGGTGCTGACGCAGCCCAGCAACTTGAACGCGACTCTTCTCCAGGAGAGAGCCTGCAAGAGCAGACTGAAAGCGTCCGCGAACAACTCTGAGGATCAGGCGGTTGCTACTACGCAGCGTATTCACGCCGTATTCAAAGCTGTTTTGATCAAAGCGCTTGCCGATAATAGCAAGCATCACGCTTTTCCCGAGCATTGGTTAGCCAGCGAGGTGCAGGAGTGCATTTACCAATATGAATACAGTGCCCTGGGAGAAGCCTTTTCTGCGTTCGACCCGCGCCCAAGTAATCCGTCCTCTTTCGCTCTGCTGGGGGGAGCGGATAGAGATCTGCGCCCCCTCATTGAACAACACCTAAACCCGCTAGAACGAGCCCACTTTTATTCGCTGACAAAGGCAGATATTCCGGGCTTTTATGAACGGGTCACGAGCCTGACGCTGGATGGAAGCGCTGACCCGCTCGAGGAAGGTCGGTTGCGGCAAGCGGTCGAGTCGCTCGCTAAAATGCCCAAATTAACCCGCCTCAAATTGGCTAATTGGAGGGATCCGAGCCGCTTCAAATCGGATAATTGGAGTGATCCGATTGGGCGGCATTCGCCTGAAGAGGTCAGCAGCGCTTTAAAGAGTATGCCGGATGAGGTGAAGCGGCGTATTACCGATCTGGAGTTCGTCTGCGTACCCCTCACTTTAGTTCAAGTTTTGGCGCAATTTCCCAACTTGAAGCGCCTGACTTTGAGCGCTGTGTTCCTAAGTGCGGGACAACTCTCTGAGCTTATCAATCAGTTAGACGACACAGTCAAAAAAGGCATGCTTGCTTTGCGTATCAGCGGTATGGCGCTGGCAGTTAAGCGCGATTACTTAGACGGTACTCAGCTGAGTTATGCGACGCTGAACCTGAAAGAATTTGAGTCTTTGGTCGTGCTGGAGCTTTCTGAGGCCGTTAACTGCGGAGACGAGCAGATGCGCGCAGATTGTAACGATTTGAACGACATGACTAATGAAGCCGTGTTGAAGGACTT
>JAZKFR010000132.1:0-1916 GCA_040386295.1 Pseudomonadota bacterium | reverse complement strand
GTTGCCGAACAAGAATTTGCTCAAAGAGTTGAACTTGGCAGCGTCGCCGTTTAATACAGTTGATCTGGAACCCTATGAAAATTTGGAGGATTTGAATTTGGACGCCGATCGTGCGAGTGACAATCTAACGCTTTGTGCGTCTTTAGTTCTGGGAACCATCTCTGACGGCGCGCGACGCAGTGTCAAATGTCTTAACTTGACTCGTTATCAACTTCCTTCTGCAGATAGCTTCTTGACTACGCAGTACCCGCAGGATTTGAGCGGTTATAGCGTGCTGAGCAAATTGACTATTGAGGATTCAGCTGCAGCACTAATCGAAACCTTGCCGGCTGAGACCCGAGAACATTGCGTTATTAATGCCCCGCTTGGGCGTTAGCACTTAGCGTGCGCACACGACTTTCCACTTAGCGTTAAGTATTCAGGCGCTAAGCCAGCGCTTTGGGTAAAGGAAAGGACACTAGTTCGTCTAATCCCTCTAGTTGTGTGACCGATCCGGCGCCAAAGACTTTGAGTTGGGCAATGACGGCCTCGACCAAAACTTCTGGGGCGGAGGCGCCCGCGCTGAGGCCGATTTTGTTTGCGCCTTGCAGCCAGTCGGCTTGAATTTCGTCTGCGTCGTCGACCATGAAGGCACGCACATTTGACTTCTCAGCCACTTCACGCAGGCGATTTGAGTTTGAGCTGTTGGGCGAGCCGACGACGATCAGCAGGTCGCAGGCGGCTGATAAGGCTTTGACTGCGTCTTGCCGATTTTGCGTGGCGTAGCAGATGTCGTCTTTTTTCGGGCCAGCGATATTCGGAAAACGTTGTCGCAGGGTGCGCACGATATTTTCTGCGTCGTCAACCGAGAGCGTGGTTTGGGTCACGTAGGCGAGTTTCTCGGGGTTTTTAATTTGCAGCGCGAGTACGTCGGCTGCGGTTTCGACGAGGTACATGCCGTGCGTGCTTTGCCCCATGGTGCCTTCGACTTCGGGGTGGCCTTTATGGCCGATCATGATGATTTCTCGGCCTTCTTGCCGCATTTTGGCGACTTCGACATGCACTTTGGTGACGAGCGGGCAGGTGGCGTCAAAGACGGTGAGGCCTCGGCTCGCCGCTTCGTCGCGAATTGCTTGCGAGACGCCGTGCGCGCTAAAAATGACGGTGTTGCCTGGGGGTACGTCGGCCAAAGCATCGATAAATACCGCGCCTTGGGCACGCAGTTTGTCGCAGACGAATTTGTTGTGCACGACTTCGTGCCGCACGTAGATGGGCGCGCCAAATTTTTCTAGTGCGCGTTCGACAATGGCGATGGCGCGTTCGACGCCAGCGCAAAAGCCGCGAGGGTTGGCGAGAATGATTTGCATGGTGTTTCCTACAAAATGCCGATGATGCGCACTTCAAAGCAAAGTGCTTGACCGGCTAAGGGGTGGTTAAAGTCGAATAAGGCGCTGTGTTCGTTTAGCTCGCGCAGAAAGCCAGCAAAAGCGCCCGCGCTCGGGTGTTGTTGCGCCAGATCCGAGGTGGTACCGCTGTTAAATTCGATCAGGGTGTTTTCTTTTAATTCAAGGCCAGGCGGTAAGGCGTTGCGGGCAATGCGCTCGACTAAACGCGGGTTGTGCTCGCCGAAAGCTTGCTCGGCGCTGAGTTCAAAGCGGTAGTCTTGCTTGGTGCGTAAGCCTATTAGGCAGTGCTCTAAGGGTTCGGCCAGTTGCCCGCTGCCCATTTGCAAGGTGGCAGGTGAGAGCTCGTACGTGCTGACCAACTCGTTGCCGGCGAGATCGCTCAGGCGGTAGTGCAGCGTTAGATAACTGTCGGCTTGCACTTGCTGTGTGGCTTGTGCCGTTGGCGTAGCGGGCGCCGTGTACTCGGGCTGAGCCGCCTGTGCCGGATGATTTTGTTCTTTAGCTTTCGTCATAACGTTCCTCGCGCCAGGG
>JAZKFR010000131.1:0-5181 GCA_040386295.1 Pseudomonadota bacterium | reverse complement strand
GTTCAGGTTCGATGTATTGCTTTATGGGCTAACATCTCGTGACGGCACTATCTAGCAATGTTGTAAAAAAACGGGGATCATCAGGATCCCCGTTTTTTTGCCTGCTGTGGCCTGGATGCGCCTACCCTTATGGGTTAGGTGGCGGTGGCGGGAGCATTTGGAATGCCCCTCCCTGTTGTAGGGCAAAGTTATTGTTCTGCATATTTGCTGGCCCTCCCTTTCTTCTTTGTACGTCTTGTTGCTCTCTAAGTTGTTGTTCTGTATCTGTTTTTTGCTGGTTCAAAGTTCGGATCGTTTGCTCTAGCTGATTTATTTGTTCTTGAGCCTCGGTTCGATCGCGCAGTGCCTGAACGTTATTTGGATCTGGTGGGGGTAGGTTTTGTGCCCGTGTTTGCCATACCTGTAAGAGGTTTTGGTTTGCTTGAAGCGCTGTGCCAATCTGTTGGAGGTTCGCCTCAAGTTGAGCTTCTGTATTTTTCCCAGAGCTTGTGTTTTCTGGTTCTTTCTTGCCCTCTGCTGTCGCTAAAGTTCGTAGCTTGTTTTGTAGCGCCAAGACGCTTATTTTCTCGTTTTTCTGAGCCTCGGTCGGGTTCGGCTGATTGTTTTCTGGGGCATCCAGCCAAGTTTGTGTCGCGTCTAAGGCCGCATTAAGCCCACCACGAAAGGCGTAGCTTGGGTCACTTGCTTTGAGCCTTGCTTTTTGATTTTTTTCCTTGTTGTCTTCCCCTACTGTTGCTTTTGTTAATTCATCTCGTAGTGCATTACTAATCCCTCGCGCTTGATTCCAATACTGTTCCCAGTCCGTTGCGGGCGTAGGTTCGATTATTCTTGTGGCTAGGCAATCGAGCAGCTTTCTTTCTAGAGCGAGTAGGGATAAGCGATGTTCGTTTTCTGGATTGGTGTTTAGCCAAGCTGTTATTGCTAATAACAGCTCGCTTAGGGGTGGGAGGTCAGGAGGGTTGGCTGCAGCGTTAGCGGCAGGGGCAGCGCTTGCCACAGGAGCGGCAGCAGCTGCTGCCGCGTTGAGTAGCCCGCTTAACTGATTCAGTAAGGGGGGCTGTGCGTATGCAGTGATGAGCGCCCCCACGCCTATCGTTGTGTCGGCTACTTCTGGAGTCATTCTACCCGGGACGTTTTCACGCAACAGCAGCCCCAGCAGTTTTTGTTGCAATGCACGTATCGGCAATTGGTTTAGGGAATTTTCGTTTTCGGGTATTTCTAGCCAAATTTTGAGTGCGTTATTGATTTGGTTGACCTTCTCTTGCGCTGTCGTCTGTGCTGAGAAAGTTAGAACAATCGAGTCAAAATTAGGGAAAGCTGCCTGCCGACCTTCTACATACTTAAAGACACAGGTGAACTGTTTGAGATAGCGCCCCAAGCTTGCTTGATCGCTCTGGCTAATCTCAGGCAGCATTGACGCTACGTACTGAACTTTTTCTTGTTTGAGCGAATGTGCGAGGTGTGATGGAGCGTTATCAGCTAACGTGAGTTGGCTCAGCTCACGCAGTAATCCAGGCAGGGCCTTTAGTTTTCTGTTGGCATCAACGCGTGCGCTTGGCTTTAACTGAATAGCGCGACCCCCGAAAAGACGGAGACGAGTTCTGAAGGTGTGTTTTTTGCCAAGGGTTTCTTGCAAATTTCCGGTTTGACCTAGCCTCCCTAGATTAGCCAGTTGCTGCGCTTGATTCTGATTCTGCAAACTGGCTCTGAGCGTTGCGGGCCCAGCATTTGCTGTTGGCCCAGGGTTTGCAATGCAGTTGATAGAAATAAACCGTGTAAGTAATGGTGCGCCGCTGCCTGTGCTTAAAAAACCTCGGGCTGTCCTCAGGCTTCTGATATCTCTTTTGGCTACGCGCGTGGTTTCAGCTGCGGGCACGACGGCGCGTGCTGCTGCCTGAACATGCGGTTGCACGGCTGGCTGTATGTGTGATCCTCGTTTTGGAAGACCGCTTACTCTATCCATGTTTTGCTTCCTTTACAGCTCAATGTAGTTTGGTAAAAAAATCGAAGCTCTTATATTTAGTGGTGCTTCCGGCGTGAAAGTTCCCCATTTGCTGCTATTTATTTTGTTTTGGCTAAATTGCTTGCAAAAGCATGTCATTAGGCTTGATGATTATCGCCGTGTCTACGCTATGAGCTATAGCACATGTGTTTGGCACATGTATTTGCTGCCGATACGCTCGATGCTGTCAGTCCGCACAAATGCTGTGCCTGGGCGTGGCATCCTGCTTTGCTGTGCTTCGCTACAAAGCTGTGTGTTGGCGTGTTGTATTGCCGTATGAGTCTGTGATTTTTTGCTGTGGAGGTTGGCCAAATGGACGGTATCAATTTTGACCCGCGTTTTGATGCAAATAAGGCGCTGGCGAATGCTCTGGAGATGCAGCAGGCAGCTCAGCGCGCGTATACACTGCCGCCGACCGGACGCTTGAGTGGGCAAGTGCTCGTTTTGAATAAAGATACGGCTTTTTCTGTCACCAATATGGCAGAAGAAATTAGTTTTGTCCGGGCTGAAAAGGTTGAGCAGAGTCGATCGACTGATGAGCGGGGAATTGCCCAGTTCGAAGTCTATATTCCGCCAATGTCGGAGATTGAAGCGACCCTCAAAGCGATGCAGGACGAGGACGCAGCGCGTGGGCTGAAAAATTTGGCTAAAGCCTTGGTTCAGATTGCGGCACAGCGTGGCGATGTTCTTGGTGAAGTGGGTGCGCGTTTTGCTGATCCGAGCAAACAGTACATGCTCTTGGCCGCAGCCATTCACGAGGCGGAGCAAGATCCTCGGGCGCGGGCTGAGTTTGAGCGCCTGCGCGATGCGATGGCGTTACTGCAAGATCGTAAAGACGCGGCGATTCGCGCTGGTTTCAATACGATCGCCGTGGCGGCTGAATTTGGCGCGACAGCCGAGGCGGCAGATACCTTCCGCGCAGCTTACCGTGACGCCGTTTTGGGTGCTGCGAGCTTGGCATCAACGTTCAAACAATTATTGGAGCGCTTTGGCGATCAGCGTTTTGAGAGTGGTGTCGCTTTGTTGCTGAAGGCATTGGCTGCTGATTTGAAGGCGATGCGACCCTCATTAGAACCGGTTCGCTTGCATGCGATTTTGCAGGATGTCTATCAGTTGCAAGCGGCGGGTACGGTGTTGATCCGTTGTCGTACCTTGTGTGATCGTCTGGCGCGTGAGTTTTTGTTGATCTTGCGTGCAATTGATTTGACTAAAGATTTGGTCGATATGACGACCGATATGACGCCAATGCCCTGGACCTTTGCCGAGATGGCGCGCCGTTATCGCGTTACCAAAAAACCTAAAAAAGACCAGGAGAAGGGTGAGCAAGGTCGTCAAAACGGCAAAGGTCGCCAGGAAGAGGACGAGCCGGATGAAGAAGAGGACGAGCCTTTGCGCGAGAATAAATTGGTCGCTTTTTTGAGCGGGGTGATGGGTGCGCTACGGGCGATGCCGGTTAAACTGTTTCCCAGTGAAGATCATCGCTTGAATACGATTGCTGCAGTACAAGAAAGTTTGGACAAGATTTTGCTTGAGGATGAGCCAGAATGAGCGAGTTTACACGCGGCGCTTTAAGCGATTACTTGAGCAGCTTGGGTATGGCTTTAGAGGAAGGTCTGGGCGACCGGGTGACCTGCCAGTTAGAAAATGGCTGGACACTGCATTTTGAGCACAATGACGATGCTTTGCGCGTGTTGATTTTTGTACCGCGTGAGTGGGATCTTGATGCGTGTATCGAGCGGGCTTTGTTGCGCGTTAATTTGCTGTCAAATCCACGTTTCTCGCCGATGCTGGGTCTTTATAGAGATGCTTTGTTATTTGCTTTGAGAATTGATCAGCGGCGCTGTACGCGCGCCGAGATCAGTGATTCTGTGAATTTTTTAATGCGTTTGGGTGAAATGGTTATTGCATGAGTTCGCTTTCTTCTTCGCCGATTTCTGCGGTCAGTGTCACAGGTTCGGCGAGTCCTTCTGGGGGGGCGGTTGAAGCAACGCGCCCGTTTGATCGGCAGTATCTTTTTGAACGGGGGCTTGAGCCGCTAACGCCTGGCTTGTTTGAGCCGGTCACGCTGCCAGAGGCGGCGGATCTTTACCCGATCAATTCGTACCAGCCCTTGCGTGCCGATGCTTTGCTGCGTCCGCCGTCGATTGACGATTATTTGTGTGCCAGTTTTCGTCCTGCGATCGACGATCCTATGTTGCTCTTACCTGGTCATTTTCGTACTGTGCTGCGCCGTGCCTTGGCGCAGTTGCGGCGTATTACGCTTAAAAAAGGCAGCGCTAGCGCGGAAGCTTTGAGTGTGTTGAGCGAGGAAGATGAGTTGGAAACTTTGCTTGACTACTATTTGCGCGCCCTGTTTAAGGCGTGATTTAAACCCCCCAGTTTTTTGCCAGAACAGCTGTTTCAGGTGTCCGTTAAAGAGGGGTGTTACTGAATGGATCAGGATACTTATCAGGTTGTCCATCTTCTTGCTTACCAATACCTGCGTCAGATGCAGTGGGAGCGTGCAGAAGCCTTGTTGTCTTGGTTGTTATCGGTGTCGCCGGGCAATGATGCCGTGCGACCTGCTTTGGCTTATGTCTTATTGGAACGGCAGCGCCCTTTCGAAGCTTTGGAAGCCTTGGCACCCTTGACGGTCGCGCATGACCCCGCCGTGCACTTTTTACGTGGCCGCGCTTTTGATTCGGTTGGCGAATCGGTGCTGGCTCGCCAATCTTTTGAGCGTTTTGAATCTTGTCGTGCTTTGCAGCGGGATGCCGAGGCAGGCTGATCTCTTTTGTTTTTAAGTCAACTTGACGATATTAGGTAGCGTAAACATGGACGCGTTAGAAAGATTTTTACAGCCAGTACAGCGTTTCGTGGCCATGGCGGCGAGCCGTTCAGATGTGGTGATTTCGGTCATGCTGATGGCGATTATTTTTATGCTCATCGTGCCTTTGCCGACGCTTTTGGTTGATGCTCTGATCGCGTTGAATATGGGTATTTCCGCCATGTTGTTGATGGTCGCCATGTATTTGCCCAGCCCTTTGGCGTTTAGTACTTTCCCCTCGGTTTTGCTGATTACGACCTTATTTCGCTTGGGTTTGTCGATCGCATCTACCCGTTTAATTCTGTTGCAAGCAGACGCCGGGCATATTATCGAAGCCTTCGGTAACTTTGTTGTGGGCGGTAATTTGGTGGTC
>JAZKFR010000130.1:0-18769 GCA_040386295.1 Pseudomonadota bacterium | reverse complement strand
TATTCGTTAAATTCAACTTTTCGTTTTGTTAATGGGCATCTGCAACTGAGCTAGCGGTAGGCGTAACAAGCGGAGGTGGAATCGCATCGTCGGCGTTTCCAGCAGAAAAAGTATCAGCAGGCTGCTCAGGTGTAGCCTGATCACCGCTCGTAGGGTCGATTTCTACCGAAGGCGGCCTCTCAACAGCGGCATTACTACCTGCGTCGGGCGACGCAGAAGCCCCCGTCACGGGTGAGGCAAAAGAAATTTGAGACATAATTCATGCTCCATAATGTTTTATGAGTAGCGCATGCTTGAGCCAAAAAATTCAAGCAGCAGCGGGTACAGAAATAACATATTGATTTGCTTCACGACGCGCATTAACTAGATCGACCATCCCCTTACTGGCATCACCAGAAGCCTCAAAGAGCTTAGTGATACTGGCTAGCAAATCTTCTATTTCCATTTGGATTTTCTGCGCATTAGCCATCGTTCTCTGCGAGTTTGCTTTGTAAAGCTCTTCTAGATATTGATAGCCAGCACCTTTAATGCCGCTAGCCCCTGTGCCAACCGCAGCGATACCTGTAAGTGTCACGACAGCAGTCCGCGTCAACGCAGCAAGGTGTTTCATTTTGTCTGCATCACTAGCCCCTGGGAGCATTTGCGCAAGTCTCTGCATTAGGTCATCCAGTGAATTCTTTGCTGTTTGTGCGGCAGCCATCAGCGCATCAGCACCGATCTCAGCGCCCTCTTTTGCGTACGCTGTACCGACCGAGGCCGCCTCTTTGAGCACATCCAAACAATCATCAAGCGCTTTGATAGCCGCATTCGTCTGTGCTGCATGTCCCCAAGCGACGCCCATGTCACGCACTGCGTTAGCCATGGCAGTACGCACCCCTGATAACGTTTCTATCGCACTATTCAAAGCCGCTTTAGCCATGTTTCCGGCGTTTGCCACAGTGCCCACCTTTGCAGCCATTGAGGCAATTTTTGCCGCAGCGGCCGGGACGGTAGTGGCCAACTGTATGACGATACTAAGACCCAAACCTAAACCCATTGCCACGTCATCACTGGCACCAAACGCTTTAAACATTTTGGACAAGCCCGCAGCGAAACTAAAATCAGTTTTACCACCACAGTTCTGCGCAATCACCGCAGCCATATCAACCACAGCAATAGTTAAACCCACCACGGCAAGCGCTGTCAGAGGTGCCGCTGCGCCAAATGAGGCAATTGTGGCGATTACCGCAACACCAACAGCAAGCACAGCGGCAATAACCGAAAAGGCTTTTTGGATTTTTTGGCAATGTCTTTTTTTCTTAGCTACGTGCGTAGATTTCTGCAAATTATCTTGCGCGACTTTATTCATAGACTGGCGCTGACTATCAGCGAAATCAGCCGCACCGATATTCGCGGCGGCAGCGCCATCTAGTTGCGCACCAAAGGTTTGGAATATATCCATGATCACCGCATCAACATCGCTCTCTGGCGCGGCAATGTAAGGTGCGCCTGCGGAACTGCCTACCAAAGTTCCGTCAGATTGAGCACCTAGAGCTTGCTTCAAGAGAGAGTCAAAGTAATCGTCATCCCCCAAATTACCGCCGCCAATGGGCGGGAGTTCGTTGTTTATCTGATTACCCTCTATCTGCGTAGGATTTGGCGTCGCTCCTAAAGCAGAACCTGTCACGTCGTTAACCATAATTACGCTCCTTCTAGTTTGTTTTGACTGCGCCTATATGCACTTTTGCTGATTCGGATTTGCGCGAAATCAAATCCAGCAAATTTTTAGCGCGACTTTTTAAAACAGCATGTTGCTGAAAATCCTTACTCTCTTTAACGAACTCACGCAAAAAATATCGCGCTTCTTTATTTTTCTTTAGCGCTGCACAGCACTGCCCCATATAGAACAAAGGGACGGGATCCTCACAATCAAGCGCCCATCCGTAGGTATAAGCGCTTAACGCTGCTTTGTGCTGGCCGAGTACAAACATGCAGGAAGCAAACGCTTTGTAGTATTTTGCTTCTGTAAAATTTTGCCGTAGTAAAAAGTTAAATGCCTTGGCCGCTTCAAAATACTTTCCTTGGCTATAAAAGGCATGGCCGACAGCATAAATTTGTTTTTCTTGTTGCTCAGTAATCGTGCTTGGCAAACGCAGAAACTCACCTACTAAGGGATTGTCGCCAAGCAATTTTTGAGCTTCATCAATGATCTGCTCATCGCTTAACAGATGCTCTGCTTCTGCTTTTTCTGCTGTTTTTGCTGTTTTTGCTTTTTCTGTCTGCATGGCGGCTTCTCCTAAAGCATTGGGCTCAAGAGCGCATATTGCTCAAAATGCTCTCATTCAAACTATTAGCCTGCTTTAATAAATTACTGAGTAATTCGTCATTTTGATTAAATTTCGCAGTCAATTGATTTATTTCAATGACACGCGTCGCACTCACGTTGACGAGGGTCTGTTGCTGCGCTTTCAAAGTATCGATTTGCGCGCTATTCGCACGAAACTCGGCAGAATTGGGGTCTAGGCCAACATTTTGCTGCGTTAAGGCCTCAATCTGCGCACCTAGATCAGCCACCTTGGCATTGTCAATTGACAGGCTGGAGAGACGAGCACGGAGCAGCTCCTCCAAACCTTGATGCCTGTCTAATAGACTGGTCAGCGCAATCTGCGTCACAGAACCGTAAGGGGACTGGCCAGAGATATCGACGCTGCCCGTAGGCGGCTGTCCATAAAACATGATTTGATTTGTATTCATATATTCTCTCAACATAAAAACCACGACGGCCTGTGGGTAAAACAAGCGTTTGCGCTGGTCAAAGTGATCATAAAAACGGGAGCAACCAAGGGTAATGCAGTAGGTGATTTCCTTGGCTGCCTCCTGGCTTGTCTAACCTGCTGAGTTTCTAACTGCGTTTGATATTGCTTCATCAAGGGCTTTGACGAGGTTAGTTAATAAACTTCCGGCTTCGCCCTGTTTATTAGTGGCTTGGTTTATTTCTATAATTTGCCGCTGAGAAACATTAACAAGACTCTGAACATCACTTTCAACACTCTTAATTTCAGCATCTTGAGCCGATGTAGGAGGAGTAGATGCGGCAAGACGCAGTTGCTTTAACCGGGCGTTAAGGATGTCCATTTGTTGGTTATTTTTCTGCAGTTCAGCTAACTTACCTTTAAGCTGATCGGTCAGTTTGTCGTTACGCGCTAGCAAAACTATATAAATCAAACTTTCCAAATCGATGGTCAGAAACTGATCTTGTAGGCCCGAAAACTTAACGCTCTGAATCGTCTCAATACCGACAACAGCTACTGCCCGCAAGGTATTCAACACTTGCACAGCATTATCAGTGGTAGGCGCGCCGTTGACTGTGAATGTGGCGCCATTTGTTGATGACGTATCATTTATTGATGACGTATCGTTTGACGTGAAGCTTATATTAGGAATTAGCTGTTGGTGCTCCGCCAAAAAATCCGCAAGCTTGCGGGAGACGTGCACCTGAGTGCCTGCCACGCCTGATTTCGCTGCGGCTACCAATAGGTTGAGCGAACTTAGGTCTGCTTCGCTCAGCTCAAGGAGTCGGAAAGTCTGCTGTTCGTCGGTCTGAAAGCTTCCATTGGCATTGGCATCTACACTGATGGTGACTGAAAGATTCAGGACTTCGCCTGTAACATTGGTGCCTCCGGCTGAACTCGTGGCAACGCTTACTTGGGTAGGAATTGCTGTCATTTTGACTTCCTTCTGTAAAAATACGACCTTGTTATACGAATTGGGCTAGGCACTTAGACAGACAACCAAGCCCACCTTAACAAACCTTGGCAATCCTGAAAAACAGAATTAAAAAACAGGGGTGCCAAAGAAAACTTTTCCTAAAAACCATTCTGCTGCTTTGAATCAGTAAGCTTAGTGATAAGCAAAATATCTCGTGCAAGCGCCTAAGAAAAAACGTGTCGCACGCTGCGCAAAGAGGGCGTCTTATTTGCCGGCGCTTTATTTTTAAGCTTCATATAGATTGAGTGGCAAAAAAAGAATTTTTAGTTCCATTAATTTACATTTTTCAAAAAACACTGAGCGGTTTAGCGTTTACGTGTAAGCAGCACAGGGCATCAAAACGACTCACCCCTACTTCAACTCTTCTCAACCCAAGCAAAGTGAAATACCATCGCAAGTGTTTTGCCTTGATTTCAACTCTTTTAACCTGGAGCAATTACATGAAAGCACTTTATCTCTCTCTCTTGTTGGCGGTCGGCGGGGTGTCGGCGACCTCGGCTCAGGCTGATGAAGCCTTGGCTAAAGCTAAGAATTGCATGGCTTGTCATTCAATTAGCGCTAAGGTTGTCGGCCCAGCTTACAAGGATGTGGCAAAGAAATATAGCGCCAAAGACGAGGCCAAGCTGGTTGATAAAGTAATGAAAGGCGGCAAGGGTTCTTGGGGCGAAATCCCGATGCCACCCAACGCGAGCGTAAGCAAAGCAGAGGCAACTAAGTTAGTCAAGTGGATCTTAAGCCTGAAATAAGGCGCTACTCGCTACTGCAAACAAGCTCAATAGCCGCAATTCTGCTGCTGAGGCACTCAGCGTTAAGCCTTGTTTTTTCAGTCAAAAATGTCGCCCGGTCGAGAGTCAATCCGGGCGACATTTTTTTTGGCTTGAGCAGAACGCGTTCCTACTCCGCAAGACTCAAGCCACTCGATGGCGTGCGCAAGATGCGTTGAAATAGCACGTGTTGATTCCGCTTCAGCTAAAATGCCTGCCCTTAGCTAACCGCAATAGGTATGAACCTGATGAAAACCAGTTTTCTTGATTTTGAACAACCGATCGCCGAGCTTGAGGGCAAGATTGATGCGCTGCGCTTTGCGCAAGAAGACGCGGCGGTCGATATTTCTGAGGAAATTGGCAGGCTAGAACGAAAGAGTGAGGCGCTCACGCGCGACATTTACGCCAAATTGAATGCTTGGCAAATTTCTCAGGTGGCACGGCATCCGCAACGACCTTATACGCTCGACTATTTGAACAATATCTTTACCGATTTTGAGGAGCTGCACGGCGACCGGGCGTTTGCTGACGACCGAGCCATCGTCGGCGGTCTGGCGCGTTTTAACGGCCAGAGCGTGATGGTGATCGGCCATCAAAAAGGGCGTGATACCAAAGAGAAAATTGCGCGCAACTTTGGCATGCCGCGCCCAGAGGGCTATCGTAAAGCTTTGCGATTGATGAAGTTAGCTGAAAAATTCGGCATACCGATCATGACTTTTATTGACACGCCCGGCGCTTACCCGGGGATCGACGCGGAGGAACGCGGGCAATCCGAGGCCATTGGTCGCAACTTGTACGTCATTGGCGAAGGCGGTTCTGGTGGCGCCCTGGCGATTGCCGTCGGCGATGTGCTACAGATGTTGCAGTACGCAACGTATTCGGTGATTTCGCCAGAAGGTTGCGCGTCGATTTTGTGGAAAAGCGCTGATAAGGCGAGCGAGGCGGCTGAAACTATGGGCGTCACTGCGTCACGTCTCAAAACCTTAGGTCTGATCGACAAAATCGTTAACGAACCTTCGGGTGGTGCGCACCGCGACCCTGGCACGATGGCGCGCAATCTTAAAAAAGCGCTGCAAGAATCTTTACGACAACTGACAACACTGTCGACAGAAGCTTTGTTGGCCGCACGTTTTGAACGTTTGATGGCTTATGGCCGGGTCAAAGAACAAAGTCTGCGCTGAGCTTTACCCAAATTTTCGTATCTTCCCCCTGCCCTCTTTTACCCGCTCTGGTTAAACCGCTTCGCCACAACGCCCAGTGCATGGGGCGCGCTTTTTGCTCTAAGCAGGCGAGATCGTCTAGGCAGCGCAGCGGCGCGGCAGCCTCGCTCTGACACGCTCCGCTGTGACAAGCTCTTTTGGAAGCCCTGCCGCTTTGTTCTCTGATGCTTTTCTCAACTTATTAGCCACCCGAATGCAGCCGCACGGACGGCTGTGCGTGGCTTTATCGGGGGGTTGCGACTCGGTGGTTTTGCTGCATTCGCTGCGCGCATTGATTGACGCTTCTTCCAGCACGCTAGCGCACATTGAGTTGAGTGCCTTGCACGTTCACCACGGATTAAGCCCGCAGGCTGATGCCTGGGCAGATTTTTGCCTTGCGCTTTGCGCGCAATGGCAAATACCGCTGCAGCTTGCACGGGTTGATGTGGTGCGCCGTGCTGGCCTCGGTCTTGAGGCAGCGGCAAGACAGGCGCGTTATGCGGCTTTTGCGGCGTCGGGCGCGGATTGGCTAGCGCTGGCGCATCATCGTGACGATCAAGCCGAAACGGTTTTGCTCAACTTGTTACGTGGCGCTGGTTTGGCAGGCGCAAGCGCCATGCCCGCCGAACGCGTGCTGGAGACTAGGACGCACAGTAAAAAAACCGGGGCAGATTGGGCAGAAAGTTTGACAGAAACAAGCGCTGCTCGCTTGGCGCAGGCAGAACCGCAGGTAGCATCTAAGCAAGCATTGCGCTTGCTGCGGCCTTTTTTAGGGCTAGCCCGCAGCACTTTAGTCGCTTACGCACGACAGCATGCTTTGTCTTGGGTGGAAGATGAAAGCAATGCGAATACGCATTTCCGCCGCAATTTTTTACGTCATGAAGTCATGCCTAAGCTGGCTGCGCAGTTCCCTGGCGGGGTGGCCTCTTTGGCACGCGCAGCGGAGCATTTTGCCGAAGCAGATGGACTACTGGCCGAGCTGGCCGAGCAAGATCGCCGCCTTATCGCCCCGCACGGACGGATTGAATTGATTCGTTTGCACGCCCTAAGTGCCGCGCGCGCGCGCAATGTGTTGCGCCATGAGCTCGCGAACGCAGGTTGCCGCATGCCTGATCAGCGTTGGCTCGATGAAGCACTACGCCAATTAGCGAACAGCCGTGCCGAAGCAGCCATCTGCTTGGCTCTAGGCGAATATCGTGTGCGTAGCTATCGCGGCGAACTGTACCTCTTTGTGGCGCAGCCGCTGGCGCAACAAACAGAGTATTGGCAAGGCGAATCGTGTTTGCCCTGGGCCGGCGGCTGGCTGCGTTTTACGCAGACAACGCAGGCCGATTGCCCACCCGGAACGACGCTGCTGCGCTTACCAGAACAGGCAAACTCTGTTGCTAGAGCGCACGCTTCTGATACGAAAACGGCAGAGAGCGGTGCTATGCCCCAGGTCACGCAGGTTCGCGCGCAGCTGCGTATTGCGCTACGTTGCGGCGGCGAGCAGCTGCAACTGGATCCCCGCCGGCCACGACGCAGCCTGAAAAACCTTTGCCAGGAAGCAGGGATTCCGCCCTGGCTGCGCGAACGTTTGCCGATTCTTTGGTGCGGTGAACGTATCGCCTGGGTTGGACTACTAGGCGCAGACTGCCATTTTGCCTGTGCACCAGATGAGCGGGGGGTGGCGCTTGAATGGACGGATCAATCGCGTAATGATCCATGGCGTAATGAACTGAGTACAAACTCTGCTAGTCGGAACTAAGCGGCGAAAACAGCAGCTCGACAGGCGGCTAAAGATCGTATTCGTCAGCCTTACCCTGCATGGCTTTATCGATCACGTGCTGTTTCAGTTGTGGGGCGAATAGTTCGATGAAGTCGTATTCAAAGCGGCGGATGTGCACCCCGCGCCGCAGGCCGATATGGGTGGTGTTCTCACCAAACAAATGCCCTGCCGGCAAAGCGACAAGACCCTGGTCGCGCTCGGCATCGTAGGCCTGATGCGCCACGATACCCAGCCCCAAACCAAGGCTGACGTAGGTTTTGATGACATCGGCATCCATTGCGCTGAGCACCACCCTGGCTTGTAGTGCGGCCAACTCAAACGCTTTGTTAATCCGCGTGCGGCCAGCGAAAGCTGGGTCGTAGGTGATCAAAGGCCAGCGTGCTAATTCACCCAACGAGAGCGTTCCACTTGTCAGAATGGGGTGATTGGTCGGCGCGATCACACAGTGCGTCCACTGATAGCAAGGCAACATCAGAAGTTGCGGGTAGCGATCTAAACCTTCCGTCGCGATCGCGATATCGACCTCGCCTTTAACCGTCCATTCAGCAATCTGTGTTGGACTGCCTTGACGCATGGATAAAGCCACTTTCGGGTAACGCGCGATAAAGCGCGCGACAATCGGCGGCAAAACGTAACGCGCCTGAGTATGTGTGGTGGCCATGACCAGCCTGCCCGAATCGCCACCGGCATAGCTTTTGCCCACGCGCTTGATGTTTTCGGCTTCGCGCAGCAGGCGTTCGGCAATTTCGAGCACGGCTTTGCCAGGCTCGGTGATATTGGTCAGGCGTTTACCACTACGCTCAAAAACGGTGACGCCGATTTCATCTTCAAGCAGTTTTATTTGTTTGGACACACCCGGTTGCGAGGTGTAGAGCGCCTCTGCCGCCTCGGACATATTCAGTCCTTGACGTGCGACTTCAACGAGATAGCGCAGCTGTTGGAGCTTCATACGAACCTTAAGATCAGTTGATTGTTTGAATCTAACTCAATATCACTTTTCGCTCAAATCGCTTACTGGTACGATGATGACCCTTTGCGCTGCTAGGTCACCGTGGCCGCCCTTATCACGATCACGCTTGCGTCATCGTTTATTGCTTAACGCAAACGTCACACCAGCAAACAAAATTTCTAGACGCGAGCAACGGCTCAGATGCGGGCTCAGGCGTAGTCACTCCGTCATTTTCTCGCTCTATTCCTCTGCTCACAGGGAGCAAAGCATGTACCAATACGACGAATACGACCAACAAATTATTGACGATCGAGTCAGCCAATACCGCGACCAAATGGCACGCCACTTGGCGGGCAACCTCTCCGCCGATGATTTACGCCCGCTGCGTTTGCAAAATGGCCTGTATATCCAGCGCCATGGCCCGATGCACCGGATTGCCATTCCCTACGGCGCATTGGCGGCATACCAATTGCGCAAATTGGCTGAAATCTCTTTGCGTTACGACCGAGGCTACGGTCACTTCACAACGCGCCAGAACATTCAATTCAACTGGCCAAAATTTGAAGACACACCCGACATCCTGGGTGAACTGGCGACGGTGCAGATGCACGCTGTGCAAACTTCGGGCAATTGTGTACGCAACATCACCAGCGACCATTTTGCCGGGGTTGCGCCAGACGAGTTGACCGATCCGCGCCCCTATTGCGAGCTCCTGCGTCAGTGGTCGACCTTCCATCCAGAGTTCGCTTTTTTGCCACGCAAATTCAAAATCGCCGTCAATGCCGCACGCGAAGACCGTGCGGTGATTCGTGCACACGATGTCGGACTAGAGGTACTACGCAACGCTGCTGGCGAATGGGGTGTCATGGTGCTCGTCGGCGGCGGGCTTGGCCGCACCCCCGTACTCGGCAAGGTGCTGCGCGAATTTTTACCCCGACGCGATTTACTCTCGTACCTAGACGCCGTGCTGCGTGTGTACAACCGTTACGGTCGGCGCGACAACCTGTACAAAGCGCGCATCAAAATTTTGGTCAATGCCTTGGGCATAGAAGAATTCGCACGCCAGGTCGAAGCCGAATGGGCGGGGCTGAAAGACGGCCCGCTCAGCTTGACCAATGAAGAATTTGACCGCGTTGCCGCGCATTTTGCGCCGCCAGAATACGCCACATTGAGCGCCGTAGATGCTGACTACGAAGCGCAGCTGGTGCACGACAAGGCCTTTGCTCAGTGGGCGAAACGCTGCGTACATGGTCACAAAATCCCGGGCTACGCGAGCCTCACCCTATCGCTCAAAAAAGCCGGCGTTCCCCCTGGCGACATCACGGCCGAGCAGATGCGTAGCGTGGCCGACTTAGCCGATGCGTACAGCTTTGGTGAAGTGCGGATTAGCCACGAACAAAATGTCATTCTGGCCGACGTTAAGCAAAGCGAGTTATTTGCCGTTTGGCAAGCGGCACGCCGGCAAGGCCTGGCAACGGCGAATATCGGTTTGTTGACCGATATGATCTGCTGCCCCGGCGGCGATCTGTGCTCGCTCGCCAATGCCCGATCGATCACCATTGCTGAGGCCGTCAACGAACGCTTTGACAATCTTGATTACGTACATGACATCGGCGACATTTCGCTCAACATCTCGGGTTGCATGAACTCTTGCGGTCACCACCATGTAGCGAATATCGGGATTTTAGGCGTCGATAAGAACGGTGAGGAGTGGTACCAAATCACCCTAGGCGGCCAACAGGGCAAGGCAGCAACGATAGGTCAAGTCATCGGCCCGTCTTTTAGCGCGCACGAGGTGCCCGATGTGATCAGCACCTTGATCAATACCTATGTTGAACAACGCCAGCCGGAAGAACGTTTTATCGATACTTTGCACCGACTCGGCGTCGCGCTGTTTAAAGAAAAAGTCTATGCGGGACGCAGTAGAACGCGCCCAAGCACACCCGCCGCGACCCCTGCCGCTAGCGACGAACAGACCACGCCCGCTTGACGCGCAGCGCCAAATTTAATCGACATCACCTCGGGCATCAGAACAGGCAACCAACATGGCTAAACTCATTCGCGACCAACATATCGTAGACGACGATTGGCAGCTGCTGCGCCTGGCAGAGGGTGTCAGCGCCGAGCAACAGCCCTTGCCTAGCACGCCGACACTGCTGCCGCTGAGTCTATGGCAGCTGCATAAGACAAAGCTACAAACCTGTGGGCAGCCTTTAGGGATTTGGTTGGATAGCCACGAAGCAGTCGAAACGATTGCCGACGCATTGCCGATACTCTCTGTCGTAGCGCTCAACTTTCCCAAATTTACGGATGGCCGCGCCTATTCCAGCGCACGTTTACTGCGCGAGCGTTACCACTACCAGGGCGAAATTCGCGCTATCGGTGATGTCTTGATCGACCAGCTTTTCTACTTAAAGCGCTGCGGCATCAATGCTTTTTCTTTGCGCCCAGACCAAGACTTAACGCTGGCGCTGCAACGCTTCGCAACCATTCGTGAGCAATATCAAGGCGCCGTCGACCAACCTTTGCCGCTATTCCGTCGCCGCCCAAGCAAGGAGCGCGCATGAGCATCCAGGTGAATTTAGACGACGCAGCACTGCGCGCCGAAGTCGCGCGCAAAAGCGAAGCAGCATTGCAACTGTTGCGCCGAATTGAGCAGAACTATTCGCCCGCAAGCTTCGCCAATAGCTTGGGCGCTGAAGACATGGTGCTGACCGATTTAATCCTCACCGCGCAGCTCAAAATCGAACTATTTTCGCTTGATACCGGGCGCCTGCCAGTCGAAACCTACAACTTGATCGATCAGGTAAAAAAACACTACGGGCACAACTTAAGCCTGTATTACCCGAGCCACGGCGAACTCGAAGCATGGGTCAAGACGCACGGCATCAACGCTTTTTACGAATCGCTTGAACGGCGCAAAGAATGCTGCCATCTACGCAAAGTAGTGCCCCTACAACGCGCACTAGCGGGGCGTAAAGCTTGGATCACTGGGCTGCGCAGCCAACAGTCGGCAAGCCGTGAGACGCTGCCCGAGCACGCATTCGACGCCGCGAATGGCCTGGAAAAGTTTAATCCCCTCGCCGCTTGGACAGAAAAAGAAGTCTGGGCCTACCTGCTGCTACACAAAGTACCGTACAACACCCTGCACGACCGCTTTTATCCGAGCATAGGCTGCGCGCCCTGCACGCGCGCCATCACCCCAGGCGAAGATATCCGTTCTGGACGTTGGTGGTGGGAAAACGAATCAGCGAAAGAATGTGGTCTGCACGTGCAAGCCATCCCAAATCGAGCAAGTACGAGCAAAAATTAAGCACCACTAAGCACTAAGCACTAAGCACCAAGCGTAGAACGTAATCAGGACATACGCCATCGCCTGGACACGCCAAAAGTTCTCGCGCGTCTGCCCTGATCAACCTTTTAATGATTTTTTGAAAGAAGCCGTTCATGGCCGCAAGCAGCAGAAAACCTCTGTCACACCTAGATTGGCTCGAATCCGAAGCAATCCACATCATGCGCGAAGTCGCCGGGCAATGCAGTCACCCCGTGCTCTTGTTTTCGGGCGGGAAAGACTCTCTCTGCCTATTACGTATCGCTGAAAAAGCCTTCCGCCCGGGCAAGTTTCCCTTCCCTTTACTGCACATAGACACCGGGCACAACTACCCAGAAGTCATCCATTTGCGCGACCAACGCGCCGCCGAACTGGGCGAACGCTTAATCGTGCGCTCGGTCGAAGACTCGATGGCACGCGGTACCGTGGTGCTCAAGTCAGCAGACGAATCGCGCAATAAGCATCAGTCAGTGACATTGCTCGAGGCAATCGAGGAATTTGGCTTCGACGCCTGTATCGGTGGGGCTAGGCGCGATGAAGAAAAAGCACGCGCGAAAGAACGCATCTGCTCTTTCCGCGACGAATTCGGCCAATGGGATCCGAAAAATCAACGCCCAGAACTGTGGAGCTTGTACAACGCACGCACCTTCAAAGGCGAAAACATTCGGGTTTTCCCGATTTCGAATTGGACCGAGATGGACGTTTGGCAGTACATCGCGCGCGAGCAACTCGAACTGCCGTCGATTTATTTTGCCCATACGCGTCCAGTCGTTCGCCAAGGTAACGCCATGCTTCCCGTCACCGCGATCACCCCGGCTCAGCCTGGCGACAAAGTTGAACACCTGAAAGTACGGTTTCGCACCGTCGGCGACATCACCTGCACTGCACCGGTTGAATCAGACGCAGAAACCCTGGCGCAAATCATTGCCGAAACTGCCAGCACAACCATCACCGAACGCGGCGCTACTCGGCTTGATGACCAGACTTCGGACGCATCGATGGAACAACGTAAAAAAGAGGGGTACTTTTGATGTCAAGCCAAGCTGCAAATCCAAACGCCGAACCTGCGCGCGCTACGGCTGCGGACACCCAAGCCAGCAATAACGGCCTGCTGCGCTTTCTCACCTGCGGCAGCGTCGATGACGGCAAAAGCACGCTGATTGGCCGCCTGCTGTTTGATAGCAAAACCATTCTCGCCGACACCTTGCACGCAATCACGCGCAGCTCGCACAAGCGCGGCCTAACGGCGGTCGATCTATCGCTGCTCACCGATGGTTTACAAGCCGAGCGCGAACAAGGCATCACGATCGACGTTGCGTACCGCTATTTTTCTACCGGAACACGCAAATACATCATCGCCGATGCACCAGGACACGAGCAGTACACGCGCAATATGGTGACCGCAGCGTCAACAGCAGAGCTGGCGATTATTTTGATCGACGCACGGCGTGGCGTGCTCACGCAAACTCGCCGCCACTCTTACCTGGCGCACTTGCTGGGCATTCCGCACATCGTCGTGGCGATCAACAAAATGGACTTGGTCGACTACGCAGAAGCCACTTTTGAAAAAATCAAAGCGGATTACCTCGATTTTGCTCAGCAGCTGGGGATCAAAGCGGTGCACTTCTTGCCGATGTCAGCGCTCAACGGCGACATGGTGGTAGACCGGGGCGAACAACTCGCTTGGTACCAAGGCCCTACCCTACTCGAAATTCTAGAGTCGGCCCCCTCGGCGCATGTCACGGGTGAAGAAGCTTTCCGCTTCCCGGTGCAGTACGTCTGCCGCCCGCAGGATTCGGCCAACCCGGCGCTGCACGACTACCGTGGTTTTATGGGGCGGATTGAGTCGGGTAGCTTGCAGGTGGGCGATCTGGTCACCGTCTTGCCCTCAGGCCGTACCAGTCAGATCAAGGCGATTCAGCTCATGGGAGAAGCGCAAAACGAGGCGGTCGCAGAACAATCGGTCACGCTTTTACTGACAGACGAAATCGACATTTCGCGCGGCGACATGATCGTCAAGCAGGCAGAACAACCTAGCGTCAGCAAAAACATAGAAGCCATGCTCTGTTGGCTCTCAGAAACGCCGCTTGATCCGCGTCGCAAATACGTTCTGCGTCACACCACGCGCGAAAGTAAAGCGCTGCTGGCGGGGATTGACTACCGGGTTGACATCAACAGCTTGACGCAGCAGCCAGCGACAAGCCTCAACATGAACGATATTGCACGGGTACGTTTGAAACTGGCACAAGCCATTTTTGCCGATCACTACGACGACTACCGCAGCACGGGCGCCTTCATCATCATCGATGAGTCGACTAACAACACGGTCGGCGCAGGGATGATTTCAGCGCTCACGGTAAGCGCTTAATACTTGCAGCAATGACCGTATCGGGTGTGCGCCAAAGCCCGCAGCGGCAAGGCCAACACAATCGGACTAGAGGAGCGTCTTTCGTGCTATAAACCGGGCACACTTAAACGACGAGGCCGCACGAAGAGCAGCAAACTCGCGTTTTAAAGCGAAGCTGCCGTCGAAAAACAAGGACGCTAACAGGAGCAGTTTGGCTACGGCGCGCTCTAGCCAGCGTGCGGCGATTCCTCTACTGCGGGCGTGCTGCGTTAAGCCTACCTTCAATACCAACCATTCCCGAGCATTCCAGTGCCCACAACCGACTCCCCCCGCCCCGCCATGCCGTTCGGTTTTTATATCATCATGGCCGCGCAATTTTTTTCAGCGCTGGCCGATAACGCTTTGCTGATTGTCGCCATTGCTGCGCTGCGCGAGGCGCACGCGCCGGCTGAATACGAACCTTTGCTAAAAACCTGTTTCACCTTGTCCTACGTATTACTCGCCGCATTTGTCGGTGCTTTTGCTGACGCCATGCCAAAGTGGCGTGTCATGTTTATTAGCAACGCCATCAAAATTCTCGGTTGCGGCATGATGTTCATGGAGGTGAACTCGCTGCTCGCGTACGCCGTTGTCGGCTTAGGCGCTGCTGCGTACTCGCCAGCAAAATATGGAATCCTCACCGAGTACTTGCCGAATCGCTTGCTCATCATCGCCAACGGCTGGATTGAAGGGCTTACCGTCGGTGCCATTATTCTCGGCGTGATGATTGGCGGCGCCTTGATTAAACCTGAGATCGCACATTTCTTACTCGGCTTTGACTTCCCCCTCATCGACACCGGCATTGATAGCGTCGGCAAGATGTCGCTCAGCGTGGTTGCTGTCCTATATCTATTGGCAGCTTTGATCAATCTGTACGTACCCGACACCGGGGTCGACCACAAGCCGATTCACAAAAACCCGCTCTACCTAGTGCGCGAATTTAGTCACTGCCTGGCTTTACTCTGGCGCGACAAACTCGGGCAGATTTCTTTGGCGGTCACCACCTTATTTTGGGGCGCAGGCGCGACCTTGCAATTCATTGTCATCAAATGGTCGGAATCCGCACTGCAACTCAATCTTTCCCAATCGAGCATGCTGCAAGGAAGCGTCGCCCTAGGCGTTGCCCTAGGCGCAATCGCTGCCGCACGCAGCATGACCTTGCGTCAGTCTTTACGTGTTATTCCGATTGGCATCGCCATGGGCATCATTGTCTTGGCGATGAATTTCGTGCACCAGCTGTGGCTAGCCATCCCGCTACTGATTCTGATTGGCGCACTGTCCGGCTTTTTTGTCGTGCCGATGAACGCGCTACTACAGCATCGAGGGCATATTTTGATGGGCGCTGGCCATTCGATTGCAGTACAGAATTTCAACGAAAATCTGTCGATCATCATCATGACCAGCGTTTATTACCTGATGATCAAAATGGATTTGTCCATCCACTGGATCATCACGCTGTTTAGCCTATTCGTCACCCTAGCGATGTACTTAGTCAAACGTCGGCATGCCGCAAATCAAGCGGTGCACGACGACGTGATCCATCTCGACGACAGCGGGCGACATTGAGCCAAGGGCAATAACGCAAGGGCGATCTGGGCTTTAACGCGCCTTCAAACGCGCCTTAAAACAGCTCATTGCAGCTCAGCAAACACGGGCGCATGGTCGGACGGACGCTCCTGTTTACGCATATCACGGTCAATGCTGGCGGCAGTGCAACGCTGCGCCAAGGGCGTAGACAGCAAAATATGATCGATACGTAGCCCTTTGTTTTTCTGGAACCCTAACATCCGGTAATCCCACCAAGTGAAGCTTTTGTCGGCTTGCTCAAAGCGGCGAAAACTATCGTGCAGCCCCAACTCAAGCAAAGCTTGAAAAGCCGCGCGCTCGGCGTCAGAGCACAAAATTTGTCCAAGCCAAGCCTCGGGATTGTGTACATCACGATCTTCTGGCGCGATATTGAAGTCGCCCGCCAGCAAAAGCTGAGGCTGCTGCGCCAACTGTTCGCGCAGGCAGCGCGTGAGCGCATCTAACCATTTCAATTTGTAGGCGTATTTATCGCTATCTAAGGCCTGGCCGTTCGGCACGTAGGCACACACCACGCGTATGCCCTGCACGTTGGCACTAATCAAGCGCTTTTGCGCATCGTCAAAATAAGGGTTGCCATAGACCACGTCGCTCATCGGCGCGCGCGTCAGCAGTGCCACGCCGTTATAGGTTTTTTGCCCAGAAAAAGCCACGTGGTAGCCCGCCGCTTCCAGCTCGCTCTGGGGGAAATTCGCGTCCTCCAATTTGGTTTCTTGCAGGCAAACAATATCTGGCTGCCGCGTCGCTAACCACGCCAACAGTTGCGCTTGCCGCACTTTGAGTGAGTTGACGTTCCAAGTGGCTATCTTCATTATTTAATTGCTTTTATTGAGTTTAATTCTTTTTTTCTTTGATAGTGCCCCACACATACCCCCAAATGAATTTGACCTGAAACACGGCTTATTGAGTGGGTTCCGGCTTGCGTGACGCGCGCCGGCTGCTACAGATACGCACCACGATTTCTCAGCGCAACGATGCCGGTGAGTCTTCGGGGCAGCGGTTGTAACGCTATGTGTCGCATTATCCCATCATCACATGGCAATCGTGTGCAAATTGCGGTATGAGTCTGGCCGCCTGGGCGGTAAGCCAATGTCACTCGGCCAGGTGTTGGGATGGGGCAATGGCGATCGAATAGCCTGCCGGATCATCGACCCAGGCTTGGAGCGCCGTCGGCGTCCAGCCGCATGCCCGTCCCCCGAGATGAACGGGTGGCGGGAATTTCCCTTCTGCATAGACTTCAACGCCGCGCTGTTCGCACAGTGTGCGCACGTATTTGATGACGAACGTGTGCAACCGATCCAGCACCGCTTCGGGCTGGTTTTTCTCGATGGCTTCGCGCACATGTTGAGCAACTGTTTCAAAGTCGCGTTCGTCGACCGTGGCGGTCAGTGCATCCAGCTCGGCGACGGGTGTGTCGCGCATCATGCGGCTGGCGATTTTCCAGCAATCGTCGGTCAGTTCGGTCAATCCCTGTTCGTCGCCCAAACAGTTCTCAGCCTGACCATACAAGATCAGCGCCTGGATCACTTTGCCGACTAGATGGTTGCCTTCGACCGCCCAGAATCCGCGCATGCGGTTGGCTTTGGAGGTGCCACGCTCGCGGTAGACTGCGGCATTGATGTCACGGCGCGTGTGTTCCTCGAAGAATTCGCTGAATGTGCGGTCCGAAAAATCGAGCACGTAGCCGCCACCCATGCGGAGCAGCCGTTCCAGTTTGCGGCGTTCTATAGAGGACAAATCGGCCATGGAAATTCCTTTGTTGTACGAGCTGCCGATCAGTCGCCCACCTTCGGTAAGTCGGCGGCGCGAACAGCACGCAGCACTTCCCGAAAGACATCATCGAACGGTGGCAGTTGATTCATCTGGTGCGCGAGGCGCGCAGTCCAGAGCCGCCGCAAGCGCTCTTCCTTGGCGGCGATCGCCTGCTCCATGCCTGCGACGACGCGCTGCCGCAGCGCCAACTTGGCGTCGAGTTCGGCGCGCATTTCTGCAACGCGCAAGTCGGTAGAGCCGAACAGATACCCGAGGTCGTACAGGTCGCGCGGTTCATTGCGCGCCCGGTCGCTCAAGGCCAGCAGCTTTTCAACCACGATTTCCTTGATGGCGTAGACCTTCACGGTTGGCCCTTCGGGCAAATCGTCAAAGCTGTCGTAGGTGCGATAAATCGGACGATCTTGCAGCGGGAAGCACAGGACTTCGTTGATCGTGATATCAACCTTCACGTCGTTCGCAGCGGGCAGCGGCCCTTGGTAGCGAAGATAAAACGTGTGGCTGTTCTGGTGGCTGTGGCGGTCTTCGCGGTCGAATGCGATCCGCAAGCCGCAGGCGGCCTCAACCGCCGCAAAGACTTCGGCTAACCCTTCCAAAATATCTTCGAGGGCGATCGGACGGGTCAGCGTGAAGTCCAGGTCTTCCGAAAACCGATAGTCCTCAAACCAGCAGCGTCGCAATGCCGTGCCACCTTTGAAGGCCAACACCTCGCGCAGCGGATGACCGGCCAGACCGGTCAGGAACCAGGCCAGCACGTAATCGCGTTCGATAACGGCCTCGGGAATGCGCCGCCCGCCGGCGCTCATCAGCGTGTTCGAGATCAGGGAGATATTGCGTTGCGGAATCATTAGCCAAGCCTTACGGT
Organism: Pseudomonadota bacterium; assembly: GCA_040386295.1. Lineage (GTDB taxonomy): Bacteria > Pseudomonadota > Gammaproteobacteria > Burkholderiales > Rhodocyclaceae > JAZKFR01. The sequence continues at coordinate 406 of JAZKFR010000130.1, read as the reverse complement.
ATCGAGTTCTTCGGGAGTCACGTTGAGCTGGAGCCGCCAACGTGAGAGAAATGCCCCCTCGGGGGGGAGCAATGGATCAAGGCGCTGGTATGTTGCCGTCAGCATGCCGAGCAATGGTTCCAGCGCCGACGCATCGGCCAGGCCATAGTGTTCCAGCAGGTAGCCGAGGCGGCGCACGACGGCGCCGACGCCGAGGCGTCGTGCGTAGTCCACCAGTCGTTCGACTTTCAGTACGTCCCGTTTCATCCACAAGCCCTTGGCGACCTCGGTAATGCCACCGACAAATGCCGGGTGTCGGAGCCCGTCGATGATCGTCCGCTCCATGTCGCCGATCATCACGAAGCGCTCCTTGTCGATCCAGTGTTTCATGACCCCGAATTCTTGTTCCGCAGTGATGTGGATAAAC
>JAZKFR010000129.1:0-9655 GCA_040386295.1 Pseudomonadota bacterium | reverse complement strand
CTGGGGTGGGTAACGACACGATGTTGGGCGGGGCGGGTAACGACGTTTACGTGGTCGACCAAGTGGGCGATGTGGTGAGCGAAAACGCGAACGAAGGCATAGACCTGGTTCAATCGAGCGTCTCGTACACGCTGAGCAACAACGTTGAGAACCTCACCCTGACCGGTACGGGAAACATCAACGGCAGCGGCAACACGCTCAACAACATCATTCTGGGCAACAGCGGCAATAACGTCTTATCGGGCTTGGCGGGCAACGACAGCTTAATCGGTAGCGAAGGCAACGACAGCCTGGACGGCGGCACGGGCGCCGACAACATGGCGGGCAACGCCGGTAACGACAGCTACGTGCTAGACGACGCGGGCGACGTAGTGAGCGAAGCAGCCAACGAGGGGATTGACCTCGTTCAATCGAGCATCAACTACACGCTGACAGCGAACGTAGAAAACCTCACCCTGACCGGCACAGGGAACATCAACGGCACGGGCAATGGGCTAGACAACGTGCTGCTCGGCAACAGCGGCAATAACGTCTTATCGGGTCTGGCCGGTAACGACATGCTGAGTGGCGGTGCAGGCAACGATACGCTAGACGGCGGGCTGGGCGCTGATGCGCTGAGCGGCAATGCGGGCAACGACAGCTATGTTGTGGACGATGTTGGTGATGTGGTTGTCGAGGCGCTAAACGAAGGAACTGATTTAGTGCAGTCGAGCCTCACTTATACCTTGACGGCGAATGTTGAGAATCTGACGCTGACCGGGACAGCGGACTTGGACGGCAGCGGCAATGCCTTGGCCAACGTGTTGCTCGGCAATGGCGGTAACAATGTTTTGTTTGGCCTGGACGGGAACGACACGCTGACGGGGAATGCGGGTAACGATACTTTAGACGGCGGCGCGGATGCAGACAGCATGGCGGGCGGGCAGGGTAACGATATTTATGTCGTCGATCAGCTCGGTGACTTAGTGACTGAGGCGCTGAACGAAGGGGTCGATCTCGTGCAGTCGAGCATCAGCTACACGCTGACGGCCAGCGTTGAGAATCTACTGTTGACCGGCGGCGCCAATCTCAACGCCAGTGGTAACGGCTTGAACAATAGCCTGGTCGGCAACAGCGGCGCTAACCGGCTCGACGGGGGCGCTGGCGCTGATCTGATGAGCGCTGGGGCAGGCGACGATACCTATCTGCTTGATCAGCTGGGTGATGTGGTGAGCGAGAACGTGAATGAAGGCATAGACCTGGTTCAATCGAGTGTCAGTTATAGCCTGAGCGATCAGGTCGAGAACCTGAGCCTGATCGGTAATGGCGACCTCAATGGCAACGGCAACGCGCTGGACAATCTGCTGGTCGGCAACAGTGGCGCCAATCGACTTAACGGCGGGGGCGGTAACGATATTCTGCGTGGCGGTGCTGGCAGCGATACCTATTATTTTGAGCTGGGCGCTGGCGTTGACACGATTGACGACAGCGCCAGTCCGGCGGCAGGCAATGTGATCGAGTTCGGCGCGGGCATCACGCGCGCCGATTTGCGTTTTGACTATGGCAGCAACAACGTGCTGACCCTGCATTACTCTGCGAACGATGCCATCGTGCTGCCGAATTTTGATTCGTTTAACCTCAGCGGCAGCGTGGTTGCGGCGATGCTTCGCTTTGCCGATGGCAGCAGCGCAAGCCTCGCCGAGCTAGCCGATCGCGCCCCTGTTGTGGCGCATGCGCTGAGCGATCAACAGGCGCTTGAAGACACTGCGTTCAGCGTGAGCTTGCCGAGCGATAGCTTTTTTGATGCCGATTTGGGCGACCGTTTGAGCTACTCAGCCAGCCTCGCCAACGGCGACGCGCTCCCGAGTTGGTTGCGCTTTGACGCGGCGACAAGAACCTTTAGCGGCACGCCTGCCAACGGCGATGTGGGCAGACTCAGCCTGCGTGTGAGCGCGCGTGACACGCTGGGTGCGAGCGCGTTCAGCAGCTTCGTTCTAGACGTGGCCAATGCGAACGATGCGCCGACGCTTGCCTATGCCTTGGCGGACCAAGTGGCGATCCTCGGGCAAGGTGTGCGTTGGAAAATTTCTGGCGATCACTTTAGCGACCCAGATTTGGGCGATCAGTTGAGCTATAGCGCTCGTCTCGCCAACGGCGACGCGCTGCCCGCCTGGCTGAGTTTTGATGCGGCGACGCAGACGTTCTCGGGCACGCCGAGGCGTAACGATGAGACGGCCTTATTAGTGCGCGTGCAGGTGAGCGATGCTGCGGGCGCCAGCGCCCGCGATGACTTTGCCTTAACGATCACGCGTGCGCCTGGTAGCAGCCAAAACGGTACGGCAGAGCAGGATGTGCTCAACGGCACCGAGTACGACGATACGCTCGACGGCCAGGGGGGCGACGATATGCTTCTGGGGCAAAACGGGCAGGATCTGCTCTTGGGCGGTGCTGGCGACGATCAACTGTTTGGCTTCGCCGACGCGGATGATGTGCAGGGCGAGGCGGGGAACGACCGACTCGATGGCGGTAGCGGGGCTGATCTTTTGCAAGGCGGCAGCGGCGATGACGTCTATGTGGTCGACGATCTGGGTGATGTTGTTGTCGAGCTGGCTGATGCCGGGCGCGATAGTGTGATGAGTGCCGTGGATTACGCGCTCGGCGACCATCTGGAAAATCTGACGCTCACCGGCTCGGCTTTACTAGCAAAAGGCAATGCGCTGGATAACACGCTGATCGGCAATGCGCAAAACAATGTGCTCGATGGCGGCTACGGGGCGGATCAGATGATCGGCGGTTTGGGCGACGATACCTATTGGGTGAACGACCAAAGTGACCGAGTGATTGAAAGCGCCGACGGCGGTAACGATAGCGTCATCAGCATGTTCGATTACAGCCTGGTGGGTACCTTTATTGAGAACCTCAGCCTGAATGATCGCGCGCAAAACGGCAGCGGCAATGAACAGAACAACATCCTGATCGGCAACGACCGGCGTAATCGTTTATTGGGTGGTGCGGGCGATGATGTCTTGGATGGTGAGCGCAACGACGACTGGCTTGAAGGCGGTGCTGGCGACGATGTGCTGATCGGCGGTGCTGGCAAAGACCTCCTGATTGACCTGCTCGGGAGCAATCGTTTGTACGGCGGAATCGGTAATGACACCTTGCAAACCGGTTCTGGCCAGAACGAAATTTTCTTCGATCGTGGCGATGGTGCCGATACCTTGAGCAATCAGAAGGCGGATAACACCCTGATCTTCGGTGCGGAAATTCGCCAAGCCGAAGTGCAGTTACGGCGTGTGGGGCAAGACTTGGTTTTAGATTTGGGCGCCGGCGATCAAATCACTCTGCTTGCTTGGTACGCGGAGAATGCGCTTAATGATTTGCTTGATAGCACTGCGGCTCAGACGCTGCATTTGCGCTTTGCAGCGGACAGCGCTGCTGAGTCTGAATCTGAGTTTGTGCTTGTGCGCGGTACTGCCCAGATGCTCCCGCAAAATCCGGCGTCGCACGCGAACGAGCTGTTTGATTTGGCCTTCGTCGAGGCAGCGCACAGTGCGCTGACGAGTTCGTCTGCCACGCTCAAGCTGCCTAGCGCCGCAGTGTCTAGCGTAGCGACAGCCCAGCTTGAGCCCTCATTGGGCGAGAAATTGGGCGAGAAATTGGGCGAGAAGACAGAGTTGGCAACGAGCGAACTTTCGCCCGATTTCTCACCCAATTGGCTAGCCGACCTCTATGAGCAGAATTACGCAGATGCCTACGCCGTTTCAGCTTTTAACCCGGCGCTCAGCGCGTCTGCCGCGAGCCTCAGCAGCACGCTTGCAAGTAATGCTGTAGCCCCCGCTACGCAGGCCGTGTTGAATCAGAAAACGGATTATTTGCTGCAAATCATGGCCAGCCAAGCCGCAGCACCGCTCGACGCCACGCAATCCTTGTTTAATGATCCGAGCCGCTTGGCACCACCCTTGTTGACCGTCGCGGCGACGATGGCGTAGGCGCGTTTGCTGCTGCACCCCGAGCCTTGGCATCATCCAAGCAGCTCAGCTCAGTACACTTCAAGCTGGGCTGAGCACACAGGCGGATTTTTTGCTCAATCATCGATCATCGTCGTACGCAGTTTTACCAAGCTTTTCTAAGCGCCTAGCCCCGAAACCTAGGGCGTTTATGCGCATCCTGGTTTGTGCAGTTCAGTCGAAAACTTCCCGGTTTCTTTTACTGCATAAGCCGTAAAACATATGCGAGTATGCACGCCTTCTTTAAGCCCAGAAGGAACGCTAACTAAGGAAACGTAATGGAGAATTCAAGCATTCCTGTCTCATCAATTTTTGCCCGATCATTCGAAGATTTTCCAGGGCGCCGTCCTTTGGATGTTCGCCGATCCAGCACAGACACCGTAGACGCTGCCCATATCGCTTTCCCAATATCGGATAAGCAGTTTGCAGATTTACAGTGTGCCTTGCGGGATCAGGAGAATTGGCTCGAGGCTGCAATGCAGCTCGCTGGCATCACGGCGTTAAGCGCAGATCAAGCCGTCACTCTGCTTGAGTCGTTTTATCGAGATGCGCCCATACCCAGTCCAGACGATCAAACCCGTTCGAGCACCGACACACCCGAGCTGCGAGCGCAACAAGCTGCTGCTGACGAAGCAAGTCTGTCAATGCAAGCCGTTCTTTTGTCGATCGCAACAAAAGTCGCGCCAAGCAAAGATGCGCCACCTGGGTTAGCGTATCCATGGTTTACCGCGCACCTACAAGCATGCGCCGAAAAGCACGGCCATACCGCGCTGCTGCAACAGCTCGGTATTCATTCTTGGCTAAGCGGTGCAAAAAACAATGGGCGATCCGCCTCAGACCTGAGCGCAGAGGAGGGCATACTGCTTGCGGCATACGATGCACAGACAAACCCAATCCCTGTGGCTACTGCTATTGATTTGCTCACACGCTCTTACGCCTTGTCGCTATCCAGTGGCAGAGCAGAGACCATAGCGATAGCAGAGCAAGCTTTTAGAGTAGCGGTTGTGGCTAGATTACCTGCGCAGGCTTTTGACTCGGATTTTGGCCAGCGCTCAAAAAACCAGCTGCCCTCTTTTTTGACACCAGCATTGCTAGCGTGCGCCAAAGCAGCCGGCGATTACGAATTACTGGTGCGCTGCCATTACCACGCGCCAAGCGATTCGTTCCACGCAGGCACTCAAGGCACTCTTTGCTTCGGGGCAAAGGCCACCATGGCGGCAAAAGAGTTAGACGATTTCTTGACAGAGCATCCTGTTGTTAACCACCTCGATTTTTCACAATCGCCTTACTCTGGATCAGCGTTAGCGGCCTTGTTGGACGGATTGTGCGTTGACAACCAAGACAGAATAGAGGCGCTTGAATTGGGCACCTTGCCCGATAATCCAGCTTCGTGCTTACCCACAAGCTGTTTAAGCCAGTTGTGTCTAAACAACACTCAGGCAAGCTTTGAAGAGGGTAAGACATTCCTACAAAATCTACCGCCGAATGAGATCACTGCACTCCGGCTACCCGCACACTGGTACCCCAAGGGTGATAAAACCTTGGCACTCGGGCTTGACTTGACGAGTCTTCCCTCATTAAAAGCGATTCGTATCTATAGATCGGAAGACCTCGAGCCCTCTAGCACAGACTTGAGATTAAGCGATCTAAGTCTAAATATGGATGTGCGTTACGGGTCATTCCGATAGGGTAGTGGTCTAATAAATCAGGACATCTTGGTAATAAAAACCATCTGGTATATTGAAAGCCCATTCGTATTCCCATTCCCATTCCCATTCCCATTCCCATTCCCATTTGCGTAGCGTGCCAAAGTGTTATCAATTGGCACGTCTTCATTCAAAGTCATCGATCTTCTGATCGAAATTTTCGATTTTTGGAATTTACACAAAGAGATCGATTTTATATTCGATAGAAAGCATAAATCGAGAAAAAATCCACATGGCCGAACAAAATAATCTAAATAATCCCAAAGAGCAGTTTTTAAGCAAAGGCTTTGTGGTTGTTGTCTTTGCCCTCTTGTTGTTGGTCACATTGGGATATTTTGAATATTACATAGACAACCAAAACTTTTTTGGGCCATTAAAGCTGGCGTGGCTAATTCAAAAAAACTCAACCATGTCGATAACCTGGAAGATAGGAGTAATGGCATTTTTTGGCATGCTTTTACTTAGCGGACGGCCAGCGTTTTCGGCAATAGCCACTTTTTTTATATTTGGATTGATCGTGGCTGGGAGTCTTAACAAAATTCACTATCTCGGCGTGCCACTTACAATCGCTGATTTATACTTCTTTTTTGGTGACCTAAAAGAAAATTCAATTTTATTCTTTAATTATCCACTACTCGGTCTGTTAATCGCCTCGAGTGCGTTGTTTATAATAGCAATTTCATATTGGTTCATGAGGTCGGAAAAAAGGCGAAATCTGAACAAAAATAAACTAGCACTGTTTTCAATATGTATTCTAAGCGTCGCATATGGGTCTGATGAAGTCAGGATCTCAAAAAATAACTATTTTAGTTTAGATGAAAACCAAGTTAATCAAGAAGCTGGTAAAGCACTTAATAGAAACCTTGTCCAGGAAAATCATCAAAACTCAATTTTTGATCTTGTCGAAATTTTTTTTACTAGAAGATCAACGAATTTTGATGTTCCAAAAAAGGTAGAAAATGCCTTATTTGAGGAAACCAGTGACAACAATAGAAAAACAATAAAAAATTATCGACCTGACGTAATTTCAGTGCTAAATGAAAGCTTGTTCAATCCGAAAATATTGAGTGCATGCGATACTACTGAGCTGTGTAATTTTGAGATTTTTGGCGAAAATAAGAAATATCCTGGAATTTATGGGCCTTTGTTTGTGCATACCCATGGTGGCGGCACTTGGCTGTCAGAGTTTGCATTTCTATCTGGATACGATTGGCGTGTATTTGGGGAGGGAGGCGCCTATGCGCCGCGAAGTATAGTCCCTCATCTTCAATCGTCATTGGCTAGCCATTTCAAACAACTTGGGTACAGAACAATTGCCGTTTATCCCGTCGCTGGCAATTTTTTAAACGCGAGAGAAGCTTATAAAAGCTATGGATTTGACGAATTTTATGCCACTGAGGATCTGGGTATAACCACCGACTGGCAATCCACTTCAGATTCGGCAATCTTCAAAAAGTCAATCGAGTTGATTGACAAAAATCAAGATGGCAAACCCATATTCTTATTTATTCTCACTATAAAAAACCACGGGCCACATGCGGAGAAATTTGATTCTATAAAAAACGCACATCCTGATTTTCTAAACAACGCATCGAGCCTACCCGCCTCTTTGGTTGATTTTATTAACAGGTTGAAAGAAACGAACGACGCCATAATCTCGCTCAGAAATAATTGGCTTAACTCCGAAAAGCCAAGGATTTTTTTATGGTTCGGCGATCATCAACCGATGTTTTCAAAGACTATGAAAAATAGCGAAAAGTTTTTAACAGAGCCATTAAATTCATTTTCCTCGACTCTTAATATTCGCTTTTTGACATGGTATGAAATCACATCAAATCTTATCAATAGAGAAATTTCAAAACACCCTGCTCCCACGGATTTGGCATTTTTAGGAACTAAGCTTCTTCAATATTCAGGGCTGCCCTTACAAGGCCATGGCAAGGCAACGTTACAACTATCAGAGCTCTGCCCTCTTGGGATTGCTCGCTGCAATGATGAAAAGTTAATAAACGAATATCTTTCATTTCGCATATGGGACCTCAAAGAAATTCAATTGCCTCATTGATAACCTTCTGGCTTGAATATCTTCGCAATCCGAGGAGTGTGGGCTCAATTTTCCCCTCCAGTGATTCATTAAGCAGATCGGTTGCCAAAGAGGTTTTTAGCAGCCCTCCTGGGCAAATCATCGAACTCGGAGCTGGAACGGGGTCAATTACAAGGGTACTAATTGACCTGAGTGAATGCGCAAGCAAGATCACAGTCTTTGAAAAATCTCAAAAACTAACGGAGATATTGAGATCTAAATTTTCTGGAATTAATATAAGGTGCTGTTGTGCCACAGAGATCAGTAAGTTAGATCTTGAAAACAGCACTTCAGTAACGATTGTTTCATCTATACCATTCAGGTCGTTGAAAAAGCACGAAACAAAAAAAATCATATCCGCTATATCGCATATCCGTCAAAGATCGAAAGAATTTAGGCTAATTCAATACTCATATTTCTGGATGCCACCATTTGTCCCACCAACTGGCTTAAATTGGAGCAAGGGGAAAATAATTTTTTCCAACATCCCACCTGCGCGCATTTGGATATTGGGATCCAAATAATTAAACATTGCGTAATTTCAATCCTATTAAGCTCCCTACGTCAGACGGTAATCCCCCCATTCTTAACAACATCACAAAGGAGAGGGTTGTTGTTGGCTGTTTAGATAAGCCTGCAAGCACTGAATAGGCGTCAGCCCGTTCAGTGCCATGCTTGGCCGGTCGTGATTGTAAGCGTACGCCCATGCAGTTGCTGCTTCTTGCACCTCTTCGATATGGCCAAACAAATTGGGGCTGAGCAGCTCGCGGCGCATGGTTCTCACCGTTCTACTCGATCGCTCGATGTAGGCATTCTGTTGCGGATTGCCGGGTTGGATAAATTTAAGCTCAATGCCCCGCCGCTGCGCCCATGCCTTGACCGTGCTACTGAGGTATTCAGGCCCGTTGTCGCTTCTAATCGCGGCAGGTGTGCCGCGCCATTAGCTCACTTGATCTAACGCGCGCGTGACGCGTTCGCTGGGTAGCGAACAATCAATCTCGGTACACAACAATTCTCTATTGAAGTCGTCGATGACATTTAAGCTGCGGTAGCTGCGCCCATCGGTGAGTTGGTCATGCATGAAGTCCATTGACCAACATGCATTCGGGTGCGCGGGTATCGCGAGCGCTTCGGGTTTGGTGCGCTGTATCCGCTGGTGCGGTTTGATCCGTAGATTGAGCTTGAGCTGACAGTAAACTCGGTACACGCGTTTGTGATTCCAACGCTTGCCTTGCACGTTCCGCAGAGGCAAAAACATCAGACCAAAGCCCCAGGTACGGCAGCGGTAGGACAAGGCCAGCAAGCTATCGGCAAGCGCTTGGTTCTCATCTGGCTGTTTTGCCGCGTAGCGATAGCACGTTTGGCTAAGGCTAAACAATGTGCAACTGCGTCGCACGCTCACTTGCCGATCCGCCACGACACCATTCACCATTCACCATGCACCATGCGCCATTTGCCATTTGCCGTCGTGCAAATGGCGCTACCACTTTTTTGCTAACGCTTCTTTCAAAATGTCAGCATCGAGCTGGGCATCTGCGTACATCTTTTTAAGCCACCGGTTCTCGCTCTCAAGCTCTTTCAGCCGACCCATTAGGCTCGCATCCATGCCGCCATACTTGCTGCGCCATTTGTAGTACGTCGCGCTACTCATGCCGTGTTCACGGCATAGCGTGCCTACCGGTACCCCGGATTGACCTTGTTTCAAAATCGCAATGATTTGGCTATCGCTGTATTTGCTCGTCTTCCTCTGTAAAAACGCTTTCCGCCTCGCAGGCTTTAAGCTCTCTACTTTTACATGTTATTAATTTCCGGGGGGATTACCCATCCTTGTGCGCTATGCAGACGACAGCGTGATGGGGTTCCAATACGAAAGTGAC
>JAZKFR010000128.1:0-29647 GCA_040386295.1 Pseudomonadota bacterium | reverse complement strand
GAAATCGCGACTGGTAACTTCAACCTATCTACGCGTACCGAAGAGCAAGCAAGTAGCCTGGAAGAAACTGCATCGAGCATGGAGCAGCTGACCAGTACGGTGAAGCAAAACGCTGAGAATGCGCGCCAAGCCAATGAGTTGGCTAGCGGGGCGCAAACAGTTGCCGAGAAAGCCGGTGCTGTGGTGAATGAGGTTGTCGGCACGATGAGCGCCATCCATCATTCGAGCAGCAAAATTGCTGACATTATCAGTGTGATTGACGGCATCGCGTTCCAAACGAATATCCTCGCACTCAACGCCGCAGTCGAAGCAGCGCGTGCCGGCGAGCAGGGTCGCGGCTTTGCCGTCGTCGCCACCGAAGTGCGCAGCCTGGCTCAGCGTAGTGCGGCAGCAGCAAAAGAAATCAAGGGTTTAATTGCCGACTCTGTTGAGAAAGTCGAAACGGGGAATAAGTTAGTCGATCAGGCTGGAAACACCATGGAAGAGGTTGTGACCAGCATCAAGCATGTTGCCAAAATCATGGCCGATATTGCCGCAGCAAGTCGTGAACAGAGTGCCGGGATTGAGCAAGTTGGTTTGGCGGTGAGCCAAATGGACGAAGTAACCCAGCAAAATGCGGCCTTAGTTGAACAAGCTGCCGCTGCTGCTGAAAGCCTGGAGGAGCAAGCACAATCCCTATCCCAGTCGGTGTCTACTTTCCGTTTGGAATCCAGCACTGGGCGCTTGGCTCATAGCCAAGGCGGTGCCGCGCTGCGTCGTGTTAGCGCACCCACTGCGCGTGATGGGAAACGGGAGGCGACGGGCACTAACCCGACGACAAAGCGTTTATCGTCGCTTGATGACGAGTGGCAAGAATTTTGAACCGCCAAAGCATCCAGTTGTTGTTTAGCCAAGGCGCGTGCGCATGAGTTTAGGCAAATCCCTCGTCGGAAGCTCGGCTGTTGGGCAAACTGCAGCTGATCTGAACGAGAGTAGCCACCGTGAATTTGCCTTCTCGGCGGCGGATTTCGAGCGGGTGCGTAAGCTTATTTATCAATACGCTGGCATCTCGCTGTCTGCTCTCAAGCAAGACATGGTCTACAGCCGTCTCGCCCGACGTTTGCGTGCCCTGGGTTCTCGTTCTTTTGCCGACTATCTAGCAGCGCTTGAGCTTGGGGGTAAAAACAACGAGTGGGAGCATTTTGTTAATGCGTTGACCACCAACCTGACCTCGTTTTTTCGTGAGGCGCATCATTTCCCGATCTTTGCCGAGCAGCTTAAAAAGCAAGCACGTGGTGCATCGATTAAGGTTTGGTGTGCTGCGGCGTCAACCGGTGAGGAGCCGTACAGCATCGCGATGACGGTTGTTGAAACCCTCGGTAGTTTTGACGTGCCGGTGTCAATTATGGCTTCTGATCTGGATACCAACGTCTTGGCGACGGCTGAAAAGGGAGTTTATCCACTTGAGCGGATTGAGAAATTGTCGCCAGAGCGGATTAAGCGTTTTTTTCTTAAAGGCGCAGGCGCACAAGAGGGCTACGTTTGTGTTCGCCCTGAGCTGCGCCGTCTGGTGCGTTTTCAACGCTTAAATTTACTTGAGCCTAACTGGCCGGTGCATGCTCCGCTAGACGTTATTTTTTGCCGTAACGTCATGATTTATTTTGACAAACCAACCCAGTACAAAATTCTCTCGCGTTTTGCGCCACTGCTGCACGAGCATGGTTTGCTTTTTGCCGGGCACTCCGAAAGCTTTTTGCATGCCGCCGATTTGTTTAGCTCACAGGGGAAAACAGTTTATGAGCTTGTTCGGCGACCACGCTAAAGCTGACTCGTCGCCCGAGCATGGTGTGGTCGAGCATTTGGCAACCAATCTCTATTACGACCGGCATTTTGAATCCCAAGCGGCCAAGATTCTGCCTGGCGAATACTACGTGACGCGCCGCAACATGGTTCTCGTGACCGTGCTCGGATCTTGTGTGACGGCCTGCATTCGAGACAGTGACTCGGGTATTGGTGGAATCAACCACTTTATGTTGCCAGAAGAGCAGAACGGCAATGTCGCCAGCACTTCGGCACGTTACGGCACCTACGCGATGGAGGTTTTGATTAACCACCTACAAAAATTGGGTGCCCGACGCAATCGTTTAGAGGCCAAGGTATTTGGCGGCGGAGCGGTGATGGAAAGTTTGCTCAGCAGCAATGTCGGTACGCGTAACGCAGAGTTTGTCTTGAACTATCTGAAAGTAGAAAAAATCCCGGTGCTGGCGAAGGATTTATTGGACTCGTGTCCGCGCAAGGTTTATTACTTTCCTGATAGCGGTCGAGCCTTGGTGCGCAAACTGCACCGCTTACATAACGACACGCTGTTTACACGAGAAAAAGAGTATCGCAGCCGATTAGTCGATGCCAAGGTCGAAGGAGAAATGGAGCTTTTTAGTTAATCTTTGTTTCCCGCCCGCAGCGTGTATTAAAGCGATGTTTGCTTAGCTGAACGCGCTGGCGTTGCGCGGCTCTCGATGTCAGGCGGCAGCGCAAATTCCTGCCTACGAATCGTTGCATAAAGGACTAAGCAATGGCGATTAGAGTGTTGGTGATTGATGATTCTTTGATGATGCGCAAGCTTCTGGTTGATCTGATCAATAGCGCTCCTGATATCGAGGCTGTGGGTTCGGCGCCTGATGCCGAAAGTGCTCGCGCGATGATCAAAACCTTGAATCCCGATGTGCTGACTTTAGACGTGCAGATGCCGAAAATGGACGGCATTGAATTTCTTGAGCGGCTCATGCGATTGCGGCCAACCCCAGTGGTGATGGTCTCCGCGTTGACGGATCGCGGATCGGAAACGACTTTGCGTGCTTTGGAGCTGGGTGCTGTTGATTTTATTGGTAAGCCACGGCTTGAGAATAGCCACAGCGCTGAGGAATATACGCACGAACTGCTCGATAAAATACGCGCAGCGTACGGCGCCCGCTTGGGGCGTTATGCGCCGCCAAGCAGCTCGCCTGGTCGTCTTGTGCCTGCGACATCAGCGTCTATTTCCGCTGCTCGGGGTGGGTCGAGATCGATCTCGCCTGGCAGCAAAATTATTTTTGTTGGTGCTTCTACCGGCGGTACCGAGGCTATTAAAGCTTTTCTGTTAGGAATGCCAGCAGATTGCCCCCCTATTTTGATAGTGCAACACATGCCGGAAGCGTTTACGGCGTCTTTTGCCGCGCGACTAGATAGTCTGTGTTTGCCCCGCGTGATTGAATCGCAGGGCGACGAGCGTCTGGTGCCGGGCACGGTTTACTTGGCACCCGGACGTGCGCATTTGCAAATTAAACGGCACACCACGGGCTATGTCACTGAATTGCTCAATACGCCGCCTGTCAATCGTCATCGCCCTTCTGTCGATGTATTGTTTGATTCTGCTGCTGCGTGCGTTGGTCGTAATGCAATTGGCGTTATCCTGACCGGAATGGGTAAAGATGGCGCGCAAGGCTTGCTGCGTATGCGACAGGCCGGGGCTAGAACTTTTGGGCAGAGCGAGGAGAGTTGTATCGTCTACGGTATGCCGCGCGAAGCTTTTGAACTAGGTGCCGTCGAAGAAAGTGTGCATTTAGATCACATCGCCGCGAGCGTTCTAGCTGCACTAGTGCGGTCGACGGCATAATTCGCGAATAAACCAGCACCGTATATTTAACCAAGGAGTGCAGCATATGCAAACGAATGTCAGAATCGTCGACGGGCAAGCATGCGTTAGTCTTAATGGACGCTTTGATTTTAATTCGCACCGTGATTTTCGCGCTTCGTACGAGCCCTTAATGGAGAATCAAGTGATTAGCTCCATCACCATTGATCTGGCTGAGGTGGACTACTTAGACAGTTCGGCGCTTGGAATGTTGTTAATGCTCAGAGACAAGGCTGGTGTCGCTAAAAAAGCAGTCGCTTTGACGAATCCTAAAGGCAGTGTGCGACAGGTGTTAGACATCGCCAATTTTGGCAAGCTATTCCAAATCAGCTAGTCTCTAAACACCCTGGTTGAACGCATTTTTTCTCCATCGCTTGCAGAAAGATGGGCTTACTTTGTCTCGCTTGTTGGATGGGTTGCCGTTAATTTTTCTTGTAAGCCCGTAAGTTAGAACATACGTTTCTCGACCGGATCTCCAGTTATGTCTGAACTGCTTAAAAACATCGATGCGCGTACCCAGCTGGCGGGCACCAATAAACTAGAAATTCTCCTGTTCTCGCTCGGTTTGGACTTAAAAACGGGCCGTAATGAAGTGTTCGGCATCAACGTTTTTAAAGTGCGTGAGGTGATGCGTAAGCCATCCATTACGGCTGCGCCAGACATGCCCCCCGTGATTGAGGGCATGGTCAGCTTGCGTGGTGTCCTGGTGCCGGTGGTGAATTTAGCGCGCTACGCTGACGTGCAAACCGAGCATCCGCCCGACATTATGATCGTCACTGAATACGCAGGACACATACAGGGATTTTTGGTCGAAGCGGTAGATACAATTTTGCGTCTTGATTGGTCGCAAATGAAAGTGCCGCCCAGCATGCTGATGACGAGTATGGGCGGACTGGTCACCGCAGTGACCGAGCTGCCAGACGGTCGTTTGGTCATGATGATGGACGTAGAAAAAGTACTCGCTGAAACGACAGAGTACGACGATGAGGCCGTATTCCAGAACATACAGCCGCTTGATCACCCCGAGCTCACCGTATTTTTTGCTGATGATTCAGTGGTTGCGCGTAGGCAAGTGCAGCGTACCTTGGATGCTATGGGAATCAAGTATCTATCTGCTATTAACGGACGCGACGCTTGGGAAACTCTGGAAAAAATGGCGAGTCATGCCGAATCCATCGGAAAAAAAATGTCTGACGTGGTGAGCTTGATTCTGACAGATGTCGAAATGCCGGAGATGGATGGCTACATTCTGACTAGAAACATTAAGTCTGACGCCCGTTTTAAAGGCATTCCTGTGGTGATGCACTCTTCATTGTCCGGCAGTTCTAATCAGCATCTGGGTGCGTCCGTTGGTGTGGATGAGTACGTGCCAAAGTTTGAACCGCAGCGCCTGTCCGAAATGTTGACCCGACTTTTGTTGTCACGCGCGACACAACCGGGCGGCTAATAGATACGTTCAAACTATAGTTGCATGGAGTCTGTGCTTTTCCCTGTGACGCATTCATTCGATTGTGTGGGACTCGTTGGAGCGATGTGATGACGACGGATGTGGCAGAGCGTAAAAATTTACTAGAAAGCATTGATGCACGTACCCGTTTAGCTGGATCCAACAAAATGGAGATTTTGTTGTTCTCGCTGGGGACGCGTGAAACTTTTGGCATCAATGTCTTCAAGGTGCGTGAGGTGTGCCGTACCCCGCACGTCACAAGAACACCCAATATGCCTAACGGGGTAGAAGGCCTGGTTTCTTTGCGTGGCACAGTTATCCCCGTGCTATCCCTGATCCATTTTTTCGCCCCAGCTAGCCCTCATCACGAGCTAGGCAGCAGCATGATGGTAGCTGAATACTCCAAGCGCACCCTCGGTTTTCTTGTGCATGAGGTGGATCGTATTGTCCGTGTTGACTGGGACAAAATTAAAGCACCCGAGGCCGATTTGGCCGCTAACCAAGGTTTGATCACTGCTGTGATAGAGCTGGACGATGGCCACCTGGTCTCTCTCTTGGATGTTGAACAAATTTTGTCGAATGCGTTTGGTGACGCGCTCATCGTTGATTTGGCTCCTGCTCTGGTAGGTGAGGATGTCAGTGTGTTTTTTGTCGACGACTCTGTGGTTGCTCGCCGAAAGATCGCCGAAGTCCTCGATAAGCTTGGCGTCAAGCACAAGCATGCGATCAACGGTGCCGAAGCCTGGGGACGGTTACAGGCGATTGCCGCACATGCCCAGCAATCGGGGGTTCCTGTGCGTAATGAAGTGCGCGTTATTCTGCTTGACGCTGAAATGCCTGAGATGGATGGCTATGTATTAACCAAGAAAATCAAAGCAGATGTTCGTTTTTCCGGTATCCCCGTAGTCATGCATTCGTCACTCTCGTCAGAAGCTAATCGTGCGATGGGTCAGGCAGTGGGCGTTGATGGTTATGTTGCAAAATTTGATCCGGCAGTGCTTGCCGATACTTTGCGGCCTTTACTCGAACGATAAGAACGGAGCAAAGCATGAACAATCCAAAAATGAAAATTCTTGTCGTGGACGATTTTTCTACGATGCGGCGTATCGTACGTAACCTGTTAAAAGAACTAGGGTTTTCTAATGTCGATGAGGCAGAGGACGGGGCTGTTGCCCTGCAAAAACTGAACAACGGGGGTTTTGAATTTGTCGTTACCGATTGGAACATGCCGAATATGGATGGGCTTGCTTTACTGCAAGCTATTCGCGCTACGCCCGCACTGAAGCATTTGCCCGTGCTGATGGTGACGGCGGAGGCAAAGAAAGAAAATATTATTGCAGCCGCTCAGGCTGGCGCGAGTGGCTATATCGTCAAGCCGTTTACAGCGGTCACGCTGGCCGAAAAACTGCAGAAAATATTTGACAAAATGGGGGGCTGAAATGAATGAAGACAATCTTTCCGAAGACTCTTCAAGCCTCGAGGAGTTATTCGACAGCATTGCGTCAGGCCTGAGTCATCAAAGTCCCGTGACGAATACACAGGCGGAAGCGCAGTCGCCATCGCCGTCACCGTCTGCCAGCGCTAGTGACGCTACGGTCGACTCTGATGAGTTACAAGCTTTATTTGATTCAGTATCTCCTGCTTCGGCTATTGCCGACCTTGGGGCGAAAAGCAGTTTGGCGACAAGCCCCGTTTCTGAGCCTGGCCGCGATGTCGCAGGGACGGTTCAGGGCAAGATATTTCAGCAGGTCGGGGTTATGGCACGTCAGTTGCACGATACCTTGGCTGAGCTGGGGCACGGTGAATTATTGCAACAAACCGTTTCGGCGATTCCCGATGCGAAAGAGCGTTTGAACTACATTGCCAATTTAACTGAGCAGGCGGCTTGTCGTGTTTTAAACGCTACTGATATTGCGACGCCGGTGGTTGACGAGCTGGAAAGTGATGCCGCACGCTTAAGCTTGAAGTGGGACGATTTATTCGCAAATCGAATGGATGTCGCCCATTTCAAATTGCTTGCTGAAGAAACGCGAGCTTTTATCAAACAGCAAATTCCAGAGCAGACCGGGGTAGTCAAAGCGCAGCTGATGGAAGTGATGATGGCGCAAGACTTTCAAGATTTGACCGGACAAGTCATCAAAAAAGTGATTGCTGTTGCACAAGAGTTAGAGGCGCAGTTAATGGGCATTCTGATTGAAACCATGCCCGGCGAGCGCAGAACAGAATCAGTCAACAGTCTGCTCAATGGCCCTGTAATTAACCCCGATACCGCGACTGATGTTGTCAAAAATCAGAACCAAGTAGATGATTTATTAGACAGCCTCGGATTCTAGGAGCAGTGGCATGAGTGATTTTTCTGGCATGGAAGATTTGCTGCAAGACTTTCTGCAAGAGGCAGCTGAACTGTTATCGGACGTTGATAACAAATTAGTTGAACTCGAAAAAACGCCGGAGGATAAGCGCTTACTCAACGACATTTTTCGCGGCTTTCACACGATCAAAGGTGGCGCGGGGTTTCTCAACGCCGCAGAGTTGGTCACTTTGTGTCATCTCACTGAGAATCTGTTCGACAAGTTGCGCAATGCCGAAATGGCGATGACGCAAGTTTTGATGGACGTCATTCTGGATGCCACCAAGAGTGTGCGCGATATGTTTGGCGATCTGGCTCAGTCAGTGCAACCACAAGCGGCTCCCCCAGAGGTGCTGAGCGCGTTGCGGCAGGCGCTTCAGCTGACCCGCGATGCTGCTGGCGAATCGCCCAGCGCGCAGAGCGGCGGCGAGCAGCCAGACTGGGCGCTGTTGCATCAAGCATTGCTGACGCCGCAGGATGGCGTCGCGTCAGCGCATGGGATGGATCGTTTTGCTTCGTCCGATCAGCATGTTTTAACTGCAGGCGAGGCTGAAAATCTAAAGCCACTTTATCCGCCAGAGGGGCGCCGTACTGCGGATCGCCCGGCTGCCGTTGCCGCCGGGGTGAATTCTGGACGCCGCGTTGAAGAGCGCGCTGCTGTTCGCGAAAGTACGATTCGTGTTGATACGGCTCGTCTTGACCAAGTTCTTAATTTGTCAGGTGAAATTGGTCTAACCAAAAATCGTTTAACCAGTCTGCGCGCTGATATTCTGGCCGGCAAAACGGGTGCCGAAACTTTGCACGCTTTGGATCAGGCGGTGAGTCAGCTCGACTTGCTGGTTTCTGATTTGCAAAGCTCGGTCATGAAAACTCGGATGCAGCCGATTGGGCGCTTATTCCAAAAATATCCGAGAATTGCCCGCGACCTTGCTCGACAGCTTGGTAAAGACGTTGAATTGGCCTTGGTGGGCGAGGAAACCGAAGTCGATAAAACGATGATCGAAGATTTGGCCGATCCTCTGGTGCATCTGATCCGCAACGCGGTCGATCATGGTATCGAGCTTCCCTTAGAGCGGCAGTCGACAGGTAAGCCCGCGAAAAGCGTGGTACGGCTTGAGGCGCGGCAAGAAGGCGATCACATTGTCTTGATCATCGCCGACGATGGTCGTGGCATGAATCCTGAACGTATTCGCGCCAAGGCTATCGAGAAAAACATCATTACGGAAGAAGAGGCGAATACGCTAGATGAGCGGCAGAGTTTGAACCTCATCTTTCTGCCCGGTTTCTCCACCATGTCACAAGCCTCTGCTGTTTCCGGGCGCGGCGTTGGTATGGACGTTGTTAAAACTAATATTCAACGTCTTAACGGCTCGATCGATATTCGCTCTGAGCCAGGTAAAGGCTCGGTGTTTGTGATTTCCCTGCCGCTCACGCTGGCGATTCTGCCGGTTCTGCTCGTGGTTTTGGGCGAACAACCGTTTGCACTCCCCTTGTCGATGGTGCGCGAAATACTCCCCATTGAGCAGGACAAAATGTGCGAGGTCGGCGGGCGCGAGACTTTAGTCGTGCGTGGTGAGATTTTGCCGGTGATCGCCTTGTCACGCTTGTTGGGCTGGGAAACGGTGCGCGTGCCAGAATACGGGGTCTTGATGAGTGCGGCGGAGCGTAGTTTTATTCTTTCAGTCGATCGTTTTGCCGGTCGTGACGACGCGGTCATTAAATCTCTAGACGATTTTCGGCCGCGCGGCGTATCCGGTGTAACCACGCTGTCTAATGGCCAAATTGTCTTGATTCTGGATATTAAAGAGCTACTGGCCGACTTGAACACGAACCCGGAGCAGACGACACGACTGGCGCCGCAACGTTCGGTTGAGTTTTTCGCTTAGCGCATCGTGAGGTTGTCACCCCCCAGGGGCGCATATGTCACGAGTAGTCGCCACGCGCGAATTGACGCAGCAATTGATTACATCAGGCATATCGGCGCGCCAGCTTTAGCAACTCAGCTGAGCAGCGTGCTGAAAATGGCGTTGAATTTAGATGCAATCGACCAACAGTTGTCGCTTGGTTCGAAGGAGAGGCTGGGCGAGCATTTGCCCTTCTCTGGCGCGAAAAATCAACGCCTTGCACTACGCGCACTGCTACTGTGTCAGCGCGTCTTTTTCTCGGATTTATGGGCAGAAGCCATTTTCAAAGGGGGGGTGCGTAGGCGGACAGATTGCCTGGCCAATAATCCCAACTGGCGCCAGCAAAGTATCGATTTCTGGCTTAGGCGGGGTGAGCGCGAGATTCGGAATGCCCTCTTTCTGTTCACGGCAACGAGTCAAACACCAGCAGCGTTGGCCGATGCGGCTATGCTTGGTTCGGGCGACCCCAATCTAGCGCATCCGAACCTGTGCCTTGCCCGTGAGACGGGCATTTTTCCGGGCGCCTCTGTGTGCTATACCGCTGTGATGAATTGGCTGTTGAGAAGTGGCCTTGCCTCCTATCCTTGGTATATGAAAAATGGCGCGCCCAACGACCAAAAAACCTTGAGAGAAGTTTTTGGCGAGCCTGAAGCGGTTATTTGGGATCAAACGAAAGGTCTTTTCCGCAAAGGAGACCGTTTACCCATTGTGCCCCGTGGGTACATCGTGCATATGTATATCGATACACCGCAAAGATGGCTTGGGCATTGGGTTGTGAGTCTAGGTGATGGCTTAGCTTGTGGCGTCAATAATTTTGATACCGACGGGACTAGCAGGGCTTACAGTGATCGTTGTTCGATTAGCAGCCAGTTCTTCCTTGGCTATCAAGAACAAGCGGCAGATTTGTTGCAACGCGCTGTTGTAGAAATCATCAATCCACTTACCATTCCAGGTCGGGCGAATAGTGTGTAATTTTTAGCGAGTCCCAGCGGCATTTGTTTTGCCGAATAATGCCCCTCCGTTTTGCCCCCTCCGTTGTCGCATTCAGTGTTGTTTTTGTCGTAACTTCGTTTATTCCCGCAGGCATTTTGTCTTGCCCTGTTCGTGCGAGATTTAGGCTTCTCTTGGACAGCGCTCACGCTGTTAGTCGCGAACTAAAATTGCAAATTCTTGCTAGCTCAGCCCCCTTTGCCGCATTTCCTTTGTAAATTTGCAACAACTGTTGCTTCTTCGCTACTATTCGAGAATAAATATAAAAAATAATCCATAGTTCTTTATTTTTTATGGTTATTTGTCAATAATAGTCGCGGATCAACTGGAAGCAGCCAATGGCCGAAGACAGCGACCTTGAACGAACAGAGCCTGCGTCTGGCAGGCGCCTTGAGAAAGCCCGTGAAGAGGGGCAGGTTCCCCATTCTCGTGAATTAGGGACCTTCTTGGGTTTGTTGGTTGCAGCAATCGCCTTTGGTGTACTCGGGTCTTGGTTCGCGCAGCGCCTCGCTGGGCTGATGCGCCAGGGTTTAACCATCGATTCGGTCATTGCGCACGAGCCGCAACTGGCGCTGGTGCGTTTTGCCGAAATATCTTTTCAAGCTTTTCTCATTTTTGTTCCTCTGCTCGCAGCCTTTATCACCGCCGCTGTACTCGGTCCGATACTACTTGGCTCGCTGATTTTTGCCCCTAAAACCTTACTTCCCGATTTGTCACGTTTAAACCCCTTGTCGGGAATCAAACGTTTGATTTCACTCAATGGGTTGGTTGAAATGTTGAAGGCCATTGCCAAAACCTTATTGCTTGGCGGCGTCGCGATTTGGGTGATTTGGGGTGAGCGCAACGACATTTTTGCGCTGTTTAGCCAAGCGCCAGAGGTCGCATTATCAAGCGCTGGGAATTTGCTTAGTTTTAGTTTTATCGTCTTGGTTTCGGCAATGAGCTTGATCGTCGCGGCGGACGTGCCGTTTCAGATTTGGCAATACCACGACAAGCTGAAAATGACGCGTGAAGAGCTCAAGCAAGAATCCAAAGAGAGCGAAGGCAATCCACAGACCAAGGGGCGTATCCGTAGTTTGCAACGTGAAGCTGCGCGTAAACGGATGATGACGGCGATTCCTACCGCCGATGTGATTGTGACCAATCCTACCCATTTCTCGGTTGCCTTAGCTTATAAGAATGGCATGGGCGCGCCTAAGGTGGTGGCCAAAGGGCGTGGTGAGATTGCTTTGAAAATTCGTGAAATCGGTGCTGAGCATCGGGTACCGATATTAGAAGCTCCGCCCTTGGCGCGGGCGCTGTACCGCTATGCCGATTTCGATCAAGAGATTCCCGCAGGTTTGTACGCTGCGGTGGCAGAAGTCTTGGCTTACATCTATCAATTGAACCACTGGCGTCAGCTTGGTGGACACCATCCGACGCCCCCCCGTGATTTGCCGATCCCACCCGCTTTAATGCCGGAGTTGCACCATGTCTGAGGCAATGATCAGCTTGCAACGTATCTTTGGTCGGATGAACATAAGTCAGACGGCAGGTCCCGTGCTGATTCTGTTGATTCTGGCAATGATGGTATTGCCCTTGCCTCCCTTCATTTTGGATCTGCTGTTTACGTTCAATATCGCTATTTCGGTGATTGTCATGCTGGTGGCGATGAGCGTCTTAAAGCCACTTGAATTTTCGATTTTCCCAACGGTTCTATTGGTCACGACCTTGCTCAGATTATCGTTGAACGTAGCCTCGACGCGCGTCGTTCTGCTCAACGGGCATACCGGACCTGATGCTGCCGGTAAGGTGATCGAGGCTTTCGGTCATTTTCTGGTCGGGGGCAACTATGCGGTGGGCTTGGTTGTTTTTTTAATCCTCATCATTATCAACTTCATCGTTATTACCAAAGGTGCCGGCCGGGTTGCTGAAGTAGGTGCTCGCTTTACGCTCGATGCAATGCCAGGAAAACAAATGGCGATCGATGCCGACCTTAACGCAGGCTTGATTGGCGAAGATGAGGCACGCAAACGGCGTAGTGAGATCGCCCAAGAAGCTGACTTTTACGGTTCAATGGACGGTGCCTCAAAATTTGTTCGCGGCGATGCGGTGGCGGGCATCATGATCATGCTGATCAATGTGATTGGTGGCTTGATTGTGGGCGTTTTTCAGCATGGTCTTGATGTTGCGACGGCTGCCAAGTACTACACCCTGCTGACGATCGGGGATGGTTTGGTTGCGCAAATTCCCGCTCTAATTATTTCGATCGCTGCGGGTATGGTCGTCACCCGAGTTGGTGAAACACAGGACGTTTCGCAGCAGTTCACGGCACAGCTATTTAGTAATCCCCGTGTTCTTGCCCTAACAGCAGGGATTGTCGGCCTTCTCGGTTTAATTCCCGGTATGCCTAATTTGGTATTTCTAATCTTGGCGGGCGGGCTTGGTGCGCTGGCGTGGACTTTGGACAAGCGGGCACAGATTGCCCAACCAACGCCTGTGGTGGTGCCCCCTGCGGCGACGCAAGAAACGCAGGAGGCCAGTTGGTCAGACGTGGTGCCTTTAGATGTGCTGGGTTTAGAGGTCGGTTACCGCTTAATCCCCCTAGTTGATAAGGCGCAAGACGGAGAGCTACTGCGCCGGATTCGGGGTATACGCAAAAAATTTGCGCAAGAGGTCGGCTTCTTGGTCGCACCGGTACACATTCGTGACAATTTGGAACTCAAGCCGAATGCTTATCGGATTTTGCTCAAAGGCGTTGAAATTGGCCAGGGCGAGTCGTTTCCGGGGAGTTTGCTGGCGATCAATCCGGGTCGCGTGGCAGGTCATTTACCTGGCATCAGCACGCATGATCCCGCTTTTGGTTTGCCGGCGACGTGGATTGATGCCGATTTGCGCGAGCAAGCGCAGTCTTACGGTTACACGGTGGTCGATGCCAGCACGGTGGTGGCGACCCAGCTTAACCACTTGATTTTGTCGCACGCATCTGAATTGCTTGGCCGCCAGGAAACACAAGCTTTGCTCGACCATTTGGCGAAAGAAGCGCCGAAGCTGGTAGAGGATCTGGTGCCGAAAATTCTTCCTTTGGGCACTTTGCAGAAAGTGTTGCAAAACCTTCTGGACGAAGGGGTGCATATCCGCGACGTGGGCACCATCATCGAAACCTTGGCCGAGTGGGCGCCCCGTATGCCAGAGCACGAGGGGCTTACGACGCAGGTACGGATTGCCCTAGGGCGTTCCATCGTGCATCAACTTTACCCGGTCGGCAACGAGATTCAGGTGATGTCGCTCGATCCGCAACTCGAACGCCTGTTGGCGCAGGCATTGGGCGGGCAGGGTGCGGCTGCTATCGAGCCTGGCTTGGCCGATACCTTGGTGCGCGAGGCCGTTTTAGCCGCACAACGGCAGAGTGAAATGGGTCTACCCACAGTATTGCTGGTGCCCAGTCATTTGCGCAGTTTGTTATCGCAGTTTTTGCGCCGGGGTATCGCCGATTTGAAGGTGCTTGCACACAACGAAGTTCCTGAAAACAAAATTATTAAAGTCACTTCGATTATTGGGGGCAGGGCATGAACGTTAGAAAGTTTCTCGCTAGCACGACGCGAGACGCACTCCGTAAAGTTAAAGAAACTCTTGGACCCGATGCAATTATCTTGTCTAACCGAAGCGTTTCTGGTGGGGTTGAAATTATCGCTGTCTCTTCTTCAGAGATGGCCTTAGCGGAGCCCAAGCCGAGAGTGCAAAGCAAGCCGTCTAGCGTGGCGGAACCGGCGGATTACACGGTCACGCTGTCGCGTCCCGCCAGTACACCTCCTTCTGTGCAAAAAGCGTCTAGTGCGTCAGCGGTCAATTCGGCTGATGTCTTCAAGCAAGCTCCGTCTTGGGCGCAGGCTGTGGCGAAACAAGCTGAGCCTGAACGTGCTGAGCTTACTTTGCCGGTTGCTCCAGTTCAGGCAGCAGCTGAGGTTGTTCCACCGGCTGTGTTGGAAGAAATTAGAGCCTTGCGTCGTATGGTTGAACAGCAATTGGCGGGGTTTGCCTGGGGTGAAAGTGCACGCAGTGCGCCGGTCAAAACAGAAGTGTTACGACAAATGCTTGATGCTGGCTTCTCACCTCAATTATCACGTGATTTGCTCGCCGATCTGCCGCATCGTTTCGATAGCAAAAATGCCTTAGCTTGGGTCAAGGCCGAGGCGGATCGATCTTTTCGTACGCTTGATACGGAAAATGACATTGTTGATCGGGGCGGTGTGTACGCTTTGGTTGGTCCGACTGGCGTGGGCAAAACAACTACGACAGCAAAATTGGCAGCGCGCTGTGTCTTGCGCCATGGCGCAAGTAAGGTGGCCTTGGTGACGACGGATGGCTACCGAATTGGTGCGCACGAGCAATTGCGTATTTATGGGCGTATCCTCGGCGTTTCAGTGCACTTGGTCAAAGATGGCGAAGATTTGCAACAGACGCTACAAGACTTGCAGCACAAGCATATGGTGTTGATTGATACGATGGGGATGAGCCAGCGTGACCCTATGCTGGAAGAGCAAATTTCCATGTTTAGCGCTAGTCAGGTAAAGCGTTTGTTGTTGCTTTCCGCGACTAATCGCGGTGATACCTTGGACGATGTGGTGCACGCTTACAGCGGTGTTGGCGCTGAACTGGCTGGCTGTATTCTCAGCAAAGTTGATGAAGCTGCCAGCCTTGCCGGTGCATTAGACGTCATCATGCGTCATGGTTTGCGTTTGCATTACGTATCAAACGGGCAGCGCGTGCCAGAGGATTTGCATCTGCCAAACCGACATTATCTGCTGCACCGTGCGTTCAAAGAGTTGCCCGAGCATTCGCCGCATCGTCTTGAAGGCGTTGAATCAGCTATGGCGCTTGCCAATACGGGTGCAATGCCCTTGCTGGCAGGAGGGCGTCGTGCCTGATTTGCGCCGTGGCGACCAAGCAGCTGGCTTGCGTCGTTTGTTTGGCGAGGCGGAATCGCAGGTAGTCACGTTCGCTGCTGGGGGGATTGGTGTTGGCAAGACCTTGGCAGTGATCAATCTTGCGACTGCACTGGCGCAACAGGGCAAAGAAGTGCTGGTGTTTGATGAATGTACGCACCGCAATTTGGCGCTTTTGTCAGGCGTTTCGGCGCCCTATGATTTGCTCGACGTGATCAATCAAAGCGTGTCACTTGATGCAGCACTTTTGTCGACGGCCCCGGGTGTGCGTGTTTTGCCCGCAGCACGTGCGCTCAAGGTATTGGGTAAATTAAACGAGCCGCAGCAGAGGAAGTTAGTCCAGAGTGTCTGCCAGATTGCGCGCCCGGCGGACATTATCTTAGTTGACGCAGCGCTCGATCACCCCCTCGGCTTTTCTCCCCTCGCGCTGGCGGCGCAGGACACGGTGATTGTGATGTCGACCAGCGGAGCGTCGATTACCGACGCTTATAAATTGATCAAGAAGATGAGTTTGGGCTATGCCCGTAAGCAGTTCCATATTTTGCTCAGCAAGGTTCGCGACCAGCACGAGGCGCAGGCCATTTACCGCAATATGTCGCAAGTGGCACGTAGTCGTAGCCTAGCTAGACTAGATTACGCTGGTCACGTGCCCTTTGATGAGCATCTGCGCCAAGCGAGTATGTTGTTGCAACCGGTCGTGAGTCTTTTTCCGCAGGCACCGTCGGCTCAAGCCTACAGCGCGCTAGCCACCACCTTGTTGCACTGCTTCTCACCTGATGGCGAGCCGGGTGGCCTAGAGCGTTTTGTGCGGCAATGGTTGCACTTGAGCCAAAATATAGACGCTGCGGCAGTGCCGGTCTGACTATTGGGGCGCTTCTATGTATAACGCAGCGGGACAGCTTAGTAAGGATCAGTTGGTCGCACGCTTTGCGCCACTCGTTAAGCGGCTTGCCTATCATTTGATGTCGCGTCTTCCTTCGAGCGTGCAGGTGGATGACTTGGTGCAGAACGGCATGATTGGCTTGCTTGACGCAATTGCCCGTTTTGAATCGGGTGTTGGCGCCCAATTTGAGGCTTACGCGGTACAGCGTGTGCGGGGCGCAATGCTCGACGGTTTGCGTGAGAACGACTGGTTGCCGCGTAATTTGCGCCGTGATTTTCGCCGTATTGAACGCGCTATTGCCCAGCTCGAACAAACCAATGGTCGTGCTCCGAGCGAGCAAGAATTGGCCGTGGCGCTTGGGGTTAGCCTGGCTGAATATCAGAAGATGCTACAGGACGCGCGCGGGCATCAATTGCTTTATTTCGACGATATGGCCTCATCGGATGGGGAGGATTTTCTCGAGTATCACCAAGTGAGCGAGACAAACGACCCTGTGCAATTACTCGCCGAGCAAGCGACACAAAAGCTACTAGCACAGGGTATCGAAGCGCTGCCCGAGCGGGAGAAATTGATGATGGCGCTGTATTACGAACAAGATTTGAACCTCAGAGAAATTGGCGAAGTGATGGGGGTCAGCGAGTCGCGTGTTTGTCAATTACACGGCCAAGCGATTGCGCGTTTGCGTGTGCGTTTGCTCGGGCGACCAGCGAGCCCACCGAAAAAAGAGGTGTGTGTTGGATAAAACCAGCGTTCTAGGTTTATTGATTGGTTTAATGGCCATCCTCGGCGCGCAGCTCCTTGATGGTGGCCACCTCAGCTCTATTCTTCAGCCCACAGCTTTTCTCGTCGTGGCGGGAGGAACTTTAGGCGCTGTCATGTTACAAAGTCCATACGCTACTTTTTTGCGTGGGGTGCGCATGCTGCGCTGGGTGCTTTATCCGCCACTCGTCCAATATCAACAGATCATCGAGCAGGTCTTCGTGTGGAGCCAAATCTCTCGACGTGATGGTCTACTCGCCCTGGAGGGAGAGGCTTACGAATTGCCAGATCATTTCTTGCGCAATGGCTTGATGTTGCTGGTTGACGGTACTCCGCCTGAACATTTGAGGGAGGTGCTGACCCTTGAGATTCATGCCTTTGAGGATGAGATGAGACTTTCGGCGAGAATCTGGGAGTCGGCAGGGGGTTATGCGCCAACGATCGGTATTCTCGGCGCGATACTCGGTTTGATCCATGTGATGGAAAACTTGGCCGACCCGTCTAAATTGGGTGCTGGGATTGCGGTGGCTTTTGTTGCTACGGCTTATGGTGTCGGGCTGGCCAACCTCATTTTTATCCCGATCGCGATCAAGTTGAAGTCGCATGTTGATCGTTTAGTGATTCAGCGCGAAATGATGCTCGACGGCCTGGTCGGCATCGCCAGTGGGGATAATCCGCGTTTGATCGAGAATCGCCTTCGAGCCTACTTGATCTAACGTATGAGACGCAGAGCGCAGCCTGAAGAATCAGGTGTTCGACATGATCGTTGGTTGGTCTCATACGCTGATTTGGTGACTTTGCTGTTCGCGTTTTTTGTCGTCATGTATTCGTTCTCTTCGGTCAATGACGGTAAATATCGAATCGTCAGCGCTTCAATACTGACGGCGTTCCGCAATAAACCCCCAGAGGCGGTGGTGACTGCGCCCATCCAGGCCCCTGCATTGTCTGCTCCTAAAACGCATAAGCCGCCAGGAGTAACTAGGCAAAAGCAGCGCGATACGATGCGTAAGTTAGCGGGCAGCATCACTCAGGTGATCGCGCCCTTGATTGAGGACGGGCGCGTGCGTGTGTTGGAAACGAGTCGTGGCGTCTCGATCGAAATCAATGATGGTGTTTTGTTCGCGCCCGGTCAGGCTTTGTTACAGAGCTCTTCGAGTAAAGCAATGCAGGCGATTGCCCAGGTTCTGGCGGCAGAAGAGTTCCCGATTACTATCGAAGGACATACTGACGATACGCCCATCAGTACCGCCCAATTTCCTTCCAATTGGGAACTCTCTGCTTTGCGTGCTACCACGGTGCTGCGCCTCTTCGTGGGTGCTGGCGTGCTGCCGACTCGGCTGACTGCGATTGGCTACGCAGATACGCGTCCAGTTGATGCCAATGCCCAGCCTGAGGGGCGTCTGCGCAATCGGCGGGTGACGATTTTGGTCGATTCGGCTGTGCCAGAAAAAGCTGCTACGCTTGATCTCAAGGTCACGCCTGCCCCGCCAATGCAGGACAAACACTAATTTCCCTTGCCTACGGTTCGCGCTTTAGGTAGCACAGAGACTTTTCTAGCGTGGCACGCGGAATGAGCGCTTCCGAGATGCTTATAAGTTGTTAAAGTGACTCGTTGTTTTTTTAATTCAATAGCGCTAATAGGGGTAAATAATGAATCGCTTAAGCCTGAAGCACAAACTGTGGTTGTTGATATCAGTGTTTATCCTGGGGTTTGTCGTCTACGCGGCGTTCACTTTTTGCGCGATGCGTCAGATTCAAGTTAATGGACCGCTGTATCACGGGATCATCCAGAAGAAAAATTTGCTCGTTGATGTTCTACCCCCCGCCGTCTATTTGATCGAAGCGCAACTGGTGACGCAACAGATGTTTGATAGCGATAAAGCTGGTTTAGTCCCATTGATAGAACAAGCGAAGCGCTTAGCGAAAGAGTTTGAAGCGCGCCGTACTTTTTGGGTGGATGAATTGCCAAGCGGCGAGATTAAAACTTTGCTGACCGAGAAAGCGTATAGGCCAGGGCAAGAGTTTCTGGCCTTGCAATTGGAGCATTTGGTGCCTGCCCTGTTAAACGGCGACGAGAAAGCAGTAGCTGAACTGCGTCCTCAGCTAGATAAAAAGTACCTTGAGCACCGTACTGTTATCGATGACTTAGTCAAAAAAGCCAATCTGGCCACCACGCTTGAGGAGCAGAGCGCGACTGAATCGGTTCGAACAAATGGGGTGATCGAAATCTCAATTGCCGTGGTGATCTTGGCTTTGGTTCTGCTTGTCGCGCAACAAATAACGCGCAGCGTTTTACGCCAACTTGGTGGCGACCCTGCCGACGCAACGCATATTGTGCGTCGTATCGCGAGCGGGGATTTGAGCGCGAACATTAGCGTATTGCCGACCGATGAATCGAGCCTGCTCGCTGCAATGAAAGAAATGCAGGGGTCTTTGCGCAATATTATTGGCCAGGTACAAGCGGCGGCGTATAACGTGGCGCAGCAGGCAACCAGTATGAGTGTGGCTGCTTACCAGGTATCGCAAAGCTCTGATAAACAAAGCGAAACAGCAGCCAGCATGGCTTCTGCGGTGCAGCAAATGTTGACCAGCATCAGCCATGTTACGGCGAATGCTCAGGATGCCTTGGTGATGGTAACCAAGGCTGGCGCCTTGTCGGCCGAGGGCGGTGGCATCGTCCAAGAAGCGATTCTCGAGATCAATAAAATTGCTAACGCGTTTAGTGATTCAACGCAGTTGATTCAGACCTTGGGTGTTCAATCAAATCAAATTTCTGCGATTGTTCATGTCATTAAAGAAATTGCTGATCAAACCAATCTATTAGCTTTAAACGCGGCGATTGAAGCGGCGCGTGCTGGCGAACAAGGTCGTGGTTTTGCTGTGGTTGCCGACGAGGTGCGTAAGCTGGCTGAACGGACAACCAAGTCCGCTCAGGAAATCGTCACCATGATCGATGCTGTGCAAAGCTGTACGCAGAGCGCAGTGCGTGGCATGGATCACGGGGGTAAGCAGGTGGCTGAAGGGGTGCGTATGGCCGCCAAGGCAGGCGACTCAATGACCAATATCGAAGGTAGCAGTAGCGAGGTTCTCGGTTCGGTCTCCAGCATGTCTGACGCGCTACGAGAACAGAACACGGTCAGCCACGAGATTGAACACAGTGTCGAGAGAATAGCGGCGATGGCTGAAGAGAATGGTGTTGCAGTGCGTTCTGTTTACCAGTCTGCAGCCGATCTTGAGTCTTTGGCCAAGAAGCTCAATGTCTCTATAGGGCACTTTAAAATGCCGGCAACTCATTGATTTAGATTTTATTGTTAGCTGTCTGCGAGGCGCTAGGTATCACTATGGGCTTCTCCTTCTTTAAAAAACAGCCGAAGAAAGTTGCGGATCAGGACGCTGATCCGCAACAGAAGGTGACTATCGTCGTGCCGGCTAAAAGCGTCGATAAAAGTCTTGAGCCTGTCGCTCCAGTTCAAGACTCGTTGGATTTTAGTGATTTTGAGTTTGATGCTGAATCAAGCAATCTCGACCTTTACGCGCCGCAAGAGGCGATTGATCCCGTAGTCAGCGATACCGAGCAGGCTGCTATTTTTTATGCGAACAACAAAGATGAAGAAGCGCGCGCGGTGCTTGAACACGCCGTACGTAGCAACCCGCCACCGCTGGCTGAGCGTGCTTGGTTGATGCTGTTTGATTTTTATAGGGTGAGCGGGCAGAAAACGATTTTTGAGAGTCTCGAATTGGAATACGCCCGTGCTTTTGAAAAATCGCCTCCAATCTGGCGTGATGCAGTGCACAGTACTTTGCCGGTGCAGGCCACTTTGGCCGGTGATGTTTTGTTTCAGGGCGATCTTATCGGGACTAACGAAGCGGGTTTTTTGGCGGTGAGCCAGGCGCTTAAAAATGCCCCTAAAGTGCGTATTGACCTGTCTCAGGTGGCAAAATTTGACGAGCTGGGCTGTGCGCGTTTGTACGAACAATTGCAGCGAGCGCGTAAATCCAGGTGTGAAATTGAGCTGCTGGGGCGAGGCCATATCGGCGCGCAGCTTGAGGCGTATGTCGAACCTGGGCGGGCAGAGGGGAGTGCCTGCTGGTTACTGCTGCTTGAGCTTTATCAGTTACATGGGCAGCAAGAAGCCTTCGAAGAAGCGGCAATCAATTACGCCACGACTTTTGAGATGTCCCCACCCTCATGGCAGCCGAAACTTGTTGCGCCACCCGAGCCTATTGCCTCCCCGGCAGCCTTGGGCGACGCCACTTCGGCAGACGCTGTTTATAAAGCGCAAGGCTATATTACCGACGTGCAATTCGAGGATTTATTGGCCTTCGCCGCGAAAAATGATCCTGTCATTGTCGACTGTTCTGCCCTAAGCAAAATAACGACAACGAGCGTTGCCGCTTTGTTTAAAGTGTTGGAAGTTTTGCGTACGAAGAACAAGAAGTCGCTTGTGCTGCGCCATCCTAATTATCTCGTCGCCGAGTTGTTTCGGATCTTTGCTCTGGATGCGATTGCCCAGATCGATTTGCAGCGTCCCGCTTAAATGTTTTTTGTCCAGGGTGTGGAAAACCGTATTCCATAACCTATTGCATTGGATATAATCCGCAGGCTGTATTTACCTTAACTCAGGAGGAAATTGTTCATGGAAAGACGTTCTTTTTTGAAAAAAGCAGGTGCTGGTTTAGCGGCTAGTGCTGTCGCGATGCCTGCAATTGCTCAAAATGCACCGACGATCAAATGGCGTTTGGCCTCAAGCTTTCCTAAAAGCTTAGATACCATTTTTGGCGGTGCCGAAATGGTGGCAAAACGTGTTTCTGAAGCAACTGGAGGTAAATTTCAAATTCAGGTCTTTGCTGGTGGCGAGCTAGTGCCGCCTTTTGGTGTGCTCGATGCAGTCAAAGACAATACCGTTGAGATGGCGCATACGGCGTCGTATTACTTCTTTGGTAAAGACCCGACATACGCGTTCGATTGCGCTGTTCCTTTCGGCATGAACAATCGTCAAATGGACGCTTGGTATCGTTACGGTAACGGTGGCAAGTTGCTGCGCGAGTTCTTTGCAAAATCGAACATCGTCAATTTTGCCTGCGGTAACACGGGTACCCAGATGGGCGGTTGGTTCCGTAAAGAAATCAAAACCGTTGAAGATCTGAAAGGCTTGAAGCTGAGAATCGGTGGTTTTGCTGGCCAGGTCGTTTCTAAGCTTGGCGCTGTGCCGCAGCAGATCCCAGGTAGCGATATTTACCCAGCGCTGGAAAAAGGCACCATTGACGGTGCTGAGTGGATCGGTCCTTACGATGACCAGAAGCTTGGTTTCCACAAGGTAGCTAAGTTCTACTACTACCCAGGTTGGTGGGAGGGCGGCGCTCAGCTGTCGGTTTATGTTAACGAGAAAAAGCTTGCTGAACTGCCGAAAGAATATCAAGCCATTCTTGAGCTGGCCTGCGCCGAAGCACACGTTGACATGATGGCTAAGTACGACGCTAGAAATCCAAATGCAATCAAACAATTGGTCGGTTCAGGTACGCAGTTGAGGCCGTTCCCCCAAGCGGTTATGGTAGCTTGCCAAAAGGCCGCTCTGGAGGTTTATGCCGAAACTTCAGCTAAGAACCCAGAATTCAAGAAGGTTTATGAAGACTTCAAGAAATTTAGAGATGACCAAAACGTTTGGTTCCGTATCGCGGAAAATGCGTTTTCTAGCTTCATGTACCACAACAAGTGAGCTAGTTTTTCTTGCTTAAAAAAGGGGGCTTGTGCCCCCTTTTTGTTTTTGCCAAGCTACGTTTTGTAGGACTGGCATGGTTTCTAGTCCGTTCCGTGTGATCGATGATGATGTCGTACAGCGAATTCCCGCTGGCTCAATGAGCGAGGTGCGCTAGGCTCCCAAGATACTCGGCTAGTAGTCTGACTTGCGCGTTTGATTGAACCTCCAATCTGAGCAAATCGGCGTTCGATAGGCAACAAAAAAGCCAAGTACTTGGCTTGGCTTTTTTAAATTGCAGCTTAACGTGCTGCGATAAATTGATCTGACCGAATTCAATTTGGAGCGGGCGATGGGAATCGAACCCACGGCTCTAGCTTGGGAAGCTAGGGTATTACCATTATACGACGCCCGCCTAGTGCTGCTTTTTGGCAACCCGCGCACTATACCAATGGTCTTGTACTTTGCAAGCGCGGCGCACAATTTACGGCCAGCCGCGCAGTGCGCGACGCCGTTGAGCGCCCAAGTGCGGCAGGTGTTTCGTGCTCGCCCCGATTAAAGCGAGACTTAAACCGGTACTGTGTCGTATTGTGGCTGTGCTTGGCTCCGTCTTGTTGTTACTACACATTGGAATCAACGCTTTGCTGATGGAAAATGGGAGCGCGCTATGAATTCGATGCAACCGAGTTTGTCTGATTGCCACCAAGAAACACGCATCCTCGTTTTGCAAGGCGGTGGCGCCCTGGGGGCTTATCAGGCGGGTGTTTATGAGGCGCTGGCGGCGGCAGGAGAGGCGCCGGAATGGCTGGCGGGTATTTCGATTGGCGCGATCAATGCGGCTTTGATCGCCGGCAATCCGCCCGAGCGCCGCAGCGAGCGATTGAGGGACTTCTGGCAAACGGTAACAGCGACTTCTACCCTGTTGCCGCCCCCTTTGGTGACGACGCCTGGGCTGCGCCGCTTGTTCAACGAGTTTAGCGCGACACTCGGTATTTTCTTCGGTTTGCCCGGCTTCTTTTCGCCGCGTTCGCTGCGGTCTTGGTGGCACGACCAGAAGCCGAGTTTCTACGATACGGCGCCGCTGCGTGCCACCTTAGAGCGACTGATCGATTTTGATTTGCTCAATAGCGGGAAGCTGCGTTTGTCGGTCGGCGCAGTCAATGTGCGTAGTGGCAATTTTGCCTATTTCGACACAGCCAGGCAGCGCTTGGATGCGCGGCATATTATGGCGAGCGGTGCGTTGCCGCCGGGTTTTCCGCCGATTGAAATCGATGGTGAGTGGTATTGGGACGGGGGCTTGGTGTCTAACACGCCTTTACAGTACGTTTTAGACCAGCCGAGCAAAACCTGTCGCTTGGTTTTTCAGGTCGATTTGTTTCCGGCAGAAGGGGCGCTGCCGCACGATTTGGTAGAAGCTGCTGAGCGCGAGAAGGATATTCGTTTTTCTAGTCGCACCCGGCTCAATACTAGCTACGCGTTTGCCCAGCGTAGCCTGGCGCAGGCGGCACACAGGTTAGCTAAAAAGCTGCCGCCGGAGTGGGCGCAGGATCAGGATTTACAGAGTTTGTTGGCGGCGAGCCCTGAGCCAGCAGTGACGGTGGTGCACTTGATTCATCGGCGAATGCGCTACGAAACGCAATCCAAAGATTACGAATTCTCGCGTTTGTCGATGCAAGAAAGATGGCAAGCCGGGATTGACGACATCACGCATACCTTGAACGCGCCGGAATGGAAAAATAGAACACCACCCGAAGACGGCTACCAAGTGTTTGACCTGTTGCCGCACGCGCAGCAAAGCAAGCGCTGAGCCTCGTCATCTGTGCAGAGTCGCCGCGTCTGAATTTGCGTATTTTGGCCTGAGTTTGAACACTCGTGCCTAGGGCGAATGCCTATAATGCCGCTCGCTTTGTCTTTGAGCACTGTGCTTGTCTGGGCGGAAGCGTATCGTGGCTCAGCCAAAACGCAAGCCTAAGCGTTCCGATAAAACGGCAAAAGGACGAACTATTTCAGTCCGACACCGGCTACAGGGCTAGAAATAGCCGACAGCCTCACCCGCCCAGCCAGCTTAGCAGCCACGCGCTGCAGCGCTGTGATGGGCGTGGCGGCTTAATCATTCAAAATCGAGGAGGGGCGCTTCTGAGCGCCTTTAAGGATCAATTGTTTAACGCGTCACTCTCTAAACTGCTAACTTGCTCTTGGCGTTTTCTTTGCGCTTTTGCCCTGTGTTGTAGCGCATTGCCCGTTAGCGCCGTCTCTGACGACGATGCTTTTTTGCTGTTACGTGACGCCTATCGCCAAGAGAGTTGGGCGCGTTTTGAGTATTTGGCGGCCAAATTTGCGCCGAGCTTGCAGGAACACCCTTTGTTGCCTTATGTCGATTATTGGCGCGCGTCAATCCGCTTAAAACAGTTCAAAGGTGCTGCTTTCTCTGAAGGAGAGGCCTTTTTGGCGCGCTACGGACAAGATTATTTGGCCGAAAAATTGCGCGCTGAGTGGCTGAAAGCCTTGGCGCGGCAAAGCCAGACGAGCCATGATTGGCGCGTTTTTGATCAGCAGTACGCCCTGCTCGTACAAGCCGACCAAGAGCTGCGCTGCTACGCTCTGCAAAGTCGCTGGGATAGAGGTGGTGAAGCGAGTGAATCGGCGCTGGAAGCCGCGCGTACGCTGTGGTTGACCGCGCCCGAGCTGCCGATCGCTTGCGATCCTTTGTTTGAGCGCTTGGTCGACGCCAAGCGGCTTAATCTGGACGATGTTTGGGCGCGTGTCCGCCTTCAGTTTGAGGCGAATAAGACTAGCGCGCTGCGGCGCACGCTGGGCTATTTGCCAGAGAAGCAAGAGCCAGACGCGAAAACGCTAGAGAAAGTCACGAACCAAGCTCTGTTGTGGCTGCATAAGCTGCCGGCGCAGTTTAAAAATTTAGCGCAAGAAAACAAGCAACAGCGCACCGCACGCGAGCTAATTGCTGTGGCGATCAGCCGTGTTGCGCGTCAAGATCCTTATGCGGCGGCAGAGCTGCTGGCGCTCCATGCGCCCCATTTGTCGCAGGAGGCAGAGCGCTGGGTCTGGGGGCAGATTGCTTGGCAGGCGGCTTTACGCCACTTGCCCGAGGCGCTCAATTGGTATCACAAAGCCGAACCTAGCCCTTTATCCAGCGAACTGTGGCAGTGGAAAGTGCGCGCTGCCCTGCGCCAACAAGATTGGCTCAGTGTGCGTAAGAGCATCGAAAAAATGCCACAGAGCTTGGCAAATCAGCCCGATTGGCTGTATTGGTTAGGGCGTGCTTATCGTGCAAGCGGGCGTGCGAATGAAGCTGCGGCGCTGTTTAGGAAAATTGCTGGGCAACCAAATTTTTACGGCAATTTGGCGGATGAAGAGTTAGGCCGGCTAACGACCATGCCCGCCCCAGCCAAGCCGCCGAGCAACGCAGAAATGGCGGAGGCGTCGGCTAACCCTGCTCTGCAACGCGCTTTAACTTGGTTCCGCCTGAACTTGCGCAGCGAAGGCGTGCCGGAATGGAACTGGGCTTTACGCAGTATGCAAGACCGCCAACTATTGGCGGCCTCTGCCCTAGCGAGAAAAACGGGTATTTACGACCGTGCTATTTCTGCCGCCGACCGAACGCAGGACGAACATGACTATGCACAGCGCTATATTTCACCCTTCGCTGATCAAGTACGCCCCCTGGCGCAGCGTCATGCGCTTGACGATGCCTGGGTTTATGGCTTGATGCGACAGGAGAGCCGTTTTGTTACACAGGCTCAATCGAGCGTCGGCGCGTCGGGATTGATGCAGTTGATGCCCGCCACTGCGAAGTGGGTGGCTAAAAAAATTGGCCTGAAGAACTATCAGCATGCACAGGTGAACGACACCGACACCAATCTGTTGCTCGGTATGTCGTACATGAGGCTGGTGCTGGAGAGTTTGCACAATCATCCGGTGCTCGCCTCGGCGGCGTATAACGCGGGGCCGGGACGCGCGCGCAAGTGGTGCGCCGACTATCCTTTGGAAGGGGCGATTTACGCCGAAACGATCCCTTTTAGCGAAACGCGCGATTACGTTAAAAAAGTGATGAGTAATGCGCTGTATTACTCGGCGTTGTTTAACGACAACCAGCCACAATCGCTGAAAGCGCGCTTAGGCACCGTTGCTGCGCGTGCCGTGCAAGCTGAGCCGGCTTTGCCTTAGGCTTTAAGCCTTAGTACGGGCAAGGCGTGCCCTGCGTCTTGCCCAAGCCAGTTCTGCTGCGCCAATGCCGAGCGCCATGTCTCTACTGTGGATTGACTCGTGCCAGTACACGCAGATCAGCGCCCAAGATGCGCACCTCGTCTATGCTCAGCTTTTGTTCCTTGCGCAAATCGTGCAAAGCGAGCAGGGGTGGCAGTTCAAACATGCCACGCGCCGCGTTGCCGAGTAGGCAGGGGGCGAAGTAGAGCAGGAGTTCGTCGACTAAACCAGCCGATAGCAGGGCGGCGTTGAGTTTGGCGCCGGCTTCAACGTGTAGCTCATTGATGCCGCGTCTCGCTAGTTCGCTGCACAAAGCCGGTAAATCGACTTGCTGCCTGGCGTTGGCGAGAACCAAAACTTCAGCGCCTAGCGCGCGTAAAGCCGCAATTTTTTCGGCGTCATGACGCGCACTGACAATCAAGACCGGCTGCCTGTGCGCAGCATCGGTTGCGGCGCCGGGCAGCAATTTGGCGGAGAGTGACACGCGTAGCTGACTATCAAGCACGATTCTTAAAGGTTGGCGGGCGGTTTCCACGGCGCGTACCGTCAGCTGCGGATCGTCTTGTTGCACGGTGCCGATGCCGGTTAAGACGGCGCAAGCGCGGGCACGCCAATGGTGTCCGTCGTGACGTGCCGGCTCGCCGGTCAGCCACTGACTCTGGCCGTTTTCCAATGCGGTTTTACCATCCAGGCTGGCGGCGATTTTCAGGCGTAGCCAAGGTCTGGCGCGCGTCATTCTAGAAATAAAGCCTGGGTTGAGCGCCATGGCTTCTTGCTGCATCAAGCCGACGGCGCAATCAATACCTGCTGCGCGTAGCTGCGCGAGTCCTTGTCCCGCCACTTGTGGGTTGGGATCGGGCATAGCGGCGACGAGCCGGCTGATGCCCGCCGCGATGAGGGCGTCTGTGCAAGGCGCTGTCCGTCCGTGGTGACAGCACGGCTCTAAGCTGACATACAGGGTGGCGCCGCGCAGGTTTTCACCGGCAGCTTGTGCGGCCTTAAGTGCGTTGATTTCAGCGTGCGGGTCGCCAGCGCGTTGGTGCCAGCCGTGACCGAGAATGCGCTCATCTTTGACGATAACGCAGCCGACGCGGGGGTTTGGCGTCGTGCTGTACAAGCCCTGCTCGGCCCAGTGCAGCGCCTGCGCCATGTAGCTGTGATCGCTGGGACTGAACGTAGTAGTCACAGGCGCTGCACCGCTTTATCGCGCAGCACCTGTGTGGGTCGCCGGGCTATGCGTTTTTTGCCGCTGATAGGCCGAGCGGATACTTTCAAGTAATTCACGCGCATTTGACTCAAAAGTGGAAAATTGCTGAAGATTGTCATCTTTCAAATGTATTTGCCCTTCGCCCGTATTGCCTCTGTGCTGACCCGGTGAGTAGTATTTATTCCTAGCTACTTCGTCAGACGAAAGAACCCAATATCTAATTACGTCGAGCCACACACCAACCCAAACAAAGACGTCGCAACAAGCAGGCTTGACCTGTTGAAAATTCATGTCAAATCGCTTCTTTGAATCAGAAGAAAGGGCTTTTACGTAAAGCGCATCCCGACTTTCAGAGTCAACTGCTCTGGATGCTTTTACTTCAATCCGAATTTCTTCATCCAGGAAAAAATCATACTGACCGGCGTAATTTTGATCGAGTTTTTTTGTGGGCTTGACTAGCTCAGGCACAATTTCTTTTAAGTGACCCTGAGCCCACGCCTCTCCGAAACCTCGTGGGGCGCTAATTTCAAAGACGTACATGTAAAGATTTCTAGCAATGTAATCATCCCGAAGTTCGTAATAATCGTCGATAGTAATCTTGCCGTAACCCATTAAGGATGAAATAAGAAACTCGTACTCATTAAACGGGTAAAACGAGACCAAGTCATCTAAGCGCTGCATTACTTGATCATGTTTTTCTTGTCCGAGCTTTTGCACCAGTCCGGTCAGTTTTTCCTTTAGATGTTCCATGACTTATTTCCCCGTTTCCTTAATTACGGCAATCTCGTTTTCATTTAAGCCAAATGCCGAAAAGATAAGGTCATCTAGCATTTTTGGTGCGCTTGGGTTGTTAGCAGCTGAATCAACAAGATGTTCAATTGTGCGTTGCACTTTCGGGTCGATCAACGGGAATGGTAGCTTCTCAAGATCACCTCGAAGTACTTTGTGTGTGGCGAATCTCTTTTTGAAGATGTATTGAAAAATTGAAGAATTCAGGCACGCCAGAACCGTCTTGATACCCATACCTGGAATTGAGGGAATTAAGATATTCGCACTATTCAGAGTGAGGCGCTGCCTATCGTCGTAGGCAAAAACAAGACGTTTGGAAATGAACTTGTAAATGAGTTTCTCTGGAGACCGAAAGAACCGCTCTTGAGCTACTTGCTGAAAGGCGCTCGGGTTGAAATGAATAAATGATCTTGGCTTCCCCAAGTAGTAAGGGTAAACATCGCTTCCTCTGAAGACCGCTTCCGCCCCATGCTCGTGTAGATCAAATACGAATTTTTTGTTATCTCCCGTCACGATGCCAAGCGCCCACTCAGCATTTTTTGACAGCGTCAAATGCTTTATCGAGAAAAGTTTATGTAATAAACGCTCGTCGTGGGATTCCGTGGAAATATCAAATGCAAAATCTTCATTCGTCCTGAATCTTTCTTGTGCAATGTAGTCAGACTTGCCTTCTTTCTCTACCAAAACAAAAGAGCCGCAAGTTATTGATTCCTTTATCAGGTCAAGCCGGATGATTGGCGTGAAAACACCAGAGAATGGACGGCCAAGCAGGGATATTTTTGAAATTCTTGTTTCGCATAAAACCAAGGCTCTAATGTCAGCGT
>JAZKFR010000127.1:0-13212 GCA_040386295.1 Pseudomonadota bacterium | reverse complement strand
AGGTCAAAAGCTCGGCATCTTGATTATGTTGGCGTTCAACATTGCGCTGTTTGGTCTGCTGATCGGCCCTGTGATTTGGGTCGTGCAAATGATCTGGATTCCGTTTTGGGCCGCCGGCGTGATCAACGGCTTGGGTCATTTCTGGGGCTACCGTAACTTTAACTGTCCCGATGCCAGCACCAATTTACTGCCTTGGGGCATCCTCATCGGCGGCGAAGAGCTGCACAACAACCACCACACCTTTGCCACCTCGGCCAAACTGTCTAACCGTTGGTACGAATTCGATATTGGTTGGCTCTACATCCGCATCCTGGCTGCCTTAAAACTAGCCACGGTCAAGAAAATAGCGCCGGTACCACGTCTTGGCGCACCGCGCCCGACGATCGATTTCCACACTTTGCAAGCGGTCATTAACAACCGCTACGACGTGCTTTCGCGCTATGCGCAATCACTTAAACAAATCTGTCGCGAAGAAATGGACAAGCCACAGCATCGCGCCGAATTTAAGCGCCTGAAACATTGGTTGGGTGTCGATGGCGAGAGCGTGCCGCACGAGCTGCGCGGACGTATTGAACAGCTGATGAAAGAAAGCCGCGCGCTACAAACGGTGTATGCCATGCGGCAAGAGCTGGTTGCGCTGTGGGCGCGCTCCAACGCCTCGCGCGAACAGCTGCTGAAAGAACTACAAGACTGGTGCCACCGCGCAGAAGCCTCAGGCATTCGCCAGCTGCACGACATCTCAACCCGTCTGCGCAGCTACGCGTTGAGCTAAACGCGGGTAAAACCAATAGAGCGAACGCACAACAGGGATAGAGCACGCTATGCACTGCGCAAGGCACCTTAATAACCCGCGCTACCTCAGCGCCGCACTCGCGGCGTCGGCGTTAGGCCTCGTCATCGTCGGCTGGCTGATCGGCGAATGGCAACATCTGAACCCGTGCCCCCTATGCATTTTTCAGCGTTTGCTTTATTTGATTTTTGCGGGTCTGGCGTGTTGTGCTGCACTCACAAGCAAACCAGGCAAAATTTGCAGCGGCTTGCTGTGTGGCGTTGCACTAGGCGGCTTAGTCAGCGCCTTATATCAAAGCGTATTGCAATGGGAACAGGCACAACTAACAGCAGGCACAGCAGCACTACTCAGTACAGTGCAAACCTGCGGCTTGGGCCCACCTAATTTGATCGAACAGTTGGTCGAGTGGCTGGGCGGCCTGTGGCCAGCGATGTTTATGGCCACAGGATTTTGTACCGACAAAGCCTGGGTTTTACTCGGGCTGTCCATGGCGAACTGGTCTTTACTGTGCTTCGCCGCTTTACTCGCCGGCGCCTTACAGCTGTTGCGCCAAACGAGAAACCTCGCGAAGACGAGCTAAAGACAACACGCTAAAGACAACGCGCCAAAGACAGCAGATAACACTGCGCCTTGGCGTGAAATCACAAATCGTCATCAATCGTCGCAACAGCATAGCAACGCAAAGCTCTGGCAGATTGGCTTGCGCTAGACGCGCTGCTAGGCGAACGTAGTCGCGTCCAGCAGCGCGCTGATTACAGACCCGCGTCGGCGCGTAAAACTGCCGCTTTGTCGGTCGCTTCCCAGGTGAATTCTGGCTCGTCGCGACCAAAGTGGCCGTAAGCCGCCGTCTTCGCATAAATCGGGCGCAACAGATTGAGCGCCGCGATAATCCCCTTGGGTCGCAAATCAAAGTGCTGCGTCACCAAAGCGACAATTTTTTCGTCGCTAATTTTGCCCGTACCAAAGGTATTGACCATCAGCGAAACCGGTTTGGCGACCCCAATCGCGTAAGCGACTTGCACCTCGCAGCGTTCGGCCAAACCTGCCGCTACGATATTTTTAGCGACATAGCGCGCAGCGTAGGCAGCCGAGCGATCTACTTTCGACGGATCTTTGCCTGAGAACGCGCCGCCGCCATGGTGGGCTGCGCCGCCGTAGGTATCGACAATGATTTTGCGTCCGGTCAAACCACAATCGCCGTGCGGCCCACCGATGACGAAACGCCCCGTTGGGTTGACCAGATAGCGGGTGTGTGCGGTCAGCATGGCTTGCGGCAGCACCGGCTTGATAATTTCCTCGATCACGGCCTCGCTCAGTTGAGCATGGCTGATGTCTGGATCGTGTTGCGTCGAGACGACGACGGTATCGATCTCGAGCGGCTTGCCATCAACATAACGCACGGTGAGTTGGCTCTTGGCGTCTGGGCGTAACCACGGCAGGCGACCATCTTTGCGCACTTCCGCTTGGCGCTGCATGATGCGATGCGCGTAATAAATCGGCAGCGGCATTAAAGCGGGGGTCTCTTGACAGGCGTAGCCAAACATTAAGCCCTGATCGCCCGCGCCTTGATCAAGATCCATGCCCTGGCCTTCGTTAACGCCTTGTGCGATGTCGGGCGATTGACGATTGATCGCCATCAAAATGGCGCAGCTTTTGTAATCAAAGCCAATGTCAGAATCAACATAGCCAATACGCCGCACCGTCTCCTGGGCGATTTCGCGATAATTGATGTGCGCCCGTGTCGTAATCTCACCCGAAATAACGACCAAGCCAGTAGACACCAGGGTTTCACAGGCAACGCGTCCATGCGCATCTTCGTTCAAAATGGCGTCCAGAATCGCGTCTGAAATTTGATCTGCAACCTTGTCTGGATGCCCTTCAGAAACCGATTCCGAGGTAAAGAGATAATTAGAGGCCATCTGTATTCTTACTCCCATAACATTAAGTTAATGCAAAACGCTGAGCCGGTATTACGCGCATTTGTCTTGCTCAGCGGAACAAACCAGGCGCGCAGGGCGAAAAAAAACCCGTCGCGGCAACGTGGCCGGCTCCGGGTTTGAGCAGACGACGCTTTAGCAGTATTTAGCAGCGCTGCAAGATCAATCAATCTGCGCCATAAAGGCCCATCTCGACTCGCGCTGTCTTCCGCCCTGCAAGTTGTCCTGGTTAACTCGGCGGATCCGCGATTCTAGGCAGTCAACAGAGCCGAGTCAAACTAGTCCGGTTTGTGGTACAAAGCAGCGCTCAAATCGCACGCAGCTCATTGATTTAAGCAAGCACTTAATCAAGCGCCTTAATAGGCTGCTTTATAGGCTACTTTACTGCCTGCTTTAATCAGTGCACTTAAGTCGGCGCCTCTGACAACAAGACACAAAACAGACTCAACAAAGGAATCAAAATGCTGGACATTCAACAGCTGC
Organism: Pseudomonadota bacterium; assembly: GCA_040386295.1. Taxonomy (GTDB): domain Bacteria; phylum Pseudomonadota; class Gammaproteobacteria; order Burkholderiales; family Rhodocyclaceae; genus JAZKFR01. The sequence continues at coordinate 10,002 of JAZKFR010000127.1, read as the reverse complement.
GCAAAGACCCAGACAACATTGCCGCTCAGCTAGCCAAGCGCGGCTTTACGCTAGATTTAGCCACCTTCCAAAGACTGGAAAGCGAGCGCAAAACGGTGCAAAACCGCACACAAGCGCTGCAAGCGAGCCGCAATTCGCTGTCCAAAACCATCGGCATACAAAAAGCCAAGGGTGAAGACACGAGCGCCGCGATGGCCGAGGTAGCCGCCCTCAAAGATGCGCTCGAGCAGGACGAAACACAGCTCGCCAGCTTACGCAGCGAGTTAGACAGTTTTCTCGAACAGATTCCCAATCTGCCGCAGGCGAGCGTACCAATAGGCAGTTCGGAACACGACAACGTCGAAAACAAACGCTGGGGCACCCCAGCTAACCTTGCTTTTACGGTCAAAGACCACGTCGATCTGGGCGAACAGTTGGGGCAAATCGACTTCACCACGGCAAGCAAAATTGCCGGTGCACGCTTCTCCCTGCTCAAAGGCAATATCGCCCGCTTACACCGTGCACTGACGCAATTTATGCTCGACACGCACACCACACTGCACGGTTATCAAGAAATCTATGCGCCTTATTTGGCTAATGCAGAGAGTTTGTTTGGGACGGGGCAACTCCCCAAGTTCGAGGCAGATTTATTCAAGATCTTGCGCAGCGATGGCGAAGCGCTCTACCTGATTCCCACCGCCGAAGTTCCGATCACCAACATCGTGCGTAACGAGATTCTGGCACTCGAAAGCCTGCCCTTAAAATTCGTCTGTCACACACCTTGTTTCCGCTCTGAGGCAGGCTCTTACGGTAGAGATACGCGCGGCATGATTCGCCAGCATCAGTTCGACAAAGTGGAATTAGTGCAGATCGTGACGCCAGAACAATCGAACGAAGCGCACGAAAACTTAACCCAGCACGCTGAAGCGATTCTTGAAAAATTAGCGCTGCCCTACCGGCGTATCACCCTATGCACGGGCGATATGGGCTTCTCAGCTGCCAAAACCTACGATCTGGAAGTTTGGTTGCCGGCGCAAAACACCTACCGAGAAATTTCCTCGTGCTCGAACTTTGAAGCCTTCCAGGCGCGACGCATGCAGGCACGCTATCGCAAAGAACAAAACAAAACCGAGTTTGTACACACCCTCAACGGCTCCGGCCTAGCCGTTGGCCGCTGCTTGGTTGCGCTGCTCGAAAACTATCAAAACGCCGATGGCAGCATCACCGTCCCCGAGGCGCTTAGGCCGTATATGGGCGGCTTAGAAAGCATCCAACGCGGAGCGTAAAACAGGGTCGCCCGCGTCGACGCGAAGACCACAACTTAACCGACACATCAACAGCCCAACATCATGACCAATCCGCCTACCCCTTTACTAGCCAGTGTTAGCGAGGCAGCGCCAGCGCCCAGCGACACGGGATTGCTTGGATTGATCATGCTCGCGCGCTTGCACGGAATCGCCGCCGATCCAGCGCAACTGGCGCACGAGTTCAAAATCTCTGGCACGGCATTTTCCAGCTCAGAGATCTTGCTCGCAGCCAAACATCTAGGCCTCAAAGCACGCAAAGTAGTCGTCGACTTTGCACGCCTCGACCGCACGCCACTGCCCGCACTGGGCGAAGACAAAGAGGGGCGCTTCTTTATCCTGGCGCGCATAGACCAAGGCGAAGCGCTGGTGCATTACCCTGATAGCGCGCAAACGCAACGCCTAGGGCAAGAAGCGCTGGCAGCGCAATGGCAAGGCAGTCTGATCCTCTTTACCTCGCGTGCTTCAATCGCCAGCGAGCTCGCCAAATTTGACTTCACTTGGTTCATTCCCGCTGTCGTCAAATACCGCCGCCTACTCGGCGAGGTATTCCTGGTTTCCTTTGTGCTACAACTCTTCGCCTTAGTCACCCCCCTCTTCTTCCAAGTGGTCATGGACAAAGTCCTGGTGCACCGAGGCTTTAGCACGCTCGACGTCATCGCCGTCGGTCTACTCGTCGTCTCCGTTTTTGAAGTCTGTCTTTCTGGGCTACGCAGCTACGTTTTTGCGCACACCACGAGTCGCATCGATGTCGAACTCAGCGTCCGCCTATTCCGTCATCTACTCAACCTGCCTCTGGCTTATTTTCAAGCACGCCGCGTCGGCGACACCGTCGCCCGCGTGCGCGAACTAGAAAACATCCGGCAGTTCCTCACCGGCAATGCGATCACCGTGGTGCTTGATTTGTTTTTCTCCATCGTCTTCATCGCGGTAATGTTGTATTACAGCGGCTGGCTAACGCTGATCGTCCTCGTCTCGCTCCCCTGTTACTTGGCTTTATCGATTCTGATCACCCCCGTACTACGCGCCCGCTTGCACGAAAAATTCAATCGCGGCGCAGAAAACCAAGCCTTTCTCGTCGAAACGGTAAATGGCATCGACACGCTGAAATCGATGGCCGTTGAGCCGCAAATGGGGCGCCACTGGGAAAAGCAACAAGCCGCCTACGTCAGCGCTAGTTTTCGTACCACCACGCTCGGCACTCTCGCGCACGAAGGCGTATCGCTGATCGGCAAATTAGTCACGCTCGGCACCATGTGGTTAGGCGCACGCCTGGTTATCGACGGCGACCTCAGCGTCGGCCAACTCATCGCGTTTAACATGCTGGCGGGTCGCGTCGCCACGCCGATCATGCGGCTGGCTCAGTTATGGACGGACTTCCAACAAATCGGCATTTCAGTGCAACGCCTAGGCGATATTTTGAATGCCGCCTCAGAAAGCGCGGGCAGTGCAACGGGCACACGCAGCACACTGCCCACCTTAGAAGGACGAATTACGCTAGACCAAGTCGTTTTCCGCTACCGCCCCGACACGCCGGAAGTGCTGCGTGGCGTCGATTTGCAAATTGCTGCGGGTGAGATTATCGGTATCGTCGGACGCTCCGGCTCAGGCAAAAGCACCTTGAGCAAGCTGGTACAGCGACTGTACGTACCGGAGCGTGGCCGCGTACTCGTCGACGGCGTCGATTTAGCGATTGCCGAAACCTCCTCGCTACGTCGACAGATTGGCGTAGTCCTGCAAGAAAACATGTTGTTTAACCGCAGCGTGCGTCAAAACATCGCGCTCAGCGACCCCGGCAGCGCGCTTGAAACCGTGGTGTACGCTGCCAAACTGGCTGGAGCGCACGACTTTATTCTAGAACTGCCCGAAGGCTACGACACCATGGTCGGCGAGCACGGCGCCACCCTCTCGGGCGGACAACGCCAACGCATCGCGATTGCACGCGCCTTAATCAACAACCCGCGCATCCTGATTTTCGACGAAGCAACCAGCGCCCTCGATTACGAATCCGAGCGGACGATTCAAAACAATATGAAAGCAATTTGCCAAGGGCGTACCGTACTGATCATCGCGCACCGCCTCTCTGCCGTGCGCGACGCCAACCGCATCATCGTGATCGAACGCGGGCAAATCGTCGAACAGGGCACGCACAGCGAATTGCTCGAAAACGAGGCGGGGCATTACGCCAAGCTACATCGTTTGCAACAGGGCTAAAAACGGTGCGAAAAACAGAGCGCAAGCCAAACGAAGGGAAGACTCAATTGATGCGACACCTCCCCCTTGCTGTGCAAGGCTTGTACGACCTAGTCAAGCGTTACCTCAACGTGCTACGTAATGTTTGGCGCATTCGCGCGCAACTTGAACCGCCCAAACGCAGCCAGCACGAAGCCGAGTTTCTCCCAGCCGCGCTGGCACTACAAGAAACCCCAGTCTCGCCAGCACCGCGCATCGCCATGTGGCTGATCATCGCCTTCGCTTTGATTGCGCTCATCTGGTCCATCTTCGGTCAGGTCGAAGTCGTCGCCACAGCGCACGGCAAAATCGTGCCGAACGATCGCAGCAAAGTAATTCAGCCCTTTGAGACCGCCACCGTTAAAAGAATCTTAGTCAGCGATGGACAGACCGTAGTTGCCGGAGACACGCTTTTAGAGCTAGACGCCACCAACGCCGACGCCGACAGCACGCGTAGCGCACACGATCTACTCTCGGCACGGCTGCAAGCACTGCGCGCCAAAGCTTTGCTCGAGGCGATTAGCAGCGCTAAGCCCGCGATCTTGGGCGCAGTCGACGACATCAAACCCGAGCGTTTAGCCCAAGAACAAAAACTACTGAGCGGCCAATACAACGAATACAAAGCAAAAATTGAACGATTAGACGCAGAAATCAAGCAACGCGAAGCAGAACGACACTCAACGCAAGAAATCGTCGACAAACTCAAACAAACTGCACCCATCGCCCGCCAGCGCGCGCAAGACTTTAAAGCACTGGCTGATCAGAACTTTGTATCAAAACATGCTTATCTAGAAAAAGAGCAGGCACGCATAGAACAAGAAGGCGATCTGGCGATGCAAAAAAGCCGCATCAGAGAACTCAACGCCGCGCTGCAAGCCGTATCCAGCGAGAAAAATACGCTGACCGCAGAAACCCGGCGCATCGCGCTCGATAGCTTGAACGAAGCCGAACAAAAAACGAGCACCTTCAGCCAAGAATTGATCAAAGCAGATTCTCGCAGCAAATTACTGACGCTCAATGCACCCGTCAGCGGCACCGTTCAGCAGCTAGCAACGCATACCGTAGGGGGCGTTGTCACCCCAGCGCAAGCCTTGATGATCATTGTGCCGAGCGAAGATTCGCTAGAAATTGAAGCATTCATCGAAAACAAAGACATAGGCTTCGTCAATCCCGGACAAGAAGCCCAAGTCAAGATTGAGACTTTTCCCTTTACCAAATACGGCACCGTACGCGGACGGGTCACGCAGGTATCAAACGACGCGATCAATGACGAGAAAAAAGGGCTGATTTATTCGACGCGCGTCAAACTAGACAAGGCCAACATACAAGTCGACAAAAAACTCGTCAAACTCTCGCCCGGCATGGCCGTGACGGTTGAAATCAAAACGGGGATGCGCCGCGTCATCGAGTATTTTCTCAGCCCATTACTGCAATATCAAAACGAAAGTCTGCGCGAACGCTGAGTTTTGCCGCCAAAAACAACTATCTAGCTCGAACAAAACGGGGGAGCGTGTATAATCCGCCGTCTATGCTTACGCCTATGCTATTGATTCCAAATTTATTTAAAGGCTGTGCCGATGCGTTTTGACGAACTCGGCCTCGCGCCCGAACTGCTAAGAGCCATTACCGAAGAAGGGTACACCAACCCAACCCCCATTCAAGAACAAGCAATCCCCGTCGTTTTGCAGGGCAAAGACTTGATGGGAGGCGCTCAAACCGGCACCGGAAAAACCGCCGCATTTACCTTGCCGCTGCTGCAGCGCATCCTCCCTTTCGCCAGCCCCAGCCCCTCGCCCGCCCGCCATCCCGTACGCGTCTTGATCCTCGCGCCCACGCGCGAACTGGCGATTCAAGTGCACGAATCGGTTAAAAATTACAGCAAATACGTTGCGCTCAAGAGCCTTTGTGCCTACGGCGGCGTTGACATCAAGCCGCAAATTGCCGCCATCCGCTTGGGCGTCGAAGTACTCGTCGCCACGCCAGGGCGGCTGCTCGATCTGGTCGAGCAAAAGTGCCTCAACTTCAACAGCGTGCAAGCGCTCGTGCTCGACGAAGCGGATCGCATGCTCGACATGGGCTTTATGCCCGACGTCACACGCATTCTTAATTTATTACCCGAGCAACGGCAGAGCCTGCTCTTTTCGGCAACGTTTTCTGAAGAAATCAAAAAGCTCGCCGACAAAATGCTTAAGCTGCCGGTACTCATCGAGGTTGCCAAACGCAACGCGGTTTCAGAGACGATCACGCACCGAGTACACCCAGTCGCTTCAGAGAACAAACGCGAGCTCTTGATCAAACTGCTCAAATCGTCTGAATTTAATCAAGTTTTGGTCTTTACCCGCACCAAAATAGAAACCAATAAACTAGCGCAAGCCCTGCAGCGCGCAGGTATTGCCGCCGACTCGATTCACGGCGACAAAGGCCAGGCCGAACGACTCAAAGCGCTACAGGAGTTCAAAGACGGCACCATCCTCGTGCTGGTTGCCACCGATGTCGCCGCGCGCGGACTAGATATCGACGAGTTACCACACGTCATCAATTTTGAACTGCCGCACACGCCAGAAGATTACGTGCACCGCATCGGACGCACCGGGCGAGCGGGCAAACAAGGCGTCGCCATCTCGCTCGTTTCAGCGCACGAAGTCGGCTATTTAATGGACATTGAGAAGCTGATCAAACGTCCTGTTGAACAAGTGATCATTGAAGGATTTGAGCCAGAAGACGACTACGCGTACCCACCCAGCGCAGGCGGTTCAGGCAAACGCGCCGCACCCGCACGCACGACAACAGCCAGCACGACACCAAGACAAAGCGCACCCAAAGCCTCGACCAGCAAAACCCGTCGACAAAGCACGGTTGATGCGCACGGATTTGACTTCAGCAAACCTTACGAAAGCACAGCAACACAGACCGCATCACCCTCTAGCGAGAGCAAAACCGACAGAGTACGAAGCAGCACCAGCACCCGCCGTCCGCTGGCAGCGCTGCTCGGCGGTACAAAACCGAAATAAATCAGCTTGGGCTAATTGCCTGTGCGAGATTTTTTAATACGCGCGCCCATGCGCCGCCCATTCGTCTATTCCCGCCTGAATAAAACGAGTAGGAAAGCCGAGTGCGCAAACTGTAGGGCGGTCTTAAATTGTCGTTCACGGCTTTTCCGCAGACAGCAACACGCCTCAAGCTGGCCAAAAGATCGCTCGACGACCCCTTGCTGCGACATCACAGCAGATTGGGCATGGTGCGTTTCATAAACCCGTCAAAGAGCGGTACCGTGAACGCGATGTCGCCATGACTTGGACTGAACGCCATCCCCTTCGCAATTAAACGGCTGCGCACAGGCGCGACGATGTTTATCTTTTTACCTAACAGCTCTGCCACGTCACTGGAACGGTGTGGGCCTGCGCCCAATTCGGCCATGGCGCGCATGTACTGTTTCTCACTGGGTGTCAGCCGCTCAAAGCGTACCCGAAAGAAACTTGCGTCCAACTCTGCGAGCGCAACGACCGTAGCGCGCTCTGCATCGTCTTTGGTGATCGGTGATTGAGTCGCTTCGCCCCAGGAATGCTTGCCCCATTCCTGCAAAAAATAGGGGTAACCCTCAGTGCGTAGCAAGATCTCGTCAACAGCGTCACTTTCGTACTCAACCCCTTCGTTTGCTGCCGGAACGCGCAATGCTTGTCGCGCGAACTCAGGAGATAGAGGCCCAATCCGAATAAATTCAAACAATCGTTCTGCGTAGGATTTGGCTTTGCCCAGTTGCCCCAACAACTGAGGCAAGCCAGCAGCAACGAGTGTAATCGGCAGTTGCGATTGATTGGCTCGGTGCAATGCGGTAATGAGGGCAGCAAGTTGTTCCTCGTGGACGTATTGCAGCTCATCAATAAAAAGGACGACTACTGTATTGGCCTCGGCGGCAGCCTGGCCTACTGAGCTTAAAAGGTCTGACAAATCAGATTCCAGATCACCGCTATCTGCCACGCCTTGGATGCTGTCAACATCGACACTGAATTCCACATCGCCATATTTCACCTTAGCAGCACGTCCAAAGCTTGCCAGTGCGCCAAGTGCTTTTTGTAGGTAATGCTTTGTTGCCGCACCGAGACTCATGCGAATCAGGGTTGCCCGAAGGGCTGGCCCTAAAACAGCAGGTAGAGAGCGATCTTCTGGCGCTTCAATGACGACTGAGACGTAATGCTGATTCTCGGCGTCTTGGCGGATACGTTGCAGGAGTACCGTTTTGCCAACACCACGCAGGCCATAAAAAATAAGGCTGCGCGCTGCTCGCTTTGCGCTAATTCGATCAAGCGCAATGTCTGCGCGCTCTATGATGTCGTCTCGTCCCGCCAATTCAGGCGGGGGCGTGCCGGCTCCTGGGGCGTAGGGGTTTTTTCTGGGATCCATGAATTTATACTTAAGTATTCACCTGTTATCAAATATTGATAATATATGCTTACATTATTACAAAACAAGCTGCTGCATACAGTTCGCTACGCCCTTCAGACGAACTTGAGGGCGGCAAATTTCTAGTGCATCAAAGGTTTTTACAATCGGAAGCGCTAGCATCTAACCCCTGGCTACAGATCGCTAATTTAACGCCTAGAGAACTGAATCAGAGCGCGGTATCAGGAAAAACTGCCAGCATGAAATTCACCCTATCGCTCTATAGCAGACGAAAAACCGAGGAGAAGTCAGTTCCAATCCGAATTGCGCATTGCGCAATTCGGATTGGAAATTGAAACTGAACTTCTAGCTCCCGCCATGAACGGGGATGAGCACGGCACAAAAACTCAAACTTTGAGCAGCTTAAAAATCGCCACAGAAATGTTATCGCCCATCCCGCGCCCACGGCGCAAGGCCTCTGCGATGAGCTGTGATGCCGCCTCGCGCGCTGACGATGCGGCGATAAACGCAGCCAACTCAGCATCGCTGAAATAAGCCCATAAACCGTCCGAACACAGCAAGAAACTGTCGTTCTCTTGCAAATGCTCGCAACTACCGGAGCTTATTTTAGGTGCTGGCGCGCCCCCTAAAGAGGTCGTCAGAATGTTGCGTTCAGGATGAATCATCGCCTGCTCGACCGTAATCAGCCCGTTCTGCAACAAAGATTCAACGTAAGAGTGATCGATGCTGCGTAAGAGCAGCTGATTCCCGCGAAAATGATAGAAACGACTATCTCCGCAGTAAGCCCAACTCACCTGTGCTGGCTGGAGCAGCAACAGCACAGCAGTGCTATGCGGCTCCTGTTCGTTGATAAAACGCGATGCCCTAATCAGCATATGCGCTTCTTTAATGCAGTTTTCCAAGAGCGAAATCGGCACGTCTTCTTGCTCTGAAAAATATCCGATATTGCTTACAGCGGTATGAATGACTTGCTGCGCCGCTAATAGTCCCCCGGTGTGCCCACCCATGCCATCAGCCAGCGCAGCGAGAATCACTCTGCTGTTTTTAGGATGCTGAACGATCGCCACCTGATCTTGTTGCTCTTTACGGCAACCTTGATGTTGAGCGGTACAGGCATCAATAATCATTGACATAAAGCGGTTCTCATCGGCAATTCATTCCATTCGAGCCTCAATTTTGCCTCTCGATTTGGTGACGCTGCCGACTTGACGATGCAATCAAGCACGCTGGGCGCAGCCAATTTGCTAGACAAAAGGGGAGAAGGAGCGCTATTCGCCAGAAGAATTAGGGGGCGCTGCCGCCACCTCTGGCTGAACGGAAGAGGCTACAACGACCGCTCTTTTAACGACAAAGCGCCCGAGGAAAATGCCCAGTTCGTAAAGCAGGCAAAGCGGCACGGCCAACATAATCTGCGACAGCACGTCCGGTGGGGTAAAAATCGCGCCTAAGACAAAGGCGGCGACAATCACGTAAGGACGCCACGCCTTGAGCTGCACAAGATCAACCCAGCCCATATAAAGCAAGACAACGACCAGAACCGGCACCTCGAAAGTCACCCCAAACGCGACGAAAGTAGAAAGCACAAAGGAGAGATATTTATCAATATCGGTCATCCACGCTACGCCTTCCGGGGCAATTTTCGACATGAAGCCAAAAACAGAGGGAAAAACCAGAAAATAGGCGAACGCCATGCCAGAGAAGAAGAGCAAGACGCTGGAAAACAACAAGGGAATCGCCAAACGTTTTTCGTGTCGATACAAGCCTGGTGCGACAAAAGACCAGACCTGATACAAAACGTAAGGCAGCGCGATGAGGAAAGCCAGCATCATCGTCACCTTCATCGGCACCAAGAAAACACCGACGACATCGGTCGCAATCATCTGTCCGCCGCTCGGCAAGGTCTGCAATAGCGGTTGCGCAAGCAGGGTGTACCAATCTTTAGCCCAGGGGAAAAGACAAATAAAAACGGCTCCAATCGCCACCAACGAACGAATTAGTCGGTCGCGCAGCTCAAGCAAATGGCTGAGAAAAGAGGTTTCAAAATGGTTGCTGGACACCGGTGATCCTCTTAGGTCTTCTGCTCTGT
>JAZKFR010000126.1:17327-18113 GCA_040386295.1 Pseudomonadota bacterium | reverse complement strand
GCCGTGATTTGCCCACTCACCGCAGCGAGCACATCTGAGCGATTCTGCCTAGAAGTCAAATTGTCTTGCTCGCTCAAAGAGACTTGCGGTTTGCGGTAATAAAAACGCTGCCCCAACATGGCACGCATCAACTCACGCCCCGAGAGCGGATCGATCAAACGCGAGGTCAGCGCCGCCGTCAGTTGGTTAGCATCGCTGAAACGATCCTGCCCAACGAATTGATTCTCAGAAAATATCTGCGCGAAATTAAAGTCAGCCAGGCCGCTGTCAAACAGCGGAATCGCGCTCTGGTCGCGGTATGGCACGTTCAGATAAAACAGTCTCGGTTCCAGCGTTTGCGTGTAATCACGCCCTAGCCAGCGCGTGGCTTTTTCAAAAGTCATTCCCGAATCGACACTGAAGACCGGCAAGCTACGATTGATTGTGCTTGGGGTGCCCAAAGCCTGATGCGTCAGCGTGTAGTGCGTGGCATGAACCCCAATTTTGGGTGTGACGTACCACCCCGGCGTGACGAAAGGCAAGGCAATTTGCGGGTAAAGAACGCTGCGTTGCGCCTCAACCTGGGTACGGTGCGTAAATTGGGTGAACTGTCCGAGCACAGCGCTATCGGTTGAGTACCAATCCGGTTGCCGTGCGTTCAAGGTGAGCTGCGGCGCCAGCCGATAGGCTTCCGCAAGCACAATCTGGGGGTCGGTTTGTAGCGTTTGATAAGACTGCACATTGGCTGTGGCGTTCCACCAGCCATTGCTGTAGCTAAGCATTCCCTGCTGCAAAAGCTGGGTTTGT
>JAZKFR010000126.1:6391-17317 GCA_040386295.1 Pseudomonadota bacterium | reverse complement strand
AAGTGTGTTTTTTTTGTGAAGATATTTATGGCGGTTTGTGAGGTGGTGGACAAACGACTCGCTAAATCGGTGTAGTAGTGATCGTCGGAAACACGACGGTAGTCAATTTTTCCAGTCAAGCCCGTGCCCAAAGTCTGCTGATGCTGCAAGGCGTAGGCGTAACGGTCTTTTTGCGTTAGCTGGTCGTTCGGCAAAATTTCGGCCTGCACGGTACCCATGTACTGCGTATCCAAATAACGCAGCTCAGTATTCAGCTGCGTGCCGCGCTTACTGAGTATGCGCGGGGTAAAGGTAGCGTCGTGATTAGGCGCGATATTCCAGTAATAGGGCGCGCTCAGCTCGGCGCCACTGGTGCTTGTAGAGCCAAAAGTAGGGGCAAGGAAGCCTGATTTTCTCTGGTTGTTCAAAGAAAAAGACAGCCAAGGCGTGTACAAAACGGGAACGTCTTTGAAGTAGACCACCGCATTTTTACCTTCTCCCACGCCACGGTCGTAATCGAGCTTGAGCTCGTCAGTTTGGGTGTACCAATCGTCTTGCGTCGGCTTGCAGGTGCTATAGGTTCCGCCGCTGATGCGGATTTGGTTCACCCCTTCAAAATCGATACGCTGCGCTCGGCCGTGTGCTTCGGTCACGCGCGGCGGCATTTTGCCCGGGGTTGCGCTGGGCGCCATGCCCCGTTTGAGCGTGTATTCCGGTGTTTCAACGAAGCCCACTTGGCGATCCACCTGAAGGCGAATCTTCGGCCCACTAAGCACGTCGCCACCCTGTCTTAAGGTAGCCTGACCCACCGCCTCTAAAGTGTCTTCCAAGGGCCAGTAGGTGATGCGATCGGCATTGGCCTGCATCCCGACTTTACGCAACTCGGCGTCGCCTTCGGCAATCGTCTCTTGGTCGGTCAGCCCCGACAGGCTGCGCGCGCTGATGAAGATGGTTTGCTCTGCATCGGCTTCGGCAGCGCTCGCTGGCGCTGTTTTCAGTTCCGTCTTCAACTCTGTTGCGAGCCGTAAGACTGGTTCGTTGCTGGACAGAGAATGCTCTGCGTCCGTCGGCTGCACGTCAGGCAAGGCGATGCTTTGTGCTGCCGGCGCCAGCGTCGCGACCGGGCTTGGCACTGGGCTTGGCACTGGACTTGAATCAGCGCGCTGAGGCACAGCACGCGACACCTCAGGCAGAGCAGGCGTTAGCGGCAGAGGCGATTTGCGCGACGCAGCTGACTCGCGCGGCGCTGGCGCTGGCTCTGCTTCCGCTTGCTTGCTGTAGGAGGTCGGTGGCGTCAACAGTCTGGGATCAATGCGCAGCAACACGCTATTTTGCTGCGCCAACAGTTCTCCAGAAAAACCCCCTGTAATGCCGCAAAAAACCAACACAAACAGGGGGCTGCGTTGTACGAAAAAATGTGGCCGACGGGGCGCTCGCTGCCCTGACAGCAAGCTAATCCATACACTATGGATCAAACGAAGACGTTCTGAGCTGAGCGGGGCAAAGGGCAGGCGTGGCGATGTCTTGTGGGCTATTCGTCTCTGCATTATGGGCTTTGTAAGCGCGAGGAAATCAGTCGGTGCAGACTCGGCGCAGGGTTGAAAAACCCAAGGCGCGCAGCAGAACGCAAGGCTCGTTTAGGAAAAGGTGAAAACATCACAACGGGTGCTCGGCGTGTGCTCGGTTCAGCGGGTGGTAAAATCGCCGTATTCTAGCATCCATCAAGGAAACGCAACATGATACGAAACCTCAGTCGGGACGACTGGATTGCTCAGCTGTTCCCCGCGCGTGACTGGCAAATCGAAGCGGTCTCTGGCGACGCCAGTTTTCGCCATTATTTTCGTTTGATTTTTCCAGACGGCGCTACGCGCATCGTCATGGACGCGCCGCCTGAACACGAAGATTGCCGCCCCTTTGTCAAGGTTGCCGCGCTATTAAGCGAAGCCGGCGTGCACGTGCCGCAAGTCGAGGCGCAAGACCTAGACAATGGCTTTCTCCTGCTCAGCGATTTTGGCAACACCAGCTACCTCGACGCACTCAACGCGCAAACAGCACCGCAGCTTTATCGCAACGCGCAACAAGCTTTAATCGCCTTACAGTGCGCACACTCAGCCAGCGACTTAAAAAAGTGTTTGCCACAATACGATGACGCCTTGCTGAGCCAAGAGCTCGCGCTATTTCCGACTTGGTACCTTGAACGCCATCTGGGCAAAGCGCTCGATAGCGCGCAGCAACAAACCCTGGACACCGTGTTTGCAAGCTTAAAGCGCAATAATCTGGCGCAGCCCTACGTGCTCGTGCACCGCGACTACCACGCACGCAATCTGATGGTCACCGGCACAAGCTTTCCCGCAACGCCGGGCATTCTTGACTTTCAAGACGCGGTCTATGGGCCGCTCAGCTACGACTTAGTTTCCCTACTGCGCGATGCGTATATCGATTGGCCAGAAGAACAAGAACTCGACTTCGTGATTCGTTACTGGGAAATGGCGCGCCAAGCCGGCCTACCCGTGGCGAGTGACTTCCACGATTTTTACCGCGATTACGAGTGGATGGGCGCGCAACGTCAGCTCAAAGTGCTCGGTATTTTTGCCCGCCTCTACCATCGCGACGGCAAGGCGGGCTATTTAAAAGACCTGCCGCGCGTTATGTTTTACCTGCGCCGCACCTGCGAACGCTATCTTGAACTACGCCCGCTCGCGCGTTTATTCGACCAGCTCGAAGAACGTTCAGCGCAAGCCGCATACACCTTCTGAGCCAGCCTATGCACGCGATGATTCTGGCCGCCGGGCGCGGCGAACGAATGCGCCCCCTGAGCGATCACACCCCCAAACCGCTGCTCAAAGTAGGCGCCAAAGCCTTGATCGTTTGGCACTTAGAACGACTTGCCGCAGCCGGTTTTCGCACGGTCGTGATCAATCATGCGCACCTCGGGCAACAGATAGAAAGTACGCTCGGCGATGGGCGCCTGTTTGGCTTGGACATTCTTTACTCGCCCGAATCGCCCGCCGCCCTAGAAACCGCTGGCGGAATCGCGCAAGCCCTGCCTTTACTCGGCACGCAGCCCTTCCTGCTCATCAACGCCGACATTTGGTGCGATTGGGATTGCGCACAAGCGCTGCGCTATCAACACAAGACGATGCACGACGACGCGCATTTGGTTTTTGTAGACAACCCAGCGGAACATCCAGCCGGCGATTTCTCGCTCATCGAACAGCGGGTTTATCTGCTCAAGCCGAACAACGAACAAGAAAATCTCGCCTCAGCCAAGCGGCGCGACAGCCTAACCTACGCTGGCATCGGCATGTTCAAACCCACTTTTTTTCACTCTGTCACGCCGGGACAAGCCATGAAATTACGCCCTCTGCTCGACGCTGCGATCGTTCAGAAACGCGTCAGTGGCGAGCATTATCGAGGCCTATGGCTAGACATCGGCACGCCAGAACGACTAGACGCAGCGAACCGACAATTAGCGCAGAGCAGCAACTCAATAGCGCCTCAATAAATTAAGCGCACCTGCAAACAAACCATCTCGGCAACTATCCCAGCAACCACACCAGCCAGAACCAAGGCTCAAGCTTAAGCCGACGACCATGCCCCTTTTCCTCACCGAAGCAAATGTCCGCCAACTACTCGACATGCCCACTGCGTTAGCCGCCCTTGAGCGAGCACATTGCGCACTCTCGCTCGGTAGGGCGAACGATGTGCCACGTCAACGCACGCGCTTGCCGCAAACCGCCCTGCATATCTTGCAAGGCGCGCTCCCGGCAGAAGATGCGATCGGCTACAAGGTGTACACCAGCAACCGCTCCGGCGTGCGCAGCCTGGTGCACCTCTATAGCGCCAGCAGTGGGCGCTTACGTGCCGTGATCGAAGCAGAGCATCTAGGGGTTTTACGCACCAGCGCGGCCTCGGGCTTAGCGACGCGCTGTCTAGCCAAGCCCGAAGCCAGCATTGCCGGTGTTTTTGGCGCGGGCCTGCAAGCGGCAGGTCACCTCGAGGCTTTAGCCGCAGTACGCCCGCTCCAACTGATTAAGGTCTATGCACGCAACCAAGAGCGTCTAGCCTTGTTTTGCCACAACATGACAGCGCGTCTAAACATCCCCGTTATTGCCTCCGCCTCAGCCGAAGCCACCGTACGCGACAGCGCTATTGTCAGCACCCTCACCACCTCGGCCAGCCCTTTGTTTAACGCAGAATGGCTCGCGCCAGACGCACACATCAACGCAGCTGGAGCAAACTCCTTGATTCGTCGAGAGCTCGGCGAAGACGTACTAAAACGCTGCCGCATCATCGTCGTTGATGCGGTAGACACAGCGCTACGCGAAGCAGGCGACCTACTTCCTTGGCTAGAAAAAGGTCGGCTACAAGCGCGCCAATTAGTCGAACTGGGGGACTTGCTGAGCGGCCGCCATCACGCGGCAAACGCAACGAGCGGCGAAACAGCGGTCGGCGTTTCGCTCTTTGAATCGCAAGGCATGGCGATTCAAGACTTGGCGCTCGCGGTACAACTAGAAGCACGCGCCCGTGCCCAAGGCATCGGCGCCGAACTCCCCTACGGCCAAGTCTGATCAGCGCAGGCGCAATGCCCTGGCGTGCCCCCCGCACGTACAGAAGCCTCCGCGTGTTGATGCTCGAGAAAGTCAGGGTCAAGTGCGAGCACCTCGTCGAGCACAAAAGCATTGAGTTCAAACAGCTCGGCCACCGCGGCTGCCTCGCTGGGCACAACGACGATCGGCGCATGTGCGTTGATGCGGCGTAAACGCAAGGACGCAAGCTGCTCGGCATCGACAAGCTCAGTTTTGCTCAGCAACAAACGATCGGCAAAGCCCAGCTGCGCTGCCGCGACACGATGCTGATCGAGCTGGTCGGCAGCATGAACGGCATCGACAAAAGTCAGAATACTGTCCAGCCGATAGCGTTCACGCGCCCCCGCATCAACAACAACGCCAGGGCGCCCGTCAGCGCCACCGTAGCGCGCCTCCTGACGCTCCCGAAAAAACGCCTCGTAACTCATGACGGGCAGTTCCGGGTGCGTCAAACGCATGTGCTGGACATAGTTGTCGTAGTCCGGCATGCCAACCATCAGGCGTGCCGCCTGACCCAGATACTTACCGACACGGCTGAGATAACGAGCCTGCGCCCGCAATCGCCGCAAAATGATGGCCAAACAACACATATTTGTTGGTCGGCACGTAATCGAGCCCATCGTTATGCCGCACTGCAGGCGTCGTACGCTGCGCATCCAATTCCATCACGCGCTCAGCGATGAACAGACTGTAGTAGCGATAAGCAATCAAATAGGTGCACACCGCAGCAATAATCAACCGCAGCGCATTGATCGTTTCGCCACGATGCAAAGCAACAATAGCAAGCGCTGAAGCGCCCAAGAGCACGACCAAACCCCAGGCAAGATGGCCTTGTATATTTTTCATTTCTTGATCCCCTCCGTACGTAATCCGCCGCTCTAAACTTTTACTTTTATCGTGTCAGCTAATGCCTTAGACAAAAGACTTATCCATTTTGCATAAGGACAGAAAAAATCGAATAACATCCGCCTGTGCAAGATAGCCAACGAGGATCAGCCATGCGCCACGCTGTATTTTGGAAAACCGATTGGTTTCTTGGGATAATCGTCAGTAGCCTCATGCTACTGGCAGGCAACACCGACTTGGTACAGAGCCTAGAACGCAAAGCCTATGATTTGGGCATGCAAGCGATAGAACACGCACCACTCGAACAAATTGCCATCATTGCCATCGATGACGCTTCGATTGCGAATCTGGGTCGCTGGCCTTGGCCGCGTGACTTGCACGCCAAAATGAACGACCTGCTCCATCTCGGCCAGGCTAAATTGGTCGCCAACACCAGCTTTTTTTTCGAGCCGCAAATCGACCCAGGCTATACCTACATCAAGCGCCTGCTGGCTTTGCAAAAACAAAACATACCCCCGCAGCACGCTGCCTCCGGCAACGAGGAGTCTGGCAACAGCCCTGCCGTCGCCAGCCCGTTGCCCCCTCAGATGAGCCAGATTAACCGATTGCTTGAGGAAGCCGAGGCCACGCTCAACACCGATCGCCAACTGGCTGCAAGCATGGTCAGCGCAAAGAACGTGCTACTGCCACTGCTCTTCACCTTGGGCGAAGCAAAGGGCAAGCCCGACCAAGCATTGCCCGATTTCGTCGCCAAACAAAGTTTGACCCAGGCCTTCGGCAACTCAGCGCACAGCGACAGCACGAACGATGGTGACGCTATTCTGCCCGCACGCGCTGTGCAATATCCGATTGCAGCACTCGGCACGCATGCCGTTGCGCTTGGTCACCTCAACAGCAATCCAGACGTCGACGGCGTAATTCGTAGCGAACCCCTACTGATACGCTATTACGACCATGTTTTTCCCGCATTGTCCCTGTTGATTGCAGCACACAGCCTCAACCTTGACGCAAGCGATATTCGCGCCAACCCAGGACGCGAAGTAAGCTTAGGCAAGCTAAAGATCGCGACGGATCAAGCTAGCCAAATGAACACCTTCTTTTACCGCGACCACGAGAACAAACCGGCGTTCCAGATCGACTCTTTTTACGACGTACTTTCCGGCAAAATTCCGCCGAGCAAATATCAAGGCAAAATTGTCCTCATCGGCGCTACTGCGAATGGTGTAGGCACAGCGCAAGTCACACCTGTTTCTGCTGGAATGTGGCCTGTCGTATCCTTGGCCAGCGCAGTTTCGAGCATCTTACAAAGCCATTTCCTGCTGACCCCAGAGTGGGGCGGCCTCGCTTGGGCGAGTGGTTTGCTCTTGATCGCGCTTTATCTGACGCTACTCTTGCCCAGACTATCCGCCGGCGTCGCAGCGCTGACCACCCTGTGTCTACTGAGTAGCTTGCTCGGCTTGCACTTCATCCTGATGCTGCATTTTTCCATTTGGCTACAGTTAATGTCAGCCGCAACCCTACTCGTCGTCGGACACATCCTGCTGACGACAAAACGTTTCCTCATGACCGAGCGCGGCAAACAAAAATCAGAAGCCGATTCAGCCGAATCGAACCGCATGCTGGCGCTGGCTTTTCAGGGGCAAGGGCAACTCGATATCGCTTTTGACAAATTCCGCAAATGCCCTTTAGACGATGCATTGATGGCGAATCTCTACAGCCTGGCGCTGGATTTTGAACGCAAACGTCAATTTAACAAGGCCGAATCGGTATTTGGCTACATGGCAGAGCACAACCCCCGCTTCCGCGATATTGAACAACGTTCAAAACGCGTCAAAGCCATGTCTGAGACGGTAATGCTGGGGGTGAAAACGGGCAGCGCCGGCCCCGGCTTATTGGCACTAGACAACGAACTGGTCGAAAAACCCATGCTTGGCCGCTACCAAATCGAGAAAGAGCTAGGCAAAGGCGCAATGGGCATCGTTTATCTCGGACGCGATCCAAAACTAAATCGTGTGGTTGCGATTAAAACGATCGATTTATCCAGCTCTTTTGACGAGGCAGAATTGAGCGATGTCAAAACACGTTTCTTTCGCGAAGCAGAAACCGCTGGCCGACTCAACCATCCGCACATTGTCACCATGTACGACGCAGGAGAAGAACACGACCTCGCCTACATTGCGATGGAATTCCTCAAGGGCGACAACCTGAGCGCCTACACCAAAGAGCCTCAGCTGCTCCCGTTAACCCAACTGATGAGTATCATCGCCCGCGTTGCCGAGGCTTTGTCTTATGCGCACGCACATCAAGTCGTTCATCGTGACGTTAAACCTGCCAACATCATGTACGAAGCACAAACGGATCAAGTCAAAGTGACAGATTTCGGTATTGCGCGTATTACAGATTCATCAAAAACCAAAACAGGTATGGTGCTAGGCACCCCCAGTTATATGTCGCCGGAACAACTATCGGGCAAAAAAATAGACGGGCGCTCTGACCTTTTCTCGCTTGGTGTTACCCTTTACCAAATGGCTTGCGGACAACTGCCGTTCACCGGCGAATCTATGGCTCAACTCATGTTCAAAATAGCCAATGAAAAACAAATGGATATTCGCAACATCAACCCGCAAGTGCCAGAATATCTTGCTGCGATCATTGATCGAGCCCTGAGCAAAGACATCACGCAACGCTATCAAACGGGAGTAGAAATGGCCGACGATCTGCGTGCTTGCATGAAAGAAACCCTGACTCTGTCAGCAACCGTCGACCTTGAGATCTAAGGAGAAACCGTGGCGAAAAGGCTAAGCGACGCGCTTGAAATGGTTGCTCGCACCGATCGAGGTCTGGTGCGTGGTCATAACGAAGACGCAGTGTTTCACGATTTAGAACAAGGCTTGGTCATCCTCGCCGACGGCATGGGCGGTTATAACGCCGGCGAAATCGCCAGCGGCATGGCAACCAGTCTGCTGGCGAGCGAATTGAGTCTCGCGCTCAAGGACACGCCGCCACAACTGATCGAACTCGAAACAGGAAAGCCTTTCGCACACCGCTGTTTCGTGAACAAAATCGTCCAGACCAACTCGGCGATCTACAACGCCGCGCAAAGCCAGCCGCAATATGCTGGCATGGGCACCACGCTGGTTGCAGCTCTGTTTTATAACAATCGAGTCACCCTGGCGCATGTCGGCGATTCGCGTGCATACCGGCTACGCGACGAAGTGCTAACCACCATCACGCGCGACCACTCCTTGCTGCAAGAACAAATTGATAGCGGCATGATCACGCCAGAAGAAGCGCGCTATTCGCAAAACAGAAGCTTAGTAACACGCGCGGTAGGGATTGACCCCGACGTTGATCCAGAGATTAGCGATCGCACTGTCCTCCCCGGCGATATTTATCTGCTCTGTTCGGACGGTCTCAACGACATGGTGCCAGACGAAGACATTCAACTTACCTTGAACACCCTCAGCGCCAACCTTGAATTAGCCGCCATGCAACTGATCCAGCTGGCAAACGACAATGGTGGCCGCGACAATATTTCAGTTATTCTGGTGAAGGTACTGCACGAATTCCCTGCCACAAAAGGATGGTGGGCAAAACTCATTTCCTGCTTGAAATAAAGGACGGAACTGCGAATGGCGAAATTAGTACTCAGCATGGATGGTTTAGTGCTTAAAGAAATTGCCCTCAACAAAGAGCGCATTAGCTTGGGGCGTAAAGCACACAACGACATTCAGATCGACAATTTAGCGATCAGTGGTGAACACGCGGTGATTATCACTCTGCTGAACGATTCCTTTCTGGAGGATCTCAACAGTACGAACGGCACGCTCGTGAATGGGCAGGTCGTGAAAAAGCATTTCCTGAAAAACGGTGATGTGATTGAGCTAGGAAAATACAAGCTCAAATACTTTGGCGAACAGATTGCGCAAGATCAAGCCTCAGAGTTTGAAAAGACGATGGTTTTGCGTCCCAACATCACGCCTAAGCTCACGGAGCAAACCACCAGCTACAACGCTCAGCCCAGAGAAGCCAATTCGCCTGGCGACACGCATACTGAACAATTTATCCCGGCACCGAGACAAACAGAAAACACGACGATGGCACCCAAAATTGGCGTCGTGCAAATTCTCAGCGGCGCCAATACTGGGCGTGAGCTTGAATTGACCAAAACACTGACGACGCTGGGCAAACCGGGCGTACAGGTCGCCGTCATCGCTAAGCGTCCGCACGGCTATTTCCTAACGCACGTTGAAGGGACGCAATACCCCATTATCAATGGCAAGGTACTAGACGCTCAGGCGCAGGCTCTGCAAGATCATGACGTGATCGAAATCACCGGCGTCAAGATGGAGTTCTTCTTAAAAGGCTGAGGCTCAGAAACCTAAAGCTAAAACTGACGCCGTGTCCCGCCTTCTGTTATAGGCAGCAGCGAAACGAGCACAGCATATTGAACACCAGGAAGTACACCATGAGCCTGTGCGCTTGACCCTACTGCCCACCGACTTCTAGCCCGGTTGCCACAATTGAAAAGACATCTTGTCCGCGTCTTACTCGGTCTTGCTGTGGCTGTGCTGTTTCTCGGCCACGTCGTCCAGGCCTATCAAATCCCCACGCTTAACAGCTTAGATTCTGCTTTATACGATCTTCGTTTACGCCTCAGCTTAACGGGTGGCGTCGACCAGCGCATTGCCATTGTCGACCTAGATGAAAAAAGCTTGGCTGAATTTGGGCGCTGGCCATGGAGCAGAGACAAAATGGCCAATCTGGTAAAGCAACTGTTTGCGCGCTACCAGATCAGCTTGCTCGGTTTTGACATTGTTTTTGCCGAAGCCGATCACAGCTCTGGTTTGCGCTCACTAGAAAACCTGGGGAGAACAGTCTTCAGTCACGACCAAGCATTCCAAAGCGAACTAAAAAAACTACGCCAAACACTCGACTACGACCAAAGTTTTGCTCAAACCTTGCGTCCAGGTTCGGTTGTCCTCGGCTACTACTTCACAGAGCCCAACGCCGCTAATACAGCACGGCGCAGCGGCGTGTTACCGGCAGCAACGCTAGACCCCAAGCAAGCAACAATGCAGCAGAAATCAAGCTTCATGCGTTGGTACGGCTATGGGGGTAATTTGGCTGAATACCAAAAGAACGCGGTCAACGCAGGACACTTCAACATCATCCCCGACGCCGACGGCGTGACGCGCAAAGTCCCGATGTTGGCCGAGTACGAAGGCAAGTACTACGCCTCCTTATCGCTCGCCATGCTACGTACTTTGCTCGGCAACCCCCCGCTTAGCGTGCTCTACGCACCGACAGCCAGCCATCAGAAGCAGGCAAATAAGCTGCCAGAATGGCTTGCTCTAACGACAGATCGCGGCGTCATTCGCATTCCGATCGACGCAAACGGCAACAGTCTGATTCCCTATCGTGGTGCGCAGGGCAGCTTTCATTACTATTCAGCCGCAGACGTGCTGACTGGCCGTCTAGCGCCCGAACGATTACGCGGCAAAATTGTTCT
>JAZKFR010000126.1:0-6381 GCA_040386295.1 Pseudomonadota bacterium | reverse complement strand
TGTTCTGCTCGGAACCAGCGCACCCGGGCTTTCCGATTTACGTACGACACCGCTCGGTAACGCCTATCCCGGGGTTGAAATTCATGCCAATTTAATCGCTGGCATGCTCGATGGCACGATCAAGCAACAAGCCCCCTACATGCTGGGCGCCGAAGCCCTATTGCTGCTGCTATGCACCCTCACGCTGGCCATCGTGCTGCCCATGCTCTCGCCAACACGCGCCAGCCTATTAAGCTTGGGAATCGTTTGCGCTGTGCTTTTGCTCAACGCAGGATTCTGGTGGGCAAACCAGGTCTTGCCCCTGGCCAGCACACTGAGCGCCATTTTCGTTTTGTACATGCTCAACATGCTTCTCGGGTATTTCGTAGAAACGCGAAAAAAACGACACGTGACCGAGCTTTTTGGCCAATACGTTCCGCCTGAGCTGGTAGACGAAATGGTGCTCAATCCCAAGCAATACAGCATGCACGGGCAAAGCGCAGAATTAACGGTGATTTTTGTGGACGTCGTCAATTTCAGCCGTCTATCAGAAGGCTGCGCACCGAATGAACTCGCCAATATGATGAATCGCTATTTTGGCGTGATGACGCAGATACTGCGGCAACATCACGGCACTTTAGACAAGTACATTGGCGATGCGCTGATGGGATTTTGGGGCGCACCCGTGAGCAACCCCGGGCACGCAGCGGACGCGATACGCGCCGCGTTAGCGATGCAAGCAGCGCTGAGCAAGCTGGCACAAGAATTTGCGGCACGTCAGTGGCCGGCACTACAAATTCGCATCGGCATCAATACAGGAACGATGACGGTCGGCGATATGGGCTCCGCCCTCAGAAAAGCTTATACCGTCATGGGGGACAGCGTTAATCTGGCGGCTCGCTTAGAAAAAATCACCCGCTACTACGGCGTCTGCATCATTGTTGGTGAAGCGTGCGCCAACGCGGCACCCGCATTCGTTTATCGCGAACTCGACTGGGTTCGGGTCAAAGGCAAGGACATCGCTGTGCGTATTTTTGAGCCCTTGTGTCTACGCGAGGAATGCCCCCAAGCGCTGCTCGACGAATTAAGTCTATGGCATCGCATGCTGCGTTTTTATCGTGCACAAGAGTGGGAACAAGCTGATTTACAGCTGTATCAACTAACACGAATGAATCAAAACTGTCTTCTGTATCAACATTACGTCGAACGCATTGCGCGCTACCGAGCAACGCCGCCAAGCGGAGACTGGGATGCGGTGACTGACCTGAACGTTCAAGCCACAAGCTGAATAAGCAGTCGTTTGGAAATTTGCAAGGCTCACCTTGTGATCAATTTCGGCACAGCACGCAGCAAGCAATACGCCACGCCACAAGCAAGCTGGATTGACCAAACGAATCGGCACACCTGATCCGCAGCAAACATCGGCAGCAAAGGCTAGACTGTGCAAAGACAAACCACACGATTCAGCGAAAAATGAAAATAACGGTGCTAGGGTGTAGCGGGGGCATTGGGGGCGACGCGCTGCGTACCACCTCTTTGCTCATTGATGACGATATTTTGATCGACGCAGGCACGGGTGCGGCCGATTTATCGCTAGCCGCGCTGGCGGCGATCAATCATGTCTTCATCACCCATGCGCATCTCGATCACATCGCCACACTCCCTTTGTTAATTGACGCCACAGCGGATCTGCGCACGCACCCTTTAACGGTTTATGCCAGCGCGGCAACGCTCAAAGTCTTGCAAAAGCATATTTTCAACTGGGCAATCTGGCCTGATTTCAGCGCCATACCAAGCCCAGCGCAGGCGGTCATGCGCTATCAAACGATTCATCTTGCGCAAACAACGCGCTTAGGCACACGCTGCATCACCGCACTCCCTGCTGAGCACACCGTTCCCGCCGTTGGCTACCAGCTTGACTCGGGCGAAGCCAGCTTAGTATTTACAGGCGACACCACAATAAACCCAAGGTTCTGGCCTATCGTCAACCAAATCACTAACTTGCGTTATTTGATTATCGAGACCGCTTTTTCCAACCGCGAGCAAGCATTGGCGGCGCTCTCTAAGCATCTATGTCCCAGCATGTTGGCAGCAGAATTAGGTCATTTGACGCGCCCTGCTGAAATTTTCATCACACACTTAAAACCCGGGCAAGACAGATTAACGATGGCCGAAATTGCCGCCTGCCTCAGTCAAAGACAAGCCAAAATGCTGCACAACAAACAGATTTTTGAGCTTTAACGATGGCCGTTGTGTGAGGACAGCATTGCGCCGCTCAGAGCACTTCATCACGCGTGGCACAACACAAAACAATACTGCGACGTCTAGCCTTTACTGGAAAAAAACATGACTAACCCCTCTCTGACCGACAGTAATCATCGTATCGATATTGGCAACCGCCTATCGTTCTTAAAAAATCTACAGTCGGTCACGAACAAAATTCATGCGACCAGCAATACCGACGAAATCATGCTGGAGTTATCTCTAGATATCTGCAATTTATTCAATAGTGACCGCTTAACGATTTATCTCTTAAGCGAAGACAAACAACACATCGTTTCAAAAATCAAGACCGGTCTCAATTCGTTCAAAGATTTAAAACTGCCTGTGTCTAAACATAGTGTCGCTGGCTACGTTGCCGTTTCGCGCAAACTGCTCAACATTCACGACGTGTACGACGCAGACGAGCTAAAGAAACACAGCCAGCGCTTGCAGTTCCTCAAAGAAGTCGACAAACGTACGGGCTATCGCTCGAAACAAATGTTAGTTGCACCCATTCTGGAAGGCCAAAACGGCGAACTCGTCGGCGTCGTTCAACTGATCAACAACCGCGCTGACGAACCCTTCTCAGCAACGGCTGAAGAAGGCGTACAAAGCCTTGCACAAACGCTTGCCATTGCCTTCGCACAGCGGCAAAAACCGCTGCAAAAGCTCAGTTCAAAATACGAAGCGCTGGTGCGTGATGGCTTGCTCTCGGCGGCGGATCTTGAGCTGGCACAAAAATCGGCACGGCAAAAAAACCTACTGCTGGAGAAAGTGCTGCGCGAAGACTTTCAGGTCAAGCTCAACGACATCGGCATGGGTCTGGCGCGCTTCTTTGAGGTGCCTTATGAAGCTTTTCGCAGCGAACGAATCAAACCAACTGACTTATTGCGCAATCTGAAACGCGACTATGTTGAGGCCGATCAATGGCTGCCGCTTGAAGAAAACGAAACAGGCGTGGTGGTTGTCGCAGTTGACCCCGAGCAGCTAAAAAGCTCGCGCATCGTCAACAACATTTTCTCAAAAAGCAAAATCGACTATCGCGTCACCACGTACACCGATTTTGTTTTGATGGTGGAGCATTTTTATGGCGCGACACTGAACACAGAGTCGGTAGATGACATGCTGTCCGACCTTGACGAAGACGACGGCAGTGCGTCCAACCAAGGTGAGGAATTGGCGGCAGCCGATAACGAGTTAGTTCGCCTGGTCAACAAAATCATCACCGACGCTTACCAGCAAGGTGCCTCCGATATTCACATCGAGCCGCGTCCGGGCAAAGAAAAAACCTTGGTGCGTTTTCGCAAAGATGGCTCACTCTCGCCGTATATCGAAATTCCCGCCTCGTACAGAAGCCCCTTGCTGGCGCGTCTCAAAATCATGTGCGACCTGGATATTTCAGA
Source organism: Pseudomonadota bacterium (assembly GCA_040386295.1). Classification (GTDB taxonomy): domain Bacteria; phylum Pseudomonadota; class Gammaproteobacteria; order Burkholderiales; family Rhodocyclaceae; genus JAZKFR01. Next base: position 2,737 of record JAZKFR010000126.1, on the reverse strand, counting down.
AAAGCGGCGGCCACAAGACGGGAAAATAAAATTCAAAAGATGGGGGCCGCTCGATATCGAACTACGGGTCGCGACCATTCCCACTGCCGGGGGTCTAGAAGACGTAGTCATGCGTATCTTGGCGGCGGGCGAACCTATCCCGCTCGATAGTTTAGGCGTCAGCCCACACAATTTGGCGCGCCTAAAAAACACCATCTCAAAACCCTATGGCTTGTTCTTTGTCTGCGGCCCCACCGGCTCAGGCAAAACGACCACGCTGCACTCAATTCTCAGCTACATCAATCAGCCAGAAACCAAAATTTGGACTGCTGAAGACCCGGTTGAAATCACGCAAAAAGGCTTACGCCAAGTTCAGGTCAACAAAAAAGCTGGGCTTGATTTCGCGACCGTCATGCGCTCTTTCTTACGTGCCGATCCCGACGTCATCATGGTCGGTGAAATGCGCGACAAAGAAACCGTCTCGATTGGTATCGAAGCCTCGCTCACCGGTCACTTGGTGTTCGCTACCCTGCACACGAACAGCGCGCCTGAGTCAATCAGCCGTTTGCTCGACATGGGGATGGATCCGTTCAATTTCGCTGACGCTTTACTCGGCATCCTGGCGCAGCGCCTAGCTAAACGGCTGTGTAAGTCTTGCAAAGAGCGCTATCAGCCAAATGCGGCAGAAATACAGCAATTGCTTAGCGAATACTGCGAGGAGCTGGTCAATACCGAGAACTGGAAAACAGCACCAGAGCTAGCCGCCAAAGCGGTTCAAGATGAATGGCAGCAACGTTATGCCGAGTCAGGCGCGTTTACCCTCTACCGCGCTAAAGGTTGCGAAGAGTGCTCAGGAACCGGATACAAAGGACGGGTCGGCCTACACGAATTATTGATCGGCACCGACCCACTGAAAAAAGCCATCCAGGAACACGCTAGGGTGGCTGAATTGTTTGCCATTGCCCTAAACGAAGGGATGCGCACGCTGAAAATGGACGGCATTGAGAAAATCCTCAGCGGCATTACCGACATCAAGCAAATTCGGGCTGTTTGTATCAAATAACTGGGGTTTTATGCCATGGAAATGATCAATGATTTATTTCGGCGTTTAGAAAAACTAAACGCAATTGGCGCTTCCTTATCTTACGAACGCAATCTTGACCGATTGCTTGAGAACATTTTGCTCGCGGCGAAAGCGATCACCCACGCCGATGGCGGAACGCTTTATCGCGTCAGCGAAGATCAACGCTCCTTACGCTTTGAGATCGTGCGCACCGACTCTCTGCAACTTGCTTACGGCGGCACCAGCGGCCACTCGACTAGCGCGCAGTTCCCCGATTTGCCGCTGTACTGCGCGGATGGAACGGCGAACCATTCGATGATCGCGGCGTACTCGGCGATTCATGGCGAAACGGTCAACATCGACAACGCCTATACGGCGAAAGGCTTCGATTTTTCGGGCACTCGTGCATTCGACAAAATGACGGGCTACCGTTCGCAGTCTTTTTTGTCGGTGCCGATGAAAAATCACGAGAACGAAGTGATCGGCGTTTTACAACTGATTAACGCAATCGATGCCGAGAATGGCCGCGTCGCCCCCTTCTCCGACGCCGATCAACGCCTGGCTGAGTCTTTGGCATCGCAAGCGGCTGTCGCGCTGACCAATCGAATTTTGATCAACCAGCTTGAAGAACTTTTTGAGTCGTTCATCAAAATGATCAACTTGGCGATCGACGAAAAATCACCGTACACCGGCGGCCATTGCCAACGCGTACCCTGGCTGACGATGATGCTCGCCGAAGCCGCGCATGCAACAAAAACTGGGCCGCTAGCTGACTTCTCGATGAACGAAAAAGATCGTTACGAGTTAAAAATTGCCAGCCTATTGCACGACTGCGGAAAAATCACGACCCCCGTACACATCGTCGACAAAGCAACCAAACTGCAAACTATTTTCGACCGTGTCGAGCTGATCGATACGCGCTTTGAAGTACTCAAACGCGATGCTGAAATTACTATGCTAAGAGCGCTCAGCGCTGGCGAAGACAAGCAAATGGCAGAGCGCCAATGGCAAGACACCTTGCTCGCACTGAACCAAGAGCGCGCTTTCATACAACGCGTCAATATCGGCTGTGAAGCAATGAGTGCACAAGATCAAGCCGAGGTCATTGCGCTGGCGAAACGTCGGCAGTGGCTAACAGAGCGCGGCGAGCGCGTTGATTTTCTCTCGCCAAACGAGATAGAGAATCTCACCGTTCGTTCCGGCACTTTGACCAAAGACGAGCGCGAGGCGATCAACTATCACATCGTCGCCACCATCAAAATGCTTGAATCTCTACCTTGGCCCAAGCATTTACGCCATGTCTCCGAATACGCGGGTGGGCACCATGAACGGATGGACGGCAAAGGCTATCCGAAAGGCTTGAAACGTGAAGAAATGTCAGTTCAGGCAAGAATTATGGGCATCGCGGACATTTTTGAAGCACTCACCGCACGGGATCGGCCTTATAAGCACGGCATGAAAATTTCAGAAGCGCTGCGCATTCTGAGCAAATTTCGCGATAACGGCCATATCGACCCAGATTTATTCGAAGTATTCATGCAAGAAAAAATTTATCTCAAATACGCGGAGGAATACTTAGATCCAGAGCAAAAAGACGGGTGAGATTGCTCTCGGTTTTTCCCTCGGCTTTTCCCTCAGTGCTCTCTTTGCGCGAGGGTAAATTTCACGCGTATCAGCCTCCCGTATCAGCCTCCC
>JAZKFR010000125.1:0-2126 GCA_040386295.1 Pseudomonadota bacterium | reverse complement strand
CGCATCGCCATGCTGCCTCGCTGATCGAATTGAACGACGGGCGTTTGCGTGCTTTTTGGTTTGCCGGTAGTCGGGAAGGCGGCGCTGATGTGGCCATTTATAGCGCGCTATTTGACCCAACGCGCCAGCAGTGGGGAAAGGATAGTGGCTGGAGTTCTGAGCATCTTGTCGTCGATGTCAAACAAGCGCAAAGCGCTTTGTGGCGCTCAATCAAAAAAATCGGTAATCCCGTTGTGGCCCGTGCTGCCGACGGAAGTTTGCGTTTGTTTTTAGTCACCGTGTCGCTCGGCGGCTGGGCAGGTAGCTCGATCAGCGTGATGCGCTCGTACGATGAGGGTGAAACCTGGGAAGCGCCACGTCGTCTGATTACCAGCCCCTTCTTTAATCTCAGCACCTTGGTCAAGGGCAGCCCGTTTTACTACCTTGATGGCAGCATGGGTTTGCCCGTGTACCACGAGTTCATCGGCAAATTTGCCGAATTGCTCAGGCTCGATACGCAGGATCGTGTGCTCGATAAACAACGCCTGAGCCATGGTCGGCGAAATTTGCAGCCGGTCGTTCTGGTGCAGGATAAGCGTCATGCTCAGGTCTTAATGCGCCATGGTGGAGGGGGGCTCAACCGTGTTGGCATCAGCGCTACTGAGGATGGCGGACAGCATTGGACCTTACCGCGTCAAAGTACGCTCGCCAATCCGAATGCGGCCTTGAGCGGGCTGGCATTACCCGGCGGCACTTTGCTGGCAGTAGCCAATAATGTCGAAGCAGATCGTGAGGTGTTGTCTCTGCTCGCTTCCCGTGACAGCGGGGCGCATTGGCAAACGCTACAGGTGCTAGAAGATCAATCCGCCTGGCGGGCGCAGCAAGCACAGGTCAAAGACCTTGCTCAAGCCAGGTCGAATTACGCCTTGCGCGTACAAGAGCAAGCATTATTAAGCGATGTGCGCCTGCTGAATCCCCCGGCAAACAAACTGCTGGAGGCTTTTACTACGACGTCTACTCAGCATATGTGTTCGCCGCGTGATTGTTATTTTGAGTTTTCTTATCCCTATCTGATTCTTGATCAGCACGGCAATCTTCAGTTGCTGTACACGTGGAATCGCAGTTTCATCAAGCACCTCACTTTCTCGCAGGCCTGGCTTGCCGAAAAGCTAAATCTCAACACCGTGCGTGCCCAGCTAGTGCCGCTCAATGGTGCGCTGGCAAGTCCTCCTTTGCCGAGTCGATAAGGAAGGTACGATGATTTCTCCGACGGATCTGGCCGGCCTGGGCGGCACCGCGCTCACCTTGGCGACCCTCTCTCTCTTGTCTGTGCAGAAAGTAGCGCGCAGCTTATCTGGCGCTGAAAAATCAGAGCGAGCCTTGCCGAGGAGCGCGCAAGAAAACACATTTTTCACCGCACGCTTGAGCTTGCTGAGCGCATTCTTCGTTCTTTTTTTATTGCCGTGGGCGCGTATTTCTTCCCTAGACTACCTGCCGCTTGCCGCTTATGTGCGCGGCGTGGTCGGCGATCTGAGTCTGCCAAGCCTGCTGCTATTCGCTCGTTTGGCTTGGTTTGCGCTTGTCTCTCCTGATCGCAAGAAAGCGCTGTTTGGCGAGAAAAATTCAGCCGTTTTAGTTGGCTTGATTCTGGCTGCGGCAATCCTGTTGTACCCCATGGCCTTGGGTCTAACTGCTGACGACCCTTATCGCTGGGGCTACGCTTCGCCGTGGTTTTTATTGGCGCTGCTGTGTTTGAGCTTGCTCGGAATACGTTTTAGGCAGGCGATGTTGGTATGGGCGATTAACTTATCGCTCCTCGCCTGGATGCTGGCTTGCTACGAGTCGAGCAATCTTTGGGATTACCTGATCGACCCCGTGTTAGTTCTCTGCGCCTTGGGCTCTCTGTTGCAACGAGGCTTGCTTTGCGCGCGTGCCAGCAAGCGCCAGCGTCTGACAAAAAAAGCTAAGCAGACTCGCCACATTGCCTAGTCGCACACATTCCCGACGCCTCGTGCGCACACGGGATTCGGACAAATGCCGTTATTTAATGCGCTGTAATTTGGGGCGCCCTGCGGGTGGAGGGCTAGGGGGTTCTGGTTCGGGTGTTTCGCTGACGTGTTCAGGCTCTGGCTCCGGCTCAAAAGCCA
>JAZKFR010000124.1:0-5263 GCA_040386295.1 Pseudomonadota bacterium | reverse complement strand
GGTACTGAAACGACTCTTGTTATCACGCGCCATCGGCGCCAGACCAATTTGCTTGCAACGCTGCTCGGTCAAGGTGAGGCAAACCAAACCACGCGCATGTTTGGTCATAAAGTTGATGCTTTCAGGCGTCACATGCTCTGCGGCAATAACCAAATCCCCTTCGTTTTCACGGTCTTCTTCATCGACCAGAATGACCATCTTGCCTGCGCGTAGATCAGCAATAATCTGCTCCACCGGGGCAATCGCGTGGTGGGGTGTAGCGGAAGCATCAGCAAAAGTCATACACAAAACCCGTCTAAATAATTGAGAGACAAAATTAAATTCAGTTGCACAAAACAAACCGACAAAGCATCACGCTGGACGGAGAAAAGCCAGCGCAGACATGCGTCACCGAGCCGCTTAGCCCCCGGTCAGCGACATAAAGCGCATGATTTTGGGCGCGTTGCGCTGTGCATCAAAGTCATGCCCCTGCACTTTCAAGCCCATACCCTGCACAATCGCCGCCCGCACCGGCGCATCGTCATCAGGATGTGCACGCAACAAAGGCAACAAAGCAACGGACTCCTCACTGCCCAAGCAGGGGTACAGCACACCTTGCGCCGTCACGCGGACACGATTACAACTGGCGCAAAAATGCTGGCTATGCGGCGTGATCAAACCAATCCGCGTGGCGCTGCCGCGTACTTGCCAATAACGCGCCGGGCCGCCCGCTGGATCGGCCAATGCAGGCAAAGACTCGGCCAAATCACCAGGCCAAGGCAGCAAATCAAAGTGCGCCCGTAAACGCGCCAGCACCTCGTCGCCCCGCAAAAAACCAGCGCCGGAGCTCGGTTGCCGAGAGGCTACTTCACCGAGCGGCATTTCTTCGATAAAAGAAATGTCGATAGCACGCGCCACAGCGAACTGCACAAGCTCGATCAACTCGTCGTCATTACGTCCACGCAACAGCACGGTATTGAGCTTGATCCCTTTAAAACCCAGCGTCCGCACCGCCTCAATGCCACGCAATACCTTAGCGAGCGCGCCAACTCGGGTAATGTCTTTAAACCGCTCTGCCCGCAAGCTATCCAAGCTAATGTTGATACGCGCTACACCCGCCTCAAGCAAAGGCTGGGCAAAACGCTCGAGCTGCGCTCCGTTCGTCGTCAACACCAAAGAGCGCAAACCCGGCAAACGGCCTAAGCGCGCCAATAAAGCGAGCGCCCCCTGACGTACCAAAGGTTCGCCGCCTGTAACGCGCAACTTAATCACCCCCAAGCCGACGAAGATACGGGCTACGCGCACGCACTCGTCAAAATTCATGACGGCAGAACGCGGCAGGAAAACCATCTTCTCGGCCATGCAGTAAGTACAGCGAAAATCGCAGCGGTCGGTAATCGACAAGCGCAAGTAGGTGACTCGGCGACCATAGCGATCGAGCAAAACAGAATCAGCTGGCACAGCTTGGGGCACGATTTGAGTCATATTTTGAGTCACAGCGAAACCTTAACGCCCACTCTAAACACATCAGGCACTGCCGATTTGGTCAGCCAAAACCTGTCGGGTTTGCACGATCAAATCCTCTTTTTGCGCATCGCTCAACATCGGCAATTCTGCAACCAACCATTCGACGCTCACCGCAGGCACCAGATTCTTCGCCTCAGCCACATCAAAAGCCAGCGCCAACAGCGCGGTCGGAGAAGTATCCAAAATATGGCGCGCCGCGTTAGAACCGACACGCGCCAACTGAGCGCGCGCCGAATCAGCCCCATGCAAAAGTTGCAGCACCAAAGACGGCATCGCCCACAACTCGGCACAACGCAAAGTTAGCTCTTTAAAAGTAAAACCACACACCTGGCGCTGCGCCTGCGAACTGCGCTGCGCCTGGCCGGAATGCACCGCCGCCTGGGCTGCTTGCGCAATCTGCGGCGCATAAACCCACATCAACAACTCGCCGGTATCCGCAATCAAGGCCGCCACGGCCAGCTCTTCTGGGTGCATATCCATGCGCCCAGTCGCCCAATGCAAAGAAACTTGGCCGGCGATACGCGCGCGCGCTTCAACAGCGAGCAAACCGGTATTCTGCTCATCGACTTCTGGACTAGACAACAACAATCGACGAAAACCATTGATTCCCAACTGCAAAATCGCCGCCAAGGCGGTCGTCGTTTCGTTGCCCAGACGGGTTGATTTACCACGCTCAGCTTGTCGAAGCAAACGCAGGCAGAGCAAGGGATCGGCGATCACAAGCGTGGCCAGCTCTTTGGGCGAGAGCAAATCCCCCTCAAGCTCTTCCATCTCTTGCAGCAACTGTTTCGAGCGCGACATCACCGGCAGCTCCTGCCGAGCGAAATACGCCGCCCATTGATCGACACCCCACGCTTTTTTAAATTCATCCACCTGAAGTACTCCTTGAAGTGCTTCTCAACGTACCTATCCAACTACTGGCAACAGAGTTCCCAACGCGTTCCAAGGTCTCAAACAAGCAGCCTAGGCCAAGAGTACGTCAGTCCAGCACGCCCTGGGCAATAAAAACATCAGCAGCAAAGCCAAAGCCGCGCCCTAGATTTCGAGCTCGGCGAATTTTAACGCGATCACGGCACAAAGCTGCGTTATCGATCTCCGCGCAGCGGCATTCTTTTGCCTTATAGCAGTGCACTCACGCCGCACAAGCGCCAAGCTCAGGGACCCCGAGTGCATCTCGCTGCACTTATTGCCTTCCGCACAAGCACGCCAGCGCACACAACGTAGACCTTACGAACGCGCGATAAGACGTAGCCGACAAGCGATTTATCACGATGTCGCAATGTCACGCTGCGTATTGGAATCAGTACTGGCTTCTGCGTTATCATGGCGGCCTGCCTCATCGCGAGAAAACCCCATGGCTGGCTTACGTCACGACACGCCAATCCCCCAAGAAATCATCCTAAACCAAGCATCGCGCACGCTCGAATTGGTGTTCGCCGACGGCCAAAATTTCGTGTTTAGCTGCGAGTTTCTGCGCGTCTTCAGCCCTTCGGCAGAAGCCCGTGGCCACGGTTTAGGACAAGAAATATTACAAGTGGGTAAACGCCAAGTCAGCATCGAACAAATAGAGCGGGTTGGCCATTACGCGATCCAACCCATTTTCTCTGATGGACATCGCAGCGCTTTGTACTCATGGGATTTACTCTACGAATTAGGCACGCATCAAGAACAACTCTGGCAAACCTATCTTGATCGCCTGGCAGCAAACAAGGCTAGCCGCGACCCGCTTCCCGACCCACTCCCGGCGTCGCAACATGACGTAGCAAAGCCTTGCTGAACAAGCTATTCCAAAACCAAAAATGAACGACAAAACAGACCCCCAAAGCGCTACACCAGCAAGCACCCACTTTGGCTTCAAAACCGTCAACGCAGCAGACAAAGTGCATCATGTTGCCGAAGTATTTAACTCCGTTGCTGGCCGTTACGATCTAATGAACGACCTCATGTCGGCAGGCTTACACCGTCTATGGAAAAGCATCACCCTCGCCAAAAGCGGGGTGCGCACAGGCGCCTACGTCCTCGACGTAGCTGGCGGCACCGGCGACCCCTCCCTCGCTTTTGCCAAGCGCGTTGGGCCTAGCGGCCAGGTATGGCTCACCGACATCAACCAAGCGATGCTGAACCGGGGACGTGACCGCCTGTGCGACCAAGGATTTTTGCTCCCAGTAACACAATGCGACGCCGAAAAACTCCCCTTCCCTGACGACTATTTTGATTGCGTCAGCGTCGCCTTCGGCTTGCGCAATATGACGGACAAAGACAAAGCACTGCGCGAAATGTTGCGCGTACTCAAACCAGGCGGGCGTTTGCTTGTTCTAGAATTCTCCAAAGTCTGGGCGCCACTCGCACCGCTCTACGATTTTTACACGCTAAACGTCATCCCCAGACTCGGCCAAATCATCACGCAAGACCAAGAAAGCTACCGCTATTTGGCCGAATCTATCCGCGTTCACCCTGATCAATCCACTTTGAAAGGAATGCTAGAAAGCACTGGTTTTGAACAAGTTGACTACACTAATTTAACGTTGGGCGTCGTTGCCCTGCATTGGGGTTTTAAATTCTAGGAGCAAAACAAATGAAAAAGATCTTATCCAGCTTACTGATCAGCGTACTTTCTCTAGGCCTTGTCGTAGGAGAGGCCGAAGCCAAACGCTTGGGTGGCGGCAAATCTGTCGGCATGCAAAGAGAAGCCGTCGCGCCACGGCCAGTCACACCACAAAAACAACTCACGCCCAGCACCCCACCCGCTGCAGCCCCTGTTGCACCACCCAAACGTAACTGGCTAGGCCCCATCGCCGGACTCGCTGCCGGACTCGGCATCGCTGCTCTGCTCTCACATTTCGGCATGGGCGAAGGCATGACCAACTTCCTGATGATTGCACTGCTCGCGATGGCGGCCATTTTCGTCGTCAGGCTGCTGCTACGCCGCGCCGTGCCAAATCAAGCTAATCCCACAAGTGAATTTGCCACTGCCAATGCTGCCAATTCAGCACCGCCAGCGTTCGACAACAACAGCAGCCAATACGCAGCGTCCAACGCGCATCCAGAAAGCAGCAGCACGCTGAGCCAAACGAACAGCGCAGCGCACACAACAAGCGCTGCAATGATTCCTGAAGGCTTTGACGCTGACGCCTTTGTCCGTATCGCCAAAGTCAATTTCCTCCGCATGCAGGCAGCGCACGATGCACGCAACCTAGACGACATCAAGGAATTTGTCAGTCCAGAAATGTTTGCCGAAATCAAACTACAGATCGAAGAAGAAAAGCAGGGACAAACGCAGAGCGCCCCGCAGCAAACCGACGTCGTAAGCCTCAACGCTGTTCTGCTCTCCGTGGTCAGTGAAGGCAATCGACACATCGCCAGCGTGCAATTTAGCGGCATGATCAGTGAAGTAGCAGGACAAGCAGCAAGCCCCTTCGACGAAGTCTGGCACTTAAGCAAACCGCTTGACGGCAGTAAAGGCTGGGCAGTTAGTGGTATTCAACAAAGCACCGTCTGAGCAGCGCGCGCAAAATCTGAGCTAAGCGCCTTGCACTGAGCGAGCAATGTCCCCTTTAGTCCACCGTGCGGCGCTAGCCTTACTCAACCACATGCTGCTCGGCGAACCATGGGCGCGCCAGCGCCTTAGTCCTTTCGCCGAGCAACAGATTGCGCTTGAATTAGGCACGCAGCGCTGGCTCATGTCGATCACGCCCGCCGGCTTATTGAGCACCCATCCCAGACCCCCCCTCGCTGCTGGCGCAACAAGTATTCCGCC
>JAZKFR010000123.1:0-7847 GCA_040386295.1 Pseudomonadota bacterium | reverse complement strand
TCAAAGTCACCGCCAACGATGGACGTGGTGGCAGCATCAGCGACAGCTTCGACCTTAACGTGCGTAACACCAACGACGCGCCGATCCTCAGCACGCCGCTCGCTGATCAAAGCATCACCGTCGGCCAGTCGCTCAACTTCAACGTACCGAGCAACAGCTTCACCGACGTCGATGTTGGCGACACGCTGAACTACAGCGCCACGCTGAGCACCAGCAGCGCGCTACCAAGCTGGCTGACGTTCAACGCGAGCACACGCAGCTTCAGCGGCACGCCGACGAGTGCAGGCAGCGTCAGTGTTCGCGTCACGGCAAAAGATACGAGCAACGCCAGTGTGTTTGATGATTTTGTGATTGCTGTTAATCCGGCTGGCAACAGCGCACCGGTGGTCACGACGCCGCTGCCTGATCAGTTCATCAACGAAGATGCGGCGTTCACTTATGCGATTCCGCTCAGTACTTTCACTGATGCGAACGGCGATGCCCTGAGTTTTAGTCTGAGTAAAGTTGACGGTTCAGTCTTGCCGGGTTGGCTCAGCTTCAACGCCAGTTCGCGCACTTTAAGTGGCACACCAGTCAACGCAAACGTCGGCACACTCAGCCTTAAGGTCAGCGCTAACGATGGACACGGCGGAAGCAGTAGCGATAGTTTTGATCTCACGGTGCGCAACACCAACGATGCGCCCATCATCAGTACACTGCTGACGAATCAATCTGCGCAGAGCGGAGCGACGTTCAGCTACGCCTTGCCGGACAACGCGTTTAGCGATGTTGATGTGGGTGATCATTTGAACTATCGCGCGACGCTGATCACGGGGAACAATGCCAACGCTGCTTTGCCTGCCTGGTTAAGTTTTAACGCGACGAGCGGTGTGCTTTCCGGGACGCCGACGGGTGCGGCCGCGCAGTTGCAAATTCAAGTCACGGCAACTGATCTTGCGGGTGCCACTGCCAGCCAGTCCTTTGCGCTCAAGGTGGCGGGCAGTGGCACTCCGGGTGATCACGGTGGTCCGCTCGGTGGCCCTGGCGGTTCAGGCGGACCTGCAGGCCCTGGTCCGCGCGATGATCACGAGCCGCGTGACAAACCCGGTAAGCCAGGCAAACCAGGCAAACCAGGCAAACCAGGCAAAGACGATGAGCCAGGTCGACGCGATAAGGATAAAGATTTGCTTGATAGCGCAGCCAGAGATCCTTTACGTCCGAACGATCAGGGTAGTGCGCCCTCTCGCCAGAAGGTGGCGGCTGAAGACAATGGTTTTTACCAGCACTGGGCTGCCATGGAGGCGACGCTCAACCGCCTGCTGGCGGAAAGCGCAGCAGCGCCCGATTGGCTGAATCCCGCACATGGTGCTGATGTTGGCAATCAAGCGCTGGTCGCGCAAGGCACGCCGAATGCCTTGCGCAATGGCATCGATCCTGTTTCGCTCGCTGCGGGTGCCGGGCTAAAAGGCTTCCAGGGTTTGCAGGAAGGGATTGCGCGCTTGGGGTGATGATCCATAGGCAACGCACGAACTTCTTTGGGATCGATTATTCCCGCGCAGGTGTATCAACGCTCATTGAGTCGTGCCTTCCCCTCGCCCACAGAGTCAGTGAGTGCTGATGTGCCCAGGCGGAATGGCGATCCTTTGATAGCGTCACTGCGCTGGCTTGCGGGAGAGGCGGCGGTTCAAGTTTGCGCAATCGTTTGAGTCGTACGCTTGCTCAGTCGCTGCACGGTGGGTTGCGTCGCACAATTGCCCTACGAAGCTTGCTACGTAACTGAAAATTTGCATCAACGAATGAGTACACAATGATCTTCAAACGCTTCTCTTGGCCGCGCTTGGCAACGCCCGGTCAGCACGATTTTTCACCGCCGCTTTTGCGTCTGCAAGAAACGCCGCCGAATCCGCTGGGACGTAAGGTGTTGTGGTTGTTGGCTAGTCTGTTGGCGGCGCTGATTGTTTGGGCTTTAGTCGCGCAGCTTGATATCGTTGCTGTCGCCGAAGGCAAGCTTATTCCGCAAAGTTACTTGAAAATTGTGCAACCGGTTGATGCCGGCGTGATCTAAGAGATCCTCGTGCGTGAGGGCGAGACGGTGCACGCCGGACAGGTTTTGATGCGGATGGATACGCTGATCAGCGAAGCGGATAGCAAAGCGATTGCGGCTGATTATCAGCGTAAGCGTTTAGCTCTGCGCCGCATCGATGCCGAGTTATCGGCCACACCTTTTACGACGCTAGACGGTGATCCACCGGCTCTGAGTGCTGAGGTCGCCGCGCAATACCGGGCTAATCGCAATGCGCTTGATGCGGCGCTGGCTGAAGAGCGTAGCCGTTTGCTTAAGGCGCGCGCTGAGCTCGCTGCGGCGCGCCAGGTGCAAGAAAAACTCACGCAAACTTTGCCGCACTATCGTGATCAGGACAAAGCGTTTGCACGACTGGCGCAGGAGGGGTTTGCCGGCAGCCTGATGGCGAATGATAAAAAACGTGAGCGTATTGAAAAAGAGCAGGAGCTGAAAACGCAGGCTTTTCTGATCGACTCGGCCGCTGCGACCATCTCGCAGTCGGAGAAAAAAATAGCGCAAATCACTTCGGATTACCGTCGTCAGCTCTATAACGAACGCAACGAAATGCAGAGTGCGCTCGATAAGCTGGCGCAAGAAATAACCAAGCAAACGCACCGTCAAGAATTGCTCGAACTCAAAGCGACGCAGGAGAGCATCGTCAAAGATCTGGCAACGCACACGGTCGGCACCGTCGTACAACCCGGTACTGTGTTGCTTACCCTGGTGCCGAAAGAGGAAACCTTGCGTGCCGAGGTTTGGGTGAGCAATGAAGACATTGGTTTTGTGCGCCCGGGCCAGCCGGTCAAACTCAAATTTGTGGCCTTCCCTTTTCAGAAATACGGCATGGTCGATGGTACGGTCGAGCACGTCAGTGCTGATTCGGCTGATAGCAATACGGCGGGCAATCCTAATGCGGCGGCGGCTGAACGGCAGGCACGCGGCGGGCAGGGGCAAGTCCCGATGTTTTACAAAGCCTTGGTGCAATTAAAAAGCATGCAGCTCAAGCGCGAGGGTATGCAGCTTCCCCTCAGCGCTGGTATGCAATCGAATGCCGAAATATGGCTGGGCTCGCGTAGCGTCGCGGAGTATTTATTGTCGCCGGTCAGCAAGGCCTGGCATGAGGCGGGGCGTGAGCGCTGAGGCGGGTATCGCGCACGCGCATCATTTCCGCACAGACGTATCAGCGCTCATTGAGTGATGCCGTTCCCTCTCACACTCGTGGGAGAGGATGCCCCGGCAGGGGCAGGAGAGGGAAAAGCATGCGGCGCATCACGCACAGACTTAAGTCCAATTGAACCCAACTGCAGAGTCCAACGGCACTGAAAAACGAGAGAAAAATGTCCGCAACAATAGAACTGCAGCACGAAGAAGTGCTCTGGCTGTTAGCCAGCATCAGTGCTTTTTATCGTCGACCATTTGACGCTGCGCTGGTCAGCCAGTCCTTTCCGCCGCCTTATACCGTAAGTACGGTGCATGAGGCGGCGCGGGCGCTGGGGTTTAAAACCGGGACGCTTGAACTGGCGGCGGTCGTCTGGGCGCAAGTGTCGTTGCCAGCGATTGCTTTTTTGCAAGCGACCACGTCGGTAGAAATTGACGCAGAAGCTGACGCAGAAGCCAAGGCTGAGGGTGCCGGACAAAACCCAGTACTTCCTTGCGCCGTACTGCTGGTCAAGGTCGAAAATGACCTCTTGTTTTATTGCCGTTCTGGTGCCCAGGCGCTTGAGCAAACGCCCCTGACGGAGGCGCTTGGCCGCTTCGAGCCCGAGCTCATCTTGCTTGCTCATGAGGCCGTCGGTAGTGCGCCAGATGCAGATATTGCGGGCTTTGCGCGCGAGCAGAAAACCTTTGGTTTTCGCTGGTTCATCGCCGAATTGCTCAAGCACAAAAAAATCTGGCGCGATGTGCTGATAGCCAGTTTGGCGATTCAATTGGTCGGTCTGGCCACCCCCTTATTTACCCAGGTGATCATCGACAAAGTGATCGTCCATCAAAGCAATAGCACGCTGATTGCGCTGGGCGTAGCGCTGGTAATGTTTATGCTGTTTACCAGTGTGATGAGCTGGTTGCGTCAGTACCTTGTGCTGCATACCGGCAATCGCATTGATGCCGTGCTCGGCAGCAAAGTCTTTCGCCATCTGCTCAGACTGCCTTTGCCGTATTTCGAGCAACGCGCAACGGGCACTCTGGTCGCGCGTTTGCACGGGGTCGAAACGATCCGTGAGTTTGTCTCAGGCAGCGCGGTGACCTTGGTGCTTGATCTGCCTTTCTTGCTGATCTTTTTGGCGGTGATGTTTGCCTACAGCTGGCAGTTGTCGCTGATTGCCGTTGCCTTGCTCGGTCTGATCGCCGGCATCAGTTTTTTGAGTGCACCGCTGTTTCGCGATAGGCTCAATCGGCAGTTTATGCTCGGTGCGCGTAACCAGGCTTTTTTGACCGAATACCTGGCCGGTATCGCCACGGTCAAAGCGCTGCAAATGGAGCCTGATGTCGATAAAAAATACGGCGATTATCTGGCGCAATACTTGGCTGCTGGTTTTTCGACGCGACAAATTGGCAATAGCTACAACATCATCGCCAACGGTCTTGAGCAGACCATGACCCTGGCGATTCTCATCGTCGGCGCATTGTTTGCCATGCAGAACGAAGGTTTTACCATCGGTATGCTGGTCGCTTTTCAAATGTTCGCCAGTCGCATGAGCCAGCCGGTGCTGCGCATTGTCGGTCTGTGGCAAGAGTTTCAACAGGCGAATATCGCGGTCAAACGCCTCGGCGATATTCTCGATATGCCGCAAGAGCCGCATGCGCTGACGCCGAGTCGTGTGCAACAAAGTGTCGGCCAGCTCAGCGTGCACAACCTGGCATTTCGCTACAGCCCTTTCCACCCTTGGCTCTATCAAAAACTTGATCTCGTTTTTAAGCCCGGCCACCTTAGCGTGATCATGGGGCCATCCGGTTGTGGCAAGAGCACACTGGCTAAACTGATGCTCGGTTTTTATCTGCCCGGCGAAGGGCACATCGCGCTCGATGGGCAAGATATTCGCCATCTCGCCGCTAATGAGCTGCGCGCCAGCTTTGGTGTGGTGCCGCAAGAAACGATTCTGTTTTCAGGCACGCTCTACGACAACCTGGTCATGGCGCATCCGCATGCGCACTTTGCCGACGTTGTACAAGCCTGCAAAGCAGCGGAAATTCACGAGTTGATTGAAAGCTTGCCGAACGGCTATCAAAGCGAAATCGGCGAGCGCGGCATCGGCTTATCGGGCGGACAGAGGCAGCGCATAGCCATTGCGCGTGCTTTGCTCAAGCAACCCAAAATCCTGATTTTTGACGAAGCCGTTTCTAACCTTGATGCGCAAACCGCCGAACACTTCGCCCAGACCATCAACAAACTCAAAGGCAAGGTGACCCTCATTTTTATCACGCATCAAATTCCGCGTGGGCTGCAAGTCGATGAGGTGTTTAGTTTCGATTTACCAGGGCACGTCGCTGGTCTTAATAAGCTCTAAGAGTTAGCCGTTTGCCTTCAGCATCACAAAGGCTTCACCACCGTTTCGGTCATGGTGAAAGATAAATGTCGTTCCGTTGATTTGTGCTTTCGTTGGCACTTTAGTTGATGCGGCTGTCTTTGAATTTCGACCCACCACTTGCAAAAACTCCCTAGTCAAATTGGAAGCTTTTTGCACAGCTGTCGTAATGACGCATTCATTATCAGGTTTGATTTGAACGCCTATGCTTTCGTCTTTCGACATGCCGATATGGGCAAACCCCATGTCTTCAATATCTGTTATGCCGTATTTTTCAGCAGCAGCTTTGGCACCAGAGAATGAAGGGGCAGTTCTTATGCAAACCTCCTCAAATGCCCTCAGTGAGGTATTTGGCTCAGCATTTTGCAGCGCACTATCAGCACTATCAGGTATGGCTTTGTTTGATACGCAGGCCGATAAAGCCAACGAAAAAATTGCGAAGGGGATAAATCTCATAAGGGGTCCTGATGGTGAAAAATGGCTAAGGATTCATTCTGTATCGTCATAAGCGCGCTGCAGACTGTGCGCTTGGCTACGCGTTTACTGCGAAGGCGACAAGCTTAAGCGCAGCGTATGCGTTCAAAAAAGGCTTGCCTTAGGAACTGTGTGCGCGGCTGTATTTACAGGAATTGCAAGGGGTTGGTGCGCCCGACACGATTCGAACGTGCGACTTCCACCTTCGGAGGGTGGCACTCTATCCATCTGAGCTACGGGCGCGACACGGAAAACAGCAGGGCGCAAGAATAGCCGTTTTGACTAGAAGCGTCTATGACGGGCGTGTGCGGGCGCGGATGAATTCCTCAATTTCAATGCGTATCGGAGCGCATCGGGGCGCGTTAGAGCCGGCCTTTGTTGCGTTGTGCGCTGGGCTGGCTCGGCCTTAGCCTGCTACAACAAGCGCTAGGTCGCGCTTTTGTTTCTTATTTCTCGGCTGAATCGCAATGATTAGCCCGCGCAAGGAAAGTGATATTCCCCTCTTGAAATGAGAACGATTCTTATTTAGAATAGCGACTCATTTCCTGATCAAGCATTTATGTACGCCAATCCAGACCTCACCGCATCTCCGAGTTTTCGCGCCCGCGCTGCCGCCTTCATCACGCTTTGTGCGGTTGTCTTGCTGCATTGGCTGGCGCTGAGCGCTTTGCAATGGTTCAAGCCTGCGTCACCAGAACTGAACGTATCAGCGCCCGTGCTTATACGCTTTGAGTTGAGCGCGCCTGCCGCCCAGCCTGCGCAAGCCGCGCCTGCTGTTGCTGATCTGGTGCGGCATTTGGTGCCCACTTCTGCTGGACGGGTTGCGCCGAGCGCCGTGAGCCAAACCTTGCCCTCTGCGCCGCTGGCTCAGGCGGCTGTCGATAGCGCCAATGAAGCCACAGGCAAGGCAGACGGCGATTCACGTCCAGTCGCTTCAATAGCGCCGCAAAGCGAATCGCTACAGTTGCCCAAATTTGATGTGGCCTACTTGCGCAATCCGCCGCCTGCTTATCCTGCCTTTGCCCGTCGCTTAGGCGAAGAAGGCAAAGTCATTTTGCACGTTCTAGTCACGGCACTAGGCAGTCCAAGCCAGATCGAAATCCAAAGTAGTAGCGGTTCACTCAGGCTCGATCAAGCAGCCAAAGAAGCCGTATGGCAGTGGAAATTTGTGCCTGCACACCAAGGCGAGCGAGCGCTCGATGCTTGGGTCAAGGTGCCGATTGTTTTTAACTTAAGGGGTTAGCAGTTCACTATGGAACACACTTTAGGCTTTACCAATTTTTTAAGCAGTGCAGATGCGATTGCGCAATTGATTCTCGGTATTTTGCTGTTATTTTCACTCGGCACCTGGTATCTGATCTTCGTTAAAAGCTTTGCTTACCTGAGCCTGCGCCAACGCAGCAAAGTATTTCTGAATTGGTTTTGGCACTTGCCCGATTTGTCTGCGCCCGAGCTGGCGCAGCAGTGGCCCACAGAACAGCGCAGTAACGCGTTCTCCAATCTGTTGCGCCATGCCTTAGCGGCGGCGCAGAGCTATCGTCAGAAAACGCAGCGGAACCCAAGCAGTCCAAGCCATCAAACGGGCTTCAATCAGAGCCTACAGCGTGTTTTAAAACGTGCCCTGGACGCTGAGCGCAGCACGCTTGAATTTGGCCAAACTTTTATCGCCACCGTTGCCGCCACCGCGCCTTTCGTCGGTCTTTTGGGCACGGTATGGGGGATTTATCACGCGCTAATGGCGATTAGCGCCTCAGGCCAAGCGACGCTCGACAAAGGACTCGACAACCTCACGATCAACGAACTTGTGC
>JAZKFR010000122.1:0-13806 GCA_040386295.1 Pseudomonadota bacterium | reverse complement strand
AATGCAGGCCGCACTATAGCAAGAGTTACCACTTAACGCCCGCAGAAAGGCAGCGTACAGCAATAGCTTGCGCTAAAATCCAGATAAGCATAAAAACACTTACACACACAAACACAGGAGAAGATATGAGCTCTGTCCGTTGGAATATCGCCGTATCAAGCGACACGGATCAGTCCGTGCGTATGTTCATGACCGCACAAGGGGGGGGCCGGAAGGGTGATTTATCGCGTTTCATTGAAGAAGCAGTACGTTCTTACCTGCTAGAAAAAGCAGCAGAACAAGCCAAAAACGCCGCCAGCGACATCGCAGAGTCTCACCTAAACGACCTAATCGACGAGGCCGTGCAATGGGCGCGCGACCCTATCGCCAAATCAGCTCTAACAGACAAGCCACAAAGCCTGCCTGCGCAGAGCGATACAAAGTGAGCCTGCACGCAAATTCGACTAGAAACAAACTAGGCCAAACAAGCCAAAATTGATTGCCGAATCGGAAGGACACTAATGCGCGTCATTCTCGACACCAATGTACTGCTCGGAGCCTTAATTTCACCTCATGGCTCACCAGAGACGATCTATCGCGCTTGGCGCGCGGCGCGTTTTACCCTGGTGACTTCGACAGCGCAACTCGACGAATTGCGCCGGGCAAGCCGTTACCCCAAGCTCAAAAGGCTCCTGCCCGCCCACCGTATCGGTGCCATGGTGAACAACATGCAGCGTGCGCTTGTGCTAAGCGCCCTACCCCCTCTGCCCAAAACTATGCACGTACATGATCCAAACGATGCGTTTCTGCTTGCGATGGTTTTAGCCAGCGAAGCAGATTATTTAGTCACTGGCGATCGTCGCGCTGGCCTACTGCAACTAGGTAACGCCGGTCGGGTGCGCATCGTCACGCCAGCCGCTTTCTGCGCCGAAGTGCTTTGAGGCTCGCTTTAAAGGTCGAATGCTTCGATGCCCCAAAGCGCCGAGTCAATTCACACACTTCACGCAAGCGACCTGAGCACACGGCGCCTAAAAAATAATCAGCAGCACACTCAATAGCCAGCCCAGACAAGAAAAAAGTAGATGCCTGTCACGCAAAAGCGCGCTGCTTGGATCATCGGCCAGAGTGCGTCTATGCAGCAAGAAGAGGTAACGAAAAACGCCATAGACAACAAAAGGAACGGTATAGATCAGATGATCCGTTCCTTGCGTAAGCAAGGTTTCAGCACTCACCGTGTACAGCCCATAACTGATGATGGTGCAAGCTGCGCAGACGGCAATAATTTGATCGAGCAAGTGCAAATCGTACTCAGCCAGCACCTTGCGCTGCGCCCTACTGGGTTGCGCCAAGGCCTTTAACTCAGCGCGCCGTTTAGCAAAGCCGAGCAACAAGGTCAGCATCAAACCGCACAGCAATAACCAGTGCGAAGGCGCAATGCCGACGCCTAGGGTGCCCGCCAAAATGCGCAGCATGAAACCAGTCGCGATGACAAAAACGTCGAGCAAAACAATGTGCTTGAGCGCCAAGGAATAAGCCAGGTTGAGCAAGAGATAGGCGACGATGATCAAGCAAACCAGGGGCGCAGCCTGATAAGCCAGAAACAGTGCAGCAAACAGGCAAAGCAGCCCGAGCCAGAGCGCGTCGCGCACGCGTACGGTTCCAGCGGCTAAAGGACGTTTCGACTTTTGCGGATGGGCTCGATCTTGCTCGCGATCGTTCAGATCGTTGAAGACATAAACCGCCGAAGCCGCTAAGGCAAAAGCAACGGTCGCCAGCAACACACTGTTGCGTAAAGCCAGCTCAGACCAAGCGTGGCTAAAGAGCAAACCGAGCAAAACGAATAGGCTCTTGACCCACTGATAAGGGCGCAACAGCTGCACAGCGGGGCGCCAAAAGCGCAGTAGCCGATTAGTTTGATTAGTTTGCATGAGCCAACTCGTCAGGAAAATAGCGCGCCGTAAAAGGACAGTCACGACGCTGCGGTAACCAAGCCGGAATACGATAAAAGCGCGCACGAATACGGCGCAGAACTTGCTCGCGATAATCCTCGTAGCGGTAGCCCTGACCGAGCACAAGCGAGTACTGCGCGCCAGCAAACTCAAGCTGACGAAACTCAATGCGCGAAAAATAATCCGCGTAGGCCGAGCTCAGTGCGTCGGGCGAGTTGCTGCCTTTTTTCAGGATCAGGATATTGCCCCCGTCGAACGCACGCCAATCGCTGAACGAATCGTCCTGACGCGCGTGCAGCGAACCTTCGCCAAAAACAGGCACCGGCTTTTGTGCGTGAAAAGCCAAAATCGCTGCAGGCGAATACCCCTCGCTGGCCAAAACATAGTTTTGCGCATAGGGCGCCAGCGCGGCGAGCAAGCCCTGGGTATCGGTGGTCAGCACGATGCTGTCGTACTGAGCGCTATGGCGCCAGGTTTGCACAGGCGTCAGCGCAAGCGCGACGATCAGCGCCCAGTGCGCAAGCGCAAAAAATGCCGAGTAACGCAGCACACGATCAAGCTGCGGCAAAGGCAGAACATAGGCAGCCAGAAGCAAGACAAAGGGGATAAACGCCACAGGCCAATGCAGACCAACCGGCCGAAAGCAGGACAGCAAGGCCAAAAAACCCAAGGGCAGCGCCGCCAAATAAAGCAAGCTGCGCACTTCAAGCTGCTCAGACAAGGCCGCGCGCACCCGCTGCCGCGCGCGCCACAAGGCTGAGAGCAGCCAAGGGGTGAGCAAATAAAACATGGCCAAAGCATAGAACACAGGATTGCGCCACGAAGGCACGACCGCCTGCTGGCGATTGACAAAATTGAACAGAATGTTGTCCCAGCAATGCGCACTGTTCCACCACAGATTGAACAGCGGCGCTGGCAAAGCGACGAGCAACAACAGCATCAGCGCGCCAACACCACGAACGCCCCTCACACGTAGGGTGTGCACCAGGTAGGCAATGCCAAGCAAAGCAGCAAAGTATTTACCGAGAAAAGCCAGACCCAAAAAAGCGCCGGCAAGCGCGTAGCCCAGCAGATACACAGCTTGCCGCTTGGCTGTTTGTGCCGACAAATAAGCGAGCGCTGAAAGCAAGCTAAACAACAGCACCGGCGTATCGGTCGTAATCAACACATTCCAAACATTGACCGGCGCCAACAGAATCAAAAGCGCCGCTGCGCGCGCGCGCAACACGCCTTGCCTAAGCAGCAGCCAGTAAGCCACGGCAGCCAGTAGAAGCGGCAACAGCAGCGCTGGCAAACGCAAAACCCATTCGGCACGCGAGAAATGCAGCAGCGCGTGCAGCCACCAGCCGACCATCGGCGGATGGTCGTAATAGCCCGCAGCCAGACGCTCACCCCAGAGCACGAAATAAGCTTCATCGCCCGTCATCGGCAGCAGCGCAGCTAAACCAGCACGCGCCAACAGCAAGACACAAAGCACTGACCAGAAGAAACGAGTGCTTAAGCAACTGAGCGGCGTAGGCGTAGGCTTAAGCGTAGGCATAGCTTTTTGCCCTGCGTTTTCTACTACAACATCGCGCCGACTAAAAATGGACGGCAATCGCATCTACGGCGCTGCTTTACGAATACGGCGCGCGCTCACCGCCTGTGCCAATAACTCGAGCAAGGCAAGACTATCGTCCCAGCCCAGGCAGGCGTCGGTAATACTTTTGCCGTACTCAAGCGCTTGTCCAGGCACCAGATCTTGTCGCCCTTCTTGTAAGTGCGACTCAAGCATCACGCCGATAATGCGTTGCTCACCCGCAGCCAGTTGGCGCGCAACATCAGCAGCAACATCGATCTGGCGTCGGTACTGCTTCAAGCTATTGCCGTGCGAACAGTCGACCATCAGCCGCGCAGCCAAGCCGGCGTTGGCAATTTCTTGACACGCAGCATTCACTTGCGCGGCCTCGTAATTTGGCGTTTTGCCGCCGCGCAGAATGACGTGGCAATCCTCGTTTCCCTTGGTCGACACAATCGCCGAACGCCCCGCCTTGGTCACCGACAAAAAATGATGTGGTGCTTGCGCCGCACGAATCGCATCGATAGCGATGTGCACATTGCCATCGGTTCCGTTCTTGAAGCCAACCGGACAGGACAAACCAGACGCCAACTCGCGATGTACCTGCGATTCGGTGGTGCGTGCGCCAATCGCGCCCCAGGCAATGAGGTCTGCCGTGTATTGCGGCGTGATGGCGTCCAAAAACTCGGTCGCGCAAGGCAGGCCGAGCTGATTGATGTCGAGCAACAAGCGGCGCGCCAAATTCAGCCCCTCGTTGATGCGAAAACTGTTATCCAAGCCGGGATCGTTAATCAAGCCCTTCCAACCCACCGTGGTCCGTGGCTTCTCAAAGTAAACACGCATGACCAGCAGCAATTCTTCAGAAAAACGGGGGCTGACTGCTTTGAGCTTTTGCGCGTATTCGAGTGCGCTATCAACGTCGTGAATCGAGCAGGGGCCGATCACGACCAAGAGTCGATCATCTGCCCCATGCAAAATCCCGTGTATGTTTTGCCGTGCAAAATAAGTGGTTTCTGCTGCGGATACACTCAGCGTCAGCGCGCGAGAAAGCTGCTCAGGCGACGCCAGCTCTTTAATTTCTTTGATGCGCAGGTCGTCTGTGCTGTATTTTTTTTGCTGACTCATTACTTCGATCCAAATTTAAAACGTAGCGAAAAGACGTGCTACTAACGCCGAAAACGCGCGACTAAAGTCTGTAAGGACTCAGCCGTCTGTTTTAATTTCTGCGCAAGATCATAGCCTTGATGCGCAGCATGTCCATTGTCCTCGCTCACTTGTGCGATTTTCTCAACATTCTGTGCAATCTGAGTCCCCGCTTGGCGTTGCTCCGCCGCAGAATCAGACAACTCTAAAAGCCCTTGTAAAGCCTTAGATGACGAGCCACGCAAAGCCGATAAGGGGTTTTGTAAATTTTCTATCATGGCAATACTGTTGCTCGCCAAGGATGAGAGATCAGCCATTTGACGAATGGTTTCCTCAATTTCGCCCTGAACCACACTGCTCTTTCGCTTGATTTCGTCGGTTGATTTGCTCGCGCGCTCGGCTAGTTTACGCACCTCATCGGCGACAACGGCAAAACCGCGTCCCGCCCCCCCAGCACGCGCGGCTTCAATCGCCGCATTTAAAGCGAGTAAGTTGGTCTGATCGGCAATTTCTTTAATCGTAGTCGCAACATGTCCAATTGATTGCGAACCAGTCTGCAAGGCTTGAATCGAACCAGAGGTAGAACCAACGCTATGCGCAATTTTTCTAATTTCGGTCGCGACACGATCAACCATCTGCTCACCCATATCGGCAATCGCCGTTGTCTGCTCGGCAACGCCCTTGACTTGGGTAGTGTTGTGCGCAACCTGTTCCAAACTGGTCACCATCTCTTCAACCGCAGCCGCCGTGCTCGCCAATGACTCGCCTTGTGTATGCACCGTTTGATTGATACTCCCCATCGCAGTGGACATATGCTCAGCAGACAAATTAAGCACTAGCGCATTGTCGGCAATCGAACCAATCAATTCGCACAATCTGGACTGCATCAAACGCAAAGCATCAAGCAATTCACTCACCTCATCTTGCCCATCTGCTTTGATCACACTGGTCAGATCTCCATCCGCAATACGGCGTGAAATTTTGCACGCCTGAGCAATTCGCTCGACGATTCCTCGTGCCATGAAAAAACTGACTGCTGCCGCAAAAAAAAGCGCGCAAAGAAGCGTCACAATCAACACAAGACGCGCTTGATGATAGGTCTCCTGCGCTTCAACAAAAGCCGCTTGGCTCAATGCTTGTTCAACCTCAAGTAAATCGTTCAGAAACGAGCTCAGCTGCTTGAAGCTAGCGTCAGCGGTCTGCATCGCGGCAACACCGGTATTCACGTCCACTGAAGCAAGATCAAGCGCTTGCGCAATATCGTGCTGGTATTTGCCCAACCCTTCGCTCAAGGGACGAACCAGCTTTTGCTCACCTTCGGTGAGATTTTCCTGGCGACTCCACAGCGCAAAATCACCGACGACTTTTCCCATTTCAGCTGACAGTGCTTTGGTTTCAGCTTCCATTTTTTCTGTTCCGAGCATCTCGCTCCAAGTCATCAAACGATAACTACGCGCATGAATATCGAGCACACCTGACTTGGTATCGGCTACCAGCTGGCGATACTGCGTACGCGTACCAACCAGCTCTTCCAAGGCGCGATTCTGCTTACTCAAAGAGTGATCGTTAACGGCAGCGAGCAAGAGCATAAAAAACAAAGCAAGCGCAGGGGCGAGCTGCATTCTTTTAAGCAAATTCATTGGACAAAACCTCTTCTATCCTTTTGATTCAGAAATTAAAAGTAAGACGCCCGACACCTCATGTCTGACAACACAAGGCGCCGGGCGCTTCCCGCAAGGTCAAGTGATAAAACCAACACTTGAGAAGCTCAAGCGGCGCTGGGTGAATCTCAACTACATCTCTACTACGCTCAGTGCGGGCTAGTACATTGGCCAACTCGGCGTGCTCAGTTCTCTATACGCAAGACGCATAACCTGGATTCAGTCCTCTCGCCTGAGCATCTGCCTTAGCGTTTATAAACGCCAGCACAAACCACACTTTCTTCGAGCTTCTCGCAATACGCTTGCTTGGGGAGTACTTTTTTAGTCAATGGGTCAGTGAATTTGTAGTCTTGCCAGAACTTGCCTTTACTCTCGGCCAAAGCGACGCGCTCTTTGACGAAAGCTTTGCCATCCGCATCTTTCAACTCAATCAAATCTTTACCAACTTGCTTACTGTTTTGACCATGCGCTAACACCTTGCCGTCTAGCGAATAAACCATCGGATAGAGGTCGCGATCAATCCATTTAGCATCCTTCGCCGTAATCTCCTCATACGTTTTTTTCTTATCCGCCTTGATCGCCAAAACAATCTTGCTCACCATCGCCTCAGCCTCTTTAGCTGTGGCGAACCCTTCAGCCGCCACGGATTGATGAACACACAATAAGAAACTAGCCAGAGCAAAGATTTTTTGCATCGTTTTTTCCTTTTAAGCGCACATTAAAAACAAACAAAACTAACAGCGGAAGCGGCAATACAAGCGTTCGCGCAAACTGATCACCGCTCTTTCTTATACACGCACCCAGTAAGCAAGAAAAATTCTGGCGATTACTGGTGCAAGCCAAGAGTTAAGCGGTACCGCCGACGGTCAAACCATCGATGCGCAAGGTCGGTTGGCCGACCCCGACGGGGACGCTTTGCCCCTCTTTGCCACAGGTACCGACGCCGGGATCAAGCCGTGTATCGTTGCCGATCATCGAAACGCGGGTCATTGCTTCTGGCCCACTGCCAATCAAGGTCGCGCCTTTGACTGGGTGGCCTAAGCGACCGTTCTCAATGACGTAAGCTTCAGACATAGAAAAGACAAACTTGCCGCTCGTAATATCAACCTGGCCGCCACCAAAGTTAACGGCGTAAATCCCCTTCTTGACCGATTTAATGATTTCTTCCGGCGTTTTGTCGCCATTGAGCATGCTGGTGTTAGTCATGCGCGGCATCGGCAAGTGCGCGTACGATTCGCGTCGTCCATTGCCCGTCGGTGCAACCCCCATCAGACGCGCATTCAAGCTGTCTTGCATATAGGCGCGCAGCACGCCGTCTTCGATCAACACGGTGCGCTGCGTCGGATTCCCTTCGTCGTCGATATTGAGCGAACCACGGCGCTGCGGAATCGTTCCGTCATCAACGACGGTGACCCCTTTCGAGGCCACCTGTTGACCGATGCGTCCAGCAAAAGTCGAGCTGCCCTTACGGTTGAAATCCCCCTCAAGGCCGTGGCCAACCGCCTCATGCAGCAAAATACCAGGCCAACCAGAGCCGAGCACCACGCTCATCGTGCCCGCTGGTGCAGGGCGTGCGGCCAGATTAGTCACGGCTTGATGCACGGCTTCGTGGGCGTATTGGCGCAGCATCTGGTCGTCAAAATAAGCGTAGTCAAAACGCCCGCCGCCGCCGGCAGAACCTTGTTCGCGCTGTCCCTTCGCCTCAACAATGACGCTAATCGACACGCGCACCAAGGGACGCACATCAGCCGCCAAACGACCCTCACTGTTGGCCACCAAAACGACTTCGTACTCACCAGCGATGTGCGCCATAACTTGCACCACACGCGCATCTTCAGCCCGAGCGTAAGACTCTAGGCGCTCAAGCAAACGTACTTTTTCGGCAGCCTCAAGCGAAGACAAAGGATCTTGCGGCAAGTAAAGTGCATGCCCGTGACTCGCTTTAAACGTTTGTCTAGCACCCGCCTGCCCTACCTGAAGCCGGCCTGTTTGCCCCGCTGCGCCGATCGCACGCACAGCTGTCGCGGCATCGCTTAAGGCGAGCAAACTAATATCGTCAGAATAAGCGAACGCGGTTTTCTCGCCAGCAATCGCACGCACGCCGACCCCTTGATTGATATTGAAGCTACCTGCCTTAACCATGCCTTCTTCCAGGCTCCACGCTTCGGAACGGCTGTACTGAAAATACAAATCGGCGTAATCCACCTGGTGCGTCATGATGTTGCCAAAAACCTGGCCGAGCGCTGCCGTATCCAGGCTATAAGGCGTCAGCAAGGTTTTTTTCGCTTGCACGAGTAAGGAAGAGGCTTTTGCAGTCATTTTTTTTCCATTGATAAACGTCAAACAAATTCAAAAAATAGAACAAACAGGGTCAAAAATACTGGGCAAAGCAGGATTAGGCAAATCGATGCTGCCAGGAAAGCATCCAATAGCGATACGCACTAAGCTCAGATCACAACGGGGCGGCAGCGCAGGCAGAGCGCACCGCCAGCGCTGTTAAAGCAGCTGACTAGGCTATAACGCGATGCTGAAGTGCCGGCAAACTGGTGCGCACCTCAGCAATTCTGCTGTGCTCAAGCGTCCCCAGCACGATCCCAGCGCCTTTGTCTTGGCGCCCGATAATTGTTCCCCAGGGGTCGATCAACATACTGTTGCCGTGCGTCTCACGGCCATTCTGATGACGCCCACCCTGCCCAACTGCCAAGACATAACACTGGTTTTCAATCGCCCGCGCACGCAACAAAATTTCCCAATGCGCTCGCCCGGTCGTCTCCGTAAACGCAGCCGGGATCACCAGCAGATCATTAACACCCATGGCGCGATATAACTCAGGGAATCTCAGGTCGTAACAAATCGACAAGCCAACGCGGGCAAACGGCGTCGTAAACACGACGGGCTGCCGACCCGCTTCGATCGTCTCTGACTCGTTATAGCGTTCGCTGCCTTTTTGGAATCCGAAGAGATGGATTTTGTCGTAGCGCGCGACGCGCTCTCCCTGTGGGTTATAGACGACGCAAGCGTTACGTACTTTCTCCGGTACGCTGGCGCGCAAGGGGATAGAACCACCGATCAAGAAAATTTGATGTTTTTTCGCCGTCTCGATGAGAAATTTCTGAATGGGTGTTGACTGCGTCAAGCGCTCGGCTTCACCCGCCTCAGCTTCGGTGAGATCAGGCTCGCAGCAACGGATTTTGTCCTGATCGGTCAGCCCCATGAGCGGAAAATACTCAGGCAAGGCGACCAGCTCAGCGCCCTGAGCCACGGCTTGCGCGACCAACTCCGCAGCGCAGGCTAGATTATCGGCAACCGAAGCGCTAGAAATCATTTGTACCGCAGCGATGCGGGCGTCACGCAGAGCAGGAATAGGAGCGGACTCAAGCTTAGTTTGTGTCATGGGGCGCACCAAAATGAGTTGAAATAAGTTGAAATGAGTCAGGCTTAATTGGCGCTGCTGGGCGATGCTTGGAAGGTCATTAGAGACCGCTAAAGCTAATTTGCATTAGCCGGCTTCTTTGCGGGCGCCGGTACAACAGATCGACTACGCGCATCCGAGGCATCGCTAGCACGCACTACTTTTTCCACTTTCGGGTCGTCCCAGGTGCCGGTAACCAAGTAATCAAAACCGAATATCTGATCCAAAGGCTTCTGAAATAACTTGTTGGCCAGCAGCGTCGCCACACCCGCCAAGGGATTGATCAAAGCCACCCCGAGTGCTGCGCCACCGCCCAAATCAGGCTGCACATTGACCTCTAACTGCTGTGTTTCTTTTTGCAAATCGGTTTCGCCACGCATCACCACGCGCGCCGACGGACCTTCTATTTGCAAGCGTTCAGTTCGCATCAGACCGTGCGCCAAACTCAGTTTACCGGCGATGCTGTCGAAGGCGAAGCCGTCGCTGAACACATCGCGAAAATCCAAGGTAATCCGTCGCGGCAAAGCTTGTAGGCTGATCAAACCAAGCAGTTTTCCTGCACCCGGATCAAGTTTAAGAAACTGCCCCTTGAGCAACTCAAGCTCCAGCGCACCGCTCAAGCTAGCGTAATCGAACGCAAACGGCGATCCATTCCAACTAACTTGACCCGCCAGTTGTCCATGCCCATTTTTGATCGTACCGGCGTAGCCCAAACGCGCCAAAAGTTGGCCGAGGTCTTGTGCGTCGAGCTTGAAATCGAGTTGCGTCAAAGCAGTAGGAACAGCGACTTTGCTTGCGTTAGGCAGTGCTGGAGGCTGCCAACGACCCGTGCCAGAAAAGTGAGCAAGCGGACTGGCTAAAACTAATTTATCGAGTCGCCAGAAGCGGCTATCTTTCTCCTCTTTGCCTTCTTTATTTTCGCGACTTTCGTTATGCGCTTGTAGTTCGAGCCGTCCCAGCGCTTGCGTCGCCAAAACGAAGTCTTCAGCGACGATGTCGAGCGCAGGCAAAGCGTCAAATAGCTCAGGCGCATTTAGCTCAGCCTGTAGGCTTTTGCTGTTCTGTTTTGCCGTTTGCGCGCCCCCTTCTTTCGTCGCAGACAGCGTTTGATTCGGCTCAAACAACCAATGCTTCAAGCGTGCCGTTAATTTGCCGCGTCCCGCCCCATCCCATTGCAAATCGCCACTGGCTTCGCGCGCTGTCAGATGAATTTTCCAGCGGTTTGCGTTTGCATTAGCGGACAGGGCAGCGCTAGCCGACAAATCCACCTCGTTGAACTGGCGGTCAAACAATTTGAGACTAGACGCTTTGAGTTGCACGCTTGAGAACGGTAGTGCAGGCGCAGACGATGCGGCGGCAGCAGGCGCGCCAGCACGTAACAAATCTCGCCATAAATCAAGATCAAGGCGCTTGGCGTTGACCGCTAAAGAAAAACCACGCTCGGGTAAAGACAGGGGTTTACCGACGGCTAAAGCGGCGCGCTCGAGCACATAGGCGTCTGCCTGTTTACGTCGAATTGCCTGCAAGGACAAGACATTGCCCAAAGCAAGCTGCCACTGATCACGCACAATCGCTTCGGCAGCACGCTGCGGTGTTGGTGGTAAAAAAGTTCTTTCAATGTGCAAGGGCATCGTTTCACCCGCTGCTTTAGCAAATGGCTCGGGCAAACTAGAGGCTAAACCGAGCAAATTAGAATCAATCGACAAGGCCGCGCTATGGTTTTTAACGCGCAATTCAGCACGGTAGTTCAAGCTGCCGGCTAAATGATCGAACAGCGGCGAAGAGACTGGCAGCTCGTTTTTTTTGCGTAGCTGCGTCAGATTCAACAAGCCGTTTGCCGTAATCAAAACGCGACCATCGGGCTGGCTCCCCCCCTTTAATTTGATCGGCGAACCGAGAAAATAAGCGCTCAGTTCAGGGATGCGAAACTCTTTCTCGCTGAACTGCACCTGACCCGTCACCTGGCGCAACGGGGGCATATTGGGATCGAGCAAGAGCGTGCTGGCAATACTCGGCAAAAAGCGATAACGCCCGTTCACCCTAGACCCACTCATATGCTCAGCACTGAGCGGCAAAAGCAAATCTAGATCGAGTTGCCCCTGACCATTGGCGTGCATGGCTTCGCTGAAATGTCCGCTGTACTCAGCAACCGGGCTTTGTGCGATGAATTTAAGAAAGGCCTCGCTTGGCCCGGTAATGCCCCCTCTAATCGTCAACAAACTTAGCGGCGCGTGCAAATCGGCAATCTCGGCATGAACTGGAGCGCCCGTCGCGAACTGCGTGCCGAGGATATGGCCCTCTTGCGCATGGATAGACAAAGCCGGGCCGGCAAAGCGCAGATCGCCGCGCAAGCCGGTTATTTCTGGCCAGCCAGTTGCGTAATCCAAATTAAGGTCGTGCACCTTTGCCGTCAGCGAAAATTCACCGTGTTTTTTATCAGCAAAGGGAAAATCGGCCAGCTCACCCTGCAAGACCAGCCGTACATCGCTCGCTTTTCCCTTCTTTAGCGCGTCGCGCAGCCAATGTCGTGTCGTCTCATGCACCGTATGCGGCAGGTAGCGCCAGACTGAATTAGCCTCGACGCGATCCAACTTCGCTTTCAGATCGATGCGGCCTAAACCTTGTGCGGCATACTGATAGTGCCCTTGCGCCGTCCCTGCCCCGTCTGCGCTGCTAAAGGTCAAACTCGGCAAGTCAACTTCAAGCAGCCCTTTTTTAAAATGCCATTTCGCTTGCGCCTGCAAACGATCAAAAGCAATCGGCGAGGTCGGTAACCAATTCGGCAAGTCAATCGACGATTGGCGCGAATTCAAACTCAGCGTGCCGCCTTGCTCAGTTGCTTCAAAAGCACCAGCCAGCCCGGTCATCCCTGGAATCCCCTGCTCGGCTTTGACGGACAAGCCATTGAATTCGGCTTTTAACGCGTAAGAATTGAGCTTACTCAAAGCAAAATCCGCAGCCTGCGCACGCATTTCTAAGACGAGGAGTTGCCCCTGGGGTTGTAGGCCATGCACCCATTTTGCAAACGCCTCGTGCGGCGGAAAGTAAGCCGCGACGGCGTTCAACACAGCCAAGTCAAGATGGTTTGCTTGAAAATTGAGCGACACAGGGGCTTGCTGAATCGTCGAAAAATAAGGTGATTCGCGCTGCCCGCTCAACTCAAAATCAGTTGGCGTGATTTGTAACGTGGCCGAGGGGATGTTGGGGCTTATCGGCGCACCAGCAGAAATGGGCTGGGGCAAGCTTGATGGCCTCAGCTGCAAAGCGACTGCTTGTCCGCGCAGCAAAAAATCTTCGGCTGAACGCTGTCCAGTCAAACGCCCACTCAGCCGCACCAAATCTAACTCAGGCAGCGTCTTGCTGAGCGCCAAGCGAACATCGTTCACAGCCAAATCAAGCGTCACGGCACGCCAGGTGCCGGCGGCAAAATCCGCCCACAAACGCAGCCCACCCCGGCCTTGCGACAGCGCCAGTGGGTAATCAATCCAACGCTGCCAGACCGCCATATCTGCTGACTCGACTTGCGCAAAGAACTTTCCGTGTAAAGAATCGAGACGAGCAAAATCACCTTCGACAAAATCGCCACGTAAATCAATTTTTGAAGCTAAGTTGGCAGGCGGTAAGGCGGTCAATCCAAAGAGATGACGCGACCCTTTTTTGTCTAGCGCTAAATTTAGGTCTTCTAGCGTCAACGCTGGCGCCTGACGCAAAGCGTCTTCCCAGAGCACGGTGGCGCCACGAATACGGATACGCTGTTGCGCCAAAATCCAATCGAGCGCAGCTGGGCGCTCATTGTCCGCACTGTGCATGTTGAGCGGAATTCCAGCGACAAAAACCTGCCCACTGCTGTCACGACGCAAATGCAGCGTCGGCTCTTCGATGCTGAGCAGCGCCAAATTCAGGCGCAGAGTCGGGATCGACCACCACGACAGAACCGTCTCGACCCGATCCAACGCCAGCGCCAGATGTCCTTGTGCGTCAGCAACGCGGACATCACGTAGAACCAAATCGGGATTAAGCCCGCGCCAACTAGCCTCAACTCGGCCAATCGTCACCGTCTGCCCTAAAGCCTGAGAAATGCGCTGTTCAATATCAGTTCGATAA
>JAZKFR010000121.1:0-12467 GCA_040386295.1 Pseudomonadota bacterium | reverse complement strand
CAGCTTGCTGAGGCTTGGAAACCAATACTCGAGGCGGGAGGGTTAGCACCCAGCTTTGGCCGAGTCAATCTCTTCATAGAGCAGCTGTGCCAGTCCGCAATGCCTGAGCGCGTGAAAAACTGCGTCACGGCAGCGCTAGCGGACATACGCAGGCCTGATCTAGAGGAAAACGCTATCGTCAATCTCGTCAAGCTAAAGCAAAACGCTATCGTCAATATGCTCGGCACTAGGGTTGCATCATTACTCTTTGATCAAGGAAACAAAGTAGAAAAAGCAGAAATGGGCTATTTCCTGAAAGTAGTCGCTGGTAATCAGGGAACCCCCAGCGACACTTTGCTCGACTTTATGGCACCAGGCAGTGAAAAGCAAAAGACGGCGCAGCTAACAACGCATATGACGCTATTTATCGACTGGGTTAATGCTCAAACAGAGCAAGAACTCTTGCCTAGCTTAGAGGCCAGGGCAGCAGCAAAGAGGGACAAGCCTTTGCTTGAGGTAATACGTAAAATTGCGAAAGGGGAAGATAGACGTGCAAACCAAGGATCACGAGTACAGCCAGACATGGACTTAGTAGATGCAGCAGCGGAACCAGGCATCGAGGAGCCAACACCTCAAATACCGACAGTGCGCGACGCAGCTACAAACGCGAGGTCACGAGTACGGCCAGACACGGACTTAGTAGGTGCAGCAGCGGGATCAGGCCGTTTATCTGCACCAGAGGATTCAGATGGGTCTGGACCAAGCCCAGAGGGTCAGGAGAGAGCACCGGTTATGACGCGTCAAGATACAAGCTCAGGGTCTTCAACCGGAACCGCTCCTGAAGTCATAACCCCCAGACCCAGACAGTCCTAATCTGCACGCTCGCCCAGCTACACGGCAACAGCATGCTGGACTACGCAAGCCTCTGCGTTCTTATCAGCCACACCAACGCAGAGGTAAGCACTGTCCAGCACCGCACTTGCAATGGCGTCGAATCCTAACTAAACGCAGCCTCTGCGCCAGCCCCTCCCGTTCACCGATTGCATTGCCTGGCCTGCGCCGCAGATAATGCGCGCTGTGCAACACTGAGTTGAGTTGAGCCGTGAGGCGCAAGCCGGCTAGTTTATGGGCAGACAAGCCAATAGGCTCGAGCAGCGCCAACTTCCGTCAAGTACACTAGCGCGAACTTAATAAGCAACAATACCTAGCATACGTAGCAACAGCGCCGCAACAAGCACGCGCCAAACCAGGCGAACACCCAGCTGCCACACCGCCCCTGCTGCGCCAGCCGATTTGCCCTTTTTCAGTTTTAATTTTTTGCGGAAGAAAAACACCGATGTCCGATCACAACAAGCCCACGCCAAGCCCTGAAGCCAATTTGGACGCCTGGCGCTTGGCCGCAGCCAAATCTGCCCCCGGTGGCGACCTGGCGGCGCTCAATTGGACGACGCCAGAAGGCATTGTCGTTAAGCCGCTGTACACCGCAGCTGACCTCAGCGGGCTAGAAAATTTAAACAGCCTGCCCGGCTTTGCGCCATTCGTGCGCGGGCCGCAGGCGACGATGTACGCAGCGCGTCCGTGGACGATTCGCCAATACGCTGGCTTTTCCACCGCCGAAGCGTCCAACGCCTTTTACCGCAAAGCCTTGGCTGCTGGCGGTCAGGGTGTTTCCGTCGCGTTCGATCTCGCCACGCATCGCGGGTACGACTCCGACCATCCGCGCGTCACCGGCGATGTCGGCAAAGCCGGGGTGGCGATTGATTCGGTCGAAGACATGAAGATCCTCTTCGACGCGATTCCGCTCGACCAGGTTTCTGTATCAATGACGATGAACGGCGCGGTGTTACCGATTCTCGCCGGCTACATTGTTGCGGCGGAAGAACAAGGCGTCAGCCAAGAAAAACTCTCAGGGACGATTCAAAACGACATCCTGAAAGAGTTTATGGTGCGCAACACCTACATTTACCCGCCACAGCCATCGATGCGCATCATCGCCGACATCATTGGCTACACGGCACAGCACATGCCGAAGTTCAATTCGATTTCGATTTCTGGCTACCACCTACAAGAAGCGGGCGCGACACAAGCCTTGGAACTGGCCTTCACCCTGGCCGATGGGCGCGAATACGTGCGTACAGCCATTGCATCGGGCTTAGACGTGGATGATTTTGCCGGTCGTTTAAGCTTCTTTTTTGCCATCGGCATGAATTTTTATTTGGAGGTAGCCAAGCTCCGTGCCGCACGTTTGCTCTGGTGCAAAATCATGGACGCGTTTGCACCGAAAAAAATCAAATCAAGAATGCTGCGCACGCATTGCCAGACCTCGGGCTGGTCGCTGACCGCACAAGATCCTTACAACAACGTAGTGCGTACCACCATCGAGGCGATGGCGGCGGTGTTCGGCGGTACGCAATCGCTACACACCAACGCCTTAGACGAGGCGATTGCCCTGCCCACCGAGTTTTCAGCCCGCGTCGCGCGCAATACGCAACTGATCATTCAAGAAGAAACCCATATTCCCCAGGTGGTCGACCCTTGGGCGGGTTCTTACATGATGGAAAAACTAACCCAAGACATGGCCGACGCGGCCTGGAAAATCATTGAAGAAATCGACAGCCTGGGCGGCATGACGCACGCGGTCGAATCAGGCTGGGCAAAAATGAAAATTGAGGCCTGCGCTGCTGAGAAACAAGCACGCATTGATTCGGCTCAAGACGTAATCGTCGGCGTGAATAAATACAAGCTGGCGCAGGAAGACGAAATTGAGTTCCGCGACATCGATAATCATGCAGTACGCGAAGCGCAAATTGCTCGCCTGAGCGCCACGCGTGCGCAACGCGATCAGGCTGCCGTAGACGCAGCACTGGCGCAATTGAGCGAGTCCGCGCGCAGTGGACAAGGCAACCTGCTCGCCAGCGCCATCGTTGCCGTGCGCGCACGCGCCACCGTTGGCGAAATATCGGCTGCGCTAGAGCGCGTGTGGGGACGTTTTCGCGCCACGCAACAAACCGTTTCTGGCGTTTATGGTGCGCTGCTCGAAGGGCAAAGCAACTGGGCAGAGTTAAAAGCCGACATCGAGCGTTTTCAGGAAGAAGAAGGACGACGCCCGCGCATCATGGTGGCCAAGCTGGGGCAAGACGGGCACGATCGTGGCGCCAAAATCGTCGCGACGGCGTTTGCCGATTTGGGCTTTGACATCGACGTCGGCCCTTTGTTTCAAACACCTGAAGAAGCGGCGCGCTTGGCGATCGAAAACGATGTGCATGCTATCGGCGTCTCGTCGCTGGCGGCGGGTCACAAAACGCTGTTGCCACAACTGATCGACGCGCTGAAAACGCAAGGCGGTGAAGACATTATTGTGTTTGTCGGCGGCGTCATTCCAGCGCAAGACTACGAAGCTTTGTTAGCAGCCGGTGCAAAGGCAATTTTTGGCCCTGGTACACGCATAGAAGATTCAGCCAGCCGGGTCTTAGCCGAGATTCGCAAAGCACGGCGCGAGGGCTAAACATCAAATTTCCTTAAACATCGAGCAGATGCCAAGCCAGACCCATGAGCGAACCCAATAGCCCAGCGCTGACGCCAACCGAGCAAAGCTTGTTGCACGCTTTGCTCAGCCCAAGCAACAGCGGCATGAGCCAGGCCGCGAACAGCAAGCGACGCGCTTTGGCCAAGGCGATCACCTTGATCGAATCGACCCGCACCGATCATCGGCAGCGCGCGCAACAACTGCTCAGCGCGCTGCTGCCCTATACCGGACAAAACGCAGAAAACACCAGCACCCTGCGTATTGGCATTAGCGGCGTACCGGGCGTTGGCAAATCAACGTTTATCGAACATCTGGGCAATTATTTGATCGATGCCGGCGCGCGGGTCGCGGTATTGGCGGTAGACCCCTCCTCCTCGCTCTCGGGCGGCTCGATTCTCGGTGATAAAACACGGATGGAATCGTTGTGCCAACGCAGCGAGGCGTTTATTCGGCCCAGCCCCAGCTGCGGTTCGCTGGGCGGCGTTGCCGACAAAACACGTGAGGCGATGTTACTGTGCGAAGCCGCCGGATTTAACGTGATCATCGTTGAAACCGTCGGCGTGGGGCAAAGCGAAATCGCCGTCGCGGGCATGGTCGACCTCTTTGTTTTGCTGCAACTGGCCAACGCCGGCGACGATCTACAGGCGATCAAAAAAGGCATCGTCGAGCTGGCTGATTTGATCGTCTTCAACAAAGCCGACCTCGACCCGCGCGCCACCGAAATTGCCTGCGCGCAAATGCAAAGCGCGGTGCACTTATTGCGGCCAAATAGTCCACACTGGCAGCCCCCCGTGCTCAGCAGCAGCGCCGCGCAAGGGCATGGCATCGCTGAGTTCTGGGCGCAAGTCACGCGCTACCGCGATACCCTGACGGCCAGCGGGGAGTTCGCTGAGAAGCGTCAGCGCCAGGCTTTAAACTGGATGTGGAATTTGATCGACAGCGGTTTGGCACGTGCCTTTCGCGCGCACCCGCAAGTGCGTGCCCAGCTCGCCCAGCTTAGCCAGGCTGTGCTCCAAGGCGAAACGCCGCCGGGTGCTGCGGCGGATCAGTTACTGCGTGCTTGGGACTACTCAAAGTAAGCTAAGGCAAGCTAACAACAGATAAAGAAACAATGAAACAACTAGGCTCAGCCCATTCTTATTAGCGCAAGCTCATTTTCAAAGGAGTCACCTCTTATGCACGACATCATTCGTCAGCTTGACGAAAAACGTTCAGCAGCGCGCCTAGGCGGCGGCGAGAAAAGAATCGCCGGGCAACACGCCAAGGGCAAATTGACCGCACGCGAGCGTTTGGAAATTTTGCTCGATCCCGATTCGTTTGAAGAGTGGGATATGTTTAAGGAGCATCGCTGCACCGACTTCGGCATGGAAAAACAATCGCTGCCCGGCGACGGCGTGGTGACCGGTTACGGCACGATCAATGGCCGTTTGGTGTTTGTTTTCTCGCAAGATTTCACGGTGCTGGGCGGCTCACTTTCAGAAACCCATGCCGAAAAAATCTGCAAGGTGATGGATCAGGCGATCAAAGTCGGCGCGCCGGTGATTGGCCTCAACGATTCGGGCGGTGCGCGCATCCAAGAAGGGGTCGCCTCGCTCGGCGGCTACGCCGATGTCTTTCAGCGCAATGTGATGGCCTCCGGGGTGGTGCCGCAGATTTCAATGATTATGGGACCGTGTGCTGGCGGCGCGGTATATAGCCCAGCCATGACCGACTTCATCTTCATGGTGAAAGATTCTTCGTACATGTTCGTGACCGGACCTGAGGTGGTTAAAACGGTGACGCACGAGGAGGTCACCGCAGAGGAACTGGGCGGCGCGCTGACCCACACCAGCCAATCCGGCGTAGCTGATTTGGCTTTTGAAAACGATGTTGAAGCCCTGATCTTGTTGCGCCGCTTCATCAATTTTTTACCTGCCAACAACCGCGAAAAACCGCCGACGCAAAGCACCGACGACCCAGCAGAACGGCTAGATTTTTCGCTCGACAGCCTGGTGCCAGACAGCACCAATAAGCCGTATGACATGAAAGAGCTGATCGTTAAAGTGGTCGACGACAGCGATTTTTTTGAAACGCAACCCGATTACGCCAAAAATATCATCACCGGATTTGCCCGCATGGACGGCCATAGCGTGGGCATTGTGGCGAATCAGCCGCTGGTTTTAGCCGGCTGTTTAGACATTAAAAGCGCAACCAAGGCAGCACGTTTTGTGCGCTTCTGTGATGCTTTTAATATCCCGGTGATTACCTTCGTCGACGTGCCCGGCTTTATGCCCGGCACCATGCAGGAATACGGCGGCATCATCAAACACGGCGCCAAATTGCTCTACGCCTACGCTGAATGCACCGTGCCCAAAGTCACGCTGATCACGCGTAAGGCCTACGGCGGCGCTTACGATGTGATGAGTTCTAAGCACTTGCGCGGCGACGTAAATTTTGCCTGGCCGTCGGCTGAAATCGCCGTCATGGGGCCGAAAGGCGCGGTCGAAATTATCTTCCGTGAAGAAAAAGGCGACCCGGCCAAACTGGCGCAACGCGAGGCCGAGTACAAAGCAAAATTCGCCAACCCCTTTGTTGCTGGCGCGCGTGGTTTTATCGACGACGTGATCATGCCGAACGAAACGCGCAAACGCATTTGCCGCTCGCTCGCCATGCTGCGCGACAAGCAATTGACCAACCCCTGGCGCAAACACGGCAACATTCCGCTGTAACAGTGAAAGAACCCAGCCCATGTTTAAAAAAATTCTGATCGCTAACCGTGGCGAAATCGCCTGCCGTGTGATTAAAACTGCCCGCCAAATGGGCATTAAAACCGTTGCCGTTTACTCCGAAGCCGACCGCGACGCCCTACATGTCGAATTAGCCGACGAGGCGCTGTGTATTGGCCCCGCCGCCTCCAAAGAATCGTATTTGATGATCGATAAGATCATCGCCGCCTGCCAAGAAAGCGGCGCCGAGGCGGTACATCCGGGTTATGGATTTCTCTCCGAAAACGCCGTTTTTGCCCAGCGTTTAGAAGAAAGCGGCATCGTCTTCATCGGCCCAAAACACGCTTCGATTGCCGCTATGGGCGACAAAATCGCCTCGAAAAAACTGGCTATGGCAGCCGGCGTGAATACGATTCCCGGCCATAACGAAGCCATAGACACGCCTGAGCACGCGGCCGAGATTGCTCGCGCCATCGGTTATCCAGTCATGATCAAAGCCTCGGCAGGCGGCGGTGGCAAGGGTTTGCGCGTTGCTTTTAACGACGCAGAAGCAGAAGAAGGCTTTGCCGCGTGCCGCAACGAGGCGCGCGTTAGTTTTGGCGATGATCGCGTGTTCATCGAAAAATATGTTTTAGAACCTCGCCATATCGAGATTCAAGTGCTCGGCGACGCGCACGGCAATCTGCTTTATTTGCACGAGCGAGAATGCTCAATCCAACGCCGACACCAGAAAGTCGTCGAAGAAGCACCCAGCCCTTTTCTTGATCCGGCAACGCGTCAAGCCATGGGCGAACAAGCCGTGGCGCTGGCGCGCGCGGTGAATTATCAAAGCGCGGGCACCGTTGAATTCGTCGTCGGCGCCGACAAGTCATTCTATTTTTTGGAGATGAATACCCGTCTTCAAGTTGAGCACCCTGTGACGGAAATGATCACGGGGCTAGATTTAGTCGAACAGATGATCCGTGTCGCAGCGGGCGAACGGCTGAGCTTGCAACAAAGCGAGCTGAAAATGAACGGTTGGGCGATTGAATGCCGCATCAACGCAGAAGATCCTTTTCGCGGCTTTTTGCCGTCGACGGGTCGATTGGTACGTTTTGCGCCGCCGAGCAGCGATGCGACGAGCGACGCAACGAACGACACAACGAGCGACGCAAGGCAAACGCCAGGCAGCGTGCGTGTTGATACCGGTGTCTATGACGGTGGCGAAATCTCGATGTTTTACGACTCGATGATCGCCAAACTGATCGTGCACGGCAGCGACCGAGCGCAAGCTATAGAGCGTATGAGCGAGGCGCTCAATCGCTTCGTCATTCAGGGCATTCGCTCAAACATCCCCTTTCAATCGGCCTTGCTGCAACACCCAAAATTTCGCTCAGGCCAGTTCAACACTGGCTTTATTGCCGAACATTACGGCCAGGGTTTTGACGCGTCGATGGTGGCGCAAACGCAAGCCGAATTGCTCATCATCGTTGCCGCCTTTGCGCACCGCAGCTACCTGGATCGCGAAGCGTCTATTTCTGGGCAACTGGCCGGGCACGAACACCAAGTGGCCGAAGATTGGGTCGTCCTTGCGGGTGAGAACACGCACGCGCTGACAGTACAGGCGGTCGCTGGGCCAGGCAGAAAAAACTATCGCATCGATTACCAAGGGAAAATATACTGCATCAGCTCAAATTGGCGCCTCGGCCAGGCGCTGCTCGAGGGGCATTGCAACGACCAGCCTTTCGCCTTGCAACTAGAGCGTCACGGCATTGGCTACCGCTTATCCCACTTTGGCGCACAAGTTGAGCTGAGCGTGCTGACCCCGCGTTGCGCTGCTTTACGCAAACTCATGCCCGTAAAAATCGCGCCCGA
Source organism: Pseudomonadota bacterium (assembly GCA_040386295.1). GTDB lineage: Bacteria > Pseudomonadota > Gammaproteobacteria > Burkholderiales > Rhodocyclaceae > JAZKFR01. Next base: position 4,403 of record JAZKFR010000121.1, on the reverse strand, counting down.
TTTGTCGCGTTTTTTACGCTCGCCGATGCCGGGACTGCTGCGCGAGCTCTGCGTGGTTGAAGGTCAAAGCGTCAAAGCAGGCGAAAAATTAGCCATCATCGAGGCGATGAAAATGGAAAACATTCTGCGCGCCGATCACGATGTGAAGGTTAAGAAACGCTTTGCGCAAGCCGGCGAGAGTTTGGCGGTTGATCAGGTCATTGTTGAGTTTGAGGCGCAAGAAAAAAAGGCATAGGCCTCAATAAACCCTCAATAAACCTAAACATCTAGCGTTTATTTGCGCAAATAAACGCCCACAAAAAAGCCCAGCGTTTTAGCCACGCTGGGCTTTTTTTGTCGCTGAATGGCCAAGTCGCCAAACCCGGATTTGACGCACGGCTTTCTGCTATAGACAAACTGCTGCGCCTGTGTTCGTGCCTTTGCGTCGATGCCGCCGATGCCGCTATTGCCCGCCTAAAGCAGCCGCAGCTTAATCAACGATCAATTTATTTTGCTTCAGCAGTTCTTGAATAATCTGCGTGTCGTTGCTGAAGCTAGCGAGCAGATCAACATTGCGTAGATCAATGATCTGATCGACCTGGCCGTTGCCGAGGGTACTAATTTGCACCAGCGTGTCTTGACCCGAGCGCTCAAAATGCAGATAGCTGGCCAGACTGCCCGCATCCGTTCCACTGTGCTGCTCGCCTTGCAGCAAGTCGCGCAAATCGAGCGCATCGCCGCCTGCCGCCAGACCCCTGAGGTCGAAATCAGTAATCACGTCAACGCTGGGTAAGGCAACCGTGCCACGGTCGCTTAAAGTCCAACGGAATACGTCGGCACCGATGCTCGCGCTGAGCGTATCGCTACCAACGCCTCCGCTCACGACATGGGCATTGGCGAGCGCAGCGTCTTCAGCGCTAGCCTCTTGGCTAGACGCACGCTGCGCGTGCACACGAGCCTCAAGTTGCGCTTCAAAAGCCGAGCTCTCGATGGCCGATTTTTCACTAGCATTCGCCAGTGCCGCCACCGCTGCCACAGCACTCACGCCAGACCTAGGCTCAGCCGTAACGGCCAGATCCAAACGCTGACGAGTGAGCGCGTCAAGGTCAAACAACTCATCCACTTTGTCGAGACGGACAAAGCTCGGAGCCGAGCTGAGGTTGCTCTCGGACAAGCCCGCCGCAGGTTCTTCAAAATTCTCGTCAAGTCCTTCAATGCGGAAACTTTGCGCCAGCAAAGATTGTTCTTGATTGAACAAGGCGTCTTGGATCTCCCGCGTCGCCGTAGCGGGATCAAGGCTGGCGATCAACTCGCTATCTAAACGCACCACGTCGTTACTGCCGATAGTTAGGCCTTGTACCGCGTCTACCCCGTCGGCAAGCGCCAACGCACCCAGGGCGAAATCAAACGAAAGCTCGACACGCGCGTTTTGTCCCGTGACAATCGTCTCACCTTCGTATAAAACATCACCCAGCTTCAATTCACGCAAACCTTCGTCGCCCTGGCGCGCAAAAACGCGACCGACCATGGCGACGACGGTGGCAGTCATAGCAGCGCTATTGGACATAGGAACCTCCCGTCAATCGATGAAAAAAGCGATGAAAAAAGCGATGAAACAAGCATTCTGCGCTTCGCTTTACTAGCAGTAAAAAAGTACCCACCGGATCTATGCGCCGATGAATTTGTCAATGACTTTGTCAATGAATTGATCAATCGATCAATTCCGCACCGCGCCGCACCGCGCTCAACATTGTTCAGCGCGTCGGCGCATCGCATTGTACAGAGTACAGAGGCTAGAGCATCTACCCAGATTGCTACAAAATCAAGCAGACTAAACCCCGCGATCAACCACCAGCCTACGGAGAGACATAGTGAGCCGCTCAAACGACAAAGACTTTGAAAAAGACCTGCACCAAGCCGCGCTCGACTATCACCAGTTCCCCACCCCAGGAAAAATCTCGGTTCGCCCGACCAAAGGCTTAACCAATCAACGCGATCTAGCCCTTGCCTACTCCCCCGGCGTCGCCGCAGCCTGCCACGCGATTGTCGACGACCCGGCCAGCGCCAGTCTGTACACCTCACGCGCCAATCTGGTCGGCGTTATCACCAACGGCACGGCTGTGCTCGGCCTCGGCAACATCGGCCCGCTGGCCGCCAAACCGGTCATGGAAGGCAAAGCCTGCCTATTCAAAAAATTCGCGGGGATCGATGTGTTCGACATCGAACTCGCCGAGCACGATCCAGACAAGCTGATCGAAATGATCGCCGCGCTAGAGCCCACCCTAGGCGGCATTAACCTAGAAGACATCAAAGCCCCAGAGTGCTTTTACATAGAACAAAAGCTCAAAGAACGGATGTCCATTCCGGTTTTTCACGACGACCAACACGGCACCGCGATCATTTCCGCTGCCGCCATGCTCAACGCGCTCAAACTCGTTGGCAAAAACTTATCTGAGGTCAAAGTCGTCTGTTCTGGCGCGGGGGCAGCGGCCATCTCCTGCTTAGATTTGTGGTGCGACCTCGGCGTACGCCGCGAACACATCATTGTTTGTGACTCCAAAGGCGTGATTTATTTGGGACGCGACGCCGAAATGGAGCCAACCAAAGCACGTTACGCACGCAACATCACGGCACGCACACTCGCCGAAGCAACCCAAGACGCTGATATTTTTCTCGGGCTATCCACCGCGAATGTGCTCAAACCCGAGATGCTGGCGCATATGGCAAGACAACCGATCATTTTCGCGCTGTCCAACCCGACGCCAGAAATCATGCCAGGTATCGCCAAAGCGGCTCGCCCGGACGCGATTATCGCCACCGGGCGTTCGGATTACCCGAACCAAGTCAACAACGTACTTTGCTTCCCCTTCATTTTTCGTGGCGCGCTCGATGTCGGCGCCACCCGCATCACTGAAGAGATGAAATTAGCCTGTGTGCACGCCATTGCTGACCTCGCACAAGCCGAGCTGGCAGCAGAAGTGGCAATGGCTTATCGCGGACAAGACCTGTCTTTTGGCAGCGAATATCTGATTCCCAAACCCTTTGACCCGCGCTTGATCATGAAAATCGCGCCCGCTGTGGCCAAAGCCGCGATGGACTCCGGCGTTGCGACGCGGCCAATCGAAGATTTTGAGGCCTACGAAACCAAGCTCAAAGAATTTGTTTACCACACCGGCCTCGGTATGCGCGCCATTTTTGTCGGCGCCAAACAAGCACCACAAAAACGCATTGTCTATGCAGAAGGCGAAGACGAACGCGTGCTGCGCACCGCGCAAATCGTTGTCGAAGAACATTTAGCGCGCCCAGTCTTGATCGGGCGACCCGCCGTCATCGAAATGCGCTTAGCGAATATGGGCTTGCGCATTCGGCCAGGGACCGACTTTGAAATCGTCAACCCTGAGAGCGATGAGCGCTACCGCGAATGCTGGCAGGCCTACCACAAACTCATGGTGCGCCAAGGGGTGACACCTGACATCGCCAAATCCGAACTACGTCGTAATAACACCTTGATCGGCAGCATGCTACTGCGCCTCGGTTATGCCGACGGCCTGATTTGTGGCGCCGGCGGCGCCTTCACCGAGCATCTGCAAGTCATCGATAACGTCATCGGCAAACGCCCGGGCTGCCAGGTTTTTGCAGCGATGAATTACCTCATGCTGCCGGGTCGCTCGCTGTTTATTTGCGACACGCATGTGAATGAAAACCCGAGCGCCGCCGAGCTGGCCGAGATCACTCTGCTGGCCGCAGAATCCGTACGGCGCTTTGGCATCGCGCCCAAAGTCGCGCTACTCTCGCATTCAAACTTCGGTTCTTCCAGTACGCCCTCGGCGCTCAAGATGCGTGCCGCCGCTGATTTGCTCGCCAGCACAGAAGAAGTCAGCCAAGGAGCACTAGAAATCGACGGCGAAATGCACGGTGACTCGGCCTTGTCGGAAGAAGTCCGGCGCAACGCGCACCCCGACTCAACACTCAAAGGCGAGGCCAATCTGCTGTTGATGCCCAATATCGACGCCGCCAATATTTCGTACAACCTGCTCAAAATGACCGGCGGCGAAGGCGTGACCATAGGCCCGATTTTGCTTGGCAGCGCCCGCCCAGTCCATATTCTTACCGCTTCAACAACCGTTCGGCGCTTGGTCAATATGAGCGCACTGGCCGTGCTCGACGCTTTAAACAAATAGGCAGAAGAGCTCAAACAAATAGCCCGGCTGACCGTCGTCGCTCAGCCGGGCTATTTGTATTTATTTGTACGACGCGCTTGGCGCGCGCCAGAAGCATGACACCTCCGCCGACCCAAGCAAAAAAATAAACGAGTCAGTGAGCACGCCACTCGAGGCAGAAAACGCCCTAACCACCAACATAAACGTCCTCACCCAACGCTTGCTTTCCCCTCGCCCACAAGTGGGAGAGGGTGCCCCGGCAGG
>JAZKFR010000120.1:0-4392 GCA_040386295.1 Pseudomonadota bacterium | reverse complement strand
CGCTTCTACTTCAGACGGGATTCGTCAGGCGCTGAAGTTGTTGTCTAAGGTTTGAAACGGAGAAAGTCACGCCCTTCGCAAGGCATTGCGGACACCTCAAATGGTGATCAACGAAATTATTGTGCAGAGCAAATTTGAACTCGCGTTTAATAACAACAAAGATGAGGTCGACGGGACTGAAGAAACACCCTGGTCTTTCGCGTAGGCCTCCTCTCCTCTTGAAATTTTTTGAAACCGCTTAACAGCTCTTAACACCCCACCCCAGAAAGCTCTCCCACCAACATGCTCCCTAGCTACAAACAAATAATCCAAATCTCCCTAGTCGCGCTGCTCGTCATTGGCTGCGTTGCGGTCTTGATGCCGTTTACCGGCACGCTGCTCTTTGCAGCCGTGATCTGTGTGACCACCGTTCCGGTGCGCAAGTGTCTACTCAAGCTGTGTCGTGGCCATCGTGGTTTTGCTGCGGCGCTGATGTCGTTTTTGTTGTTGCTCTTGGTCGTTACGCCGCTAGCGGTGCTGTCTGGCTCTTTGGCGGATGGAGTGGAGTTTTCTTTTGCTTACGCCCGAGGTCTGCTCGCTGCGGGCGCACCGAGTAATGTGCCGGATTGGCTCAAGAGTTTGCCGCTGGTGGGTAGTCTGGCTGATGATTATTGGCATCGCTTGGTCGGTAGCCGTGATGAGATGAACGCTTTGCTGCAACAGTTGCTCGACCCAGCACGCAAGTTTGCGCTGGCGCTGGTTTCGCTCTCGGTGCAAGGCTTACTGCAGCTGTTATTGGTGATTATTTTTGTCTTCTTTATCTTTCGCGACGCCGAGATGTATGCCGAAGCGCTGCGCACGGGGAGCCGCAAATTAGGCGGCGAGCTCGGCGCGCGTTTATTGCAATTGGTGCAGAACACGGTCACCGGCGTCATGGTTGGCATCATCGGCACAGCCGTGGCGCAGGCCTTGGTGGCCTTGCTCGGCTTTCTGATTGCGGGCGTTCCGGGCGTCATCATTCTGAGTTTTGCCACCTTCTTTTTTTCGATGGTGCCGGTGATCGGCCCGACCTTGGTGTGGCTTGGCGCGGCAGCTTGGTTGTACGGCCAGGGCGAGCCCGGTTGGGCGATTTTTATGGTGTGCTGGGGCATTTTCGCGATCAGTAGCGTAGACAACGTGGTCAAGCCTATTTTGATCTCGCGCACGTCTAGCTTGCCGATTTTGCTCATTCTGCTGGGCGTTTTTGGCGGGGTTTTGGTCTTTGGTTTTATCGGCTTATTTCTCGGCCCAACTCTGTTGGCGCTAGGTCAGCTGTTATTACGAGAATGGCTAGTTCATGCCGAACTTCACGCCGAACAACAGGCGCAATCGAGCAACACAACGAGTCTGCGTCAAGATGATTGAAACCGACCAATTTGATGAACAACCGCTCAGTCGTTTAATCGCCGCCGCGCCGCTGAATCAGCAAGAAGAGCTGGTCGAGCGCGCGCTACGGCCAAAATGGCTTGCCGAATACGTAGGGCAAGCCAAAATCCGCTCGCAGCTGTCGATTTTTATCGAGGCGTCAAAACGCCGAGGCGACACGCTAGACCATGTTTTGCTGTTCGGCCCACCGGGTTTGGGCAAAACCACTTTGGCGCATATCATCGCTGCCGAAATGGGTGTGAATTTGCGCCAGACTTCGGGCCCTGTGCTTGAACGGGCAGGCGATTTGGCGGCGATTTTGACCAATCTTGAGCCACACGATGTGCTCTTTATCGACGAGATTCACCGCCTATCCCCCGTCGTTGAAGAGATTCTTTACCCTGCGCTCGAAGATTTTCAGATTGACATCATGATCGGCGAAGGGCCGGCAGCGCGTTCGGTCAAGCTCGACCTGCCGCCGTTCACCTTGGTCGGGGCGACCACGCGCGCGGGCATGCTGACCAATCCGCTGCGCGATCGTTTTGGCATCGTCTCGCGCTTGGAGTTTTACAGCGCCGAAGAATTAGCGCAGATCGTCACGCGCTCGGCAGAACTGCTCAAGGTTCCCGCCGAAGCGCAGGGCGCGTTTGAAATCGCCAAACGTGCACGCGGCACGCCGCGCATCGCTAACCGTCTGCTGCGCCGCGTGCGGGACTACGCCGAAGTCAAAGCAAACGGGCAGATCACGCAAGCGGTCGCCGATGCCGCCTTGCTCATGCTCGACGTCGATCATGGTGGCCTGGATTTAATGGATCGCAAGCTACTCTCGGCGGTGATCGACAAATTCGCTGGGGGGCCAGTCGGCGTCGATAATCTCGCCGCCGCGATTGGTGAAGCACGCGACACGATAGAGGACGTACTCGAACCCTATCTAATTCAGCAAGGTTTTTTACAACGCACGCCGCGTGGCCGTATCGCCACACCCGCGATTTATCTGCATCTGGGATTAACCCCGCCGAGCGTCACGACAGCTTCACTCGGCACGCAACGCGAACTCTGGGATCACAATGAGCCTTAAAACGAACAAGCCCGCCGCTGACACCGCCACCGCCCCTGTGCCCAGCGCAGCGGCTGCCAACGAAGCATTCTCTATTACAGCGCGCATTTACTACGAAGACACCGACGCTGGCGGGGTGGTTTATTACGCTAATTACCTGAAGTTTTTTGAGCGCTGCCGCACCGAATGGCTACGCACCATCGGCCACGGCCAGGCCGATTTGCTGCGCGATCCGGGGATCGTTTTTGTCGTGCGTGCAGTCAGCCTCGATTACTGCAAACCAGCACGCTTAGACGATCTGCTCTCAATCACACTTGAGGTCGATAAAATTGGCCGTTCGCAAATCAGCTTTCGCCAAAGCGTGCGCCGTAGCAGCCAAAGCAAGCCTGAAGAACCCTGGGAAACCCTAGTCATCGGTCACATTCAAATCGTTTGTGTAGACCTCGCCTCGTTCAAACCCGTTAGCATCCCCTCTTTTTTGCGCACTCAATTGGAAGCCCTGCAATGAATATCACGCAAGACCTGTCGATTCTGACCCTGATTCTGAACGCCAGCGCGGTTGTCCAGGCCGTCATGTTGCTGCTCGCCGCAGTTTCTTTCATGTCCTGGTATTACATTTTTTGCAAATGGTTCGCGGTGCGTACTGCACGCACGCAAAGCGAGCAATTTGAACGCGATTTCTGGAGCGGTGGCGACCTCAATCAACTGTATCAAAGCGCTGTCAACGATCGGCATCGCAGCGGCAGCATGGAGCGTATTTTTGAAGCCGGTTTTCGCGAATTCACCAAATTGCGCAACCAAAAAAACCTCGACGCCAAAGACGTCGTCGATGGCTCACGGCGCGCCATGCGCGCCACCTACCAGCGCGAGTTGGACAGCATCGAAGCGCATCTCGCCTTTCTCGCTTCGGTCGGCTCGGTCAGCCCCTACGTGGGTTTATTCGGCACCGTATGGGGCATCATGCACGCCTTCCGTGGGCTCTCAAACGTCGGTCAAGCGACACTCGCCTCAGTCGCCCCTGGCATTGCCGAAGCACTCGTCGCAACCGCAATCGGCCTATTTGCGGCGATCCCGGCAGTGCTCGCCTATAACCGTTTTGCCCACGATATAGACCGACTCTCCTCACGCTTTGAATCGTTTATGGAAGAGTTCTCCAACATCTTGCAACGGCAAATGCGCTAACTTCGCCCCCTCTTCTTCTGGAACACCCTATGCGTCAACGCCGCCTCAAAAACGAAATCAACGTCGTTCCCTATATCGACGTCATGCTCGTCTTACTCGTCATTTTTATGGTCACCGCGCCCATGATGACGACGGCCAATATCGACCTGCCCTCGGTTGGGCAAGCCGCCGAGCCGCCAGCGCAACCGCTAGAAGTGACCATTCACGCCGACGAGAGCCTAAGCCTGCGCGACCTCAGCCGAAGCGACTCAGCGCAGGGCGCGCGCGTGCTATCGCGCGCGGACTTAACGCAGGCGATTATCGCCGCGCAAGCCGCCAACCCCGAGCAACCCGTGCTGATCGCGGGCGATAAAAGCATCAAATACGAAATAGTGCTGAGCATCATGGACGAGCTACAAAAACAGCAGGTCAAACGCGTCGGTTTGTTGGTTCAACCCAATGCTCGCTAAATCAGGTCGGCCATGACGCGCACACTGCAGACTAGCCAGGCCAAGCCAGAGCACGCCTTCAGACACAGCGCGCAAAGCGGCCAAGGCAACGTCAAAGCTTTTTTATTGGCAGTTCTGGTGCACCTGCTTTTGCTTGTCGCTTTATTGTTCGGTGTGCAATGGCAACACAAAACTGCGCCTGCGGTTTCGGTAGAAATTTGGCGCAGCCTGCCGCCCGCGCCCGCTCGCCAGCAACCAAACCCTACGCCGCCGACAGTCGAAACACCGGCTCCGGCACAAAAAACAGCGCCGCCCAAAGCAGCGACACAGCCAAAGTTCACC
>JAZKFR010000119.1:0-5793 GCA_040386295.1 Pseudomonadota bacterium | reverse complement strand
TCGACTCTACCTAGAACAAGGCAGTTTGCACGTAGAAACGATTGGCCGAGGCCACGCTTGGCTAGATACCGGCACGCACGAATCGATGCTAGAAGCCAGCCACTTCATTCAAACCATAGAGAAAAGACAGGGCATGAAAATCGCCGCGCCAGAAGAAATCGTCTGGCGCCAAGGCTGGATCGACGATGCCCAACTAGAACGGCTAGCGCAGCCCTTGATCAAATCAGGGTACGGCCAATATCTACTCAATCTGTTGCAACAGAGCGGACTGTAGAAGGCTCATGAAAATCACAGCCACGCCCCTCGCCGACCTCCTGCTGATCGAACCGACCGTCTTTAGCGACGAACGCGGCTGCTTCTTTGAAAGCTTCAACCAGCAAAAATTCAACGCCGCAACCGGGCTAGACCTATGCTTCGTCCAAGACAATCAGACAAGCAGTCAGCACAACGTGCTACGCGGCTTGCACTACCAACTGGCACCGCAAGCTCAGGGCAAGCTGGTGCGCGTTCTGGCCGGTGAGATTTTCGACGTTGCCGTCGATCTGCGCCCGGACTCAAACAGCCTTGGCCAATCCTTCACCCTGCGTCTATCGGCTGAAAATAGACGACAGTTATGGATCCCCGAAGGCTTTGCCCATGGCTTTTTAGTCCTCAGTGCCACGGCAGAGGTGCTGTACAAAGCCACGGCCTACTACGCACCCAGCCTAGAGCGCAGCATCGCCTGGAACGACCCCGATTTAGCGATAGCCTGGCCAGATCAAGGCAAGGCCCCCATCCTGTCAGCGAAAGACGCCGCCGCGCCACACTACAAGGCATAAGCAGGCAAGCACCACTGTCGCGAAAAATGTTCGCAAAAAAATTTGCGCAAATCGGGCAAATTCGTTGAATCCGCCCGAGTTCTTGGCGCTATGATTGACCACGGCTCGGCGCAAAGCGCTCAGCAAGACATCAGCAAACCGCAGCGTTTACCCTGAAGGAGAAAGCCTCATGTCGATTTTCACTCGCTATCAAGGTCGTTACGAAGCGGCTCAAGAAGAAGAAATGTCGATTCAAGAGTATCTGGATCTCTGTAAACGCGACCGCTCCGCTTACGCTAGCGTGGCAGAACGCATGCTCCTAGCGATTGGCGAAGCAGAGCTGGTCGATACCCGAACCGACGCGCGTTTATCACGCATTTTTGCCAACAAAATGCTGCGCCTTTACCCGGCTTTCCGCGATTTTTACGGCATGGAAGAAGCCATCGAACAGATCGTTTCTTACTTCCGCCACGCCGCGCAGGGGCTCGAAGAAAAGAAACAAATTCTTTATCTGCTCGGCCCGGTTGGCGGCGGCAAATCCTCGCTGGCCGAGAAGCTCAAATCGCTCATCGAAAAAGTACCCTTCTACGCGATCAAAGGTTCACCGGTACACGAATCGCCGCTAGGCCTGTTTAACCCGACCGAAGACGCGCAGCTGCTAGAAGACGATTACGGCATTCCGCGCCGTTATTTGTCGACCATCATGAGTCCCTGGGCGGTCAAGCGGCTGGCTGAGTTTGGCGGCGACATCACGCGTTTTCGTGTCGTTAAACTGCACCCCTCGGTGCTCTCGCAAATAGCGGTTTCAAAAACTGAACCGGGCGATGAAAACAACCAGGACATCTCAGCTCTAGTCGGCAAAATCGATATTCGCAAGCTAGAAACCTATTCACAGAACGACCCTGACGCCTACTCCTACTCTGGCGGTCTGTGCTTAGCTAATCGCGGCGTGCTTGAGTTCGTCGAAATGTTCAAAGCGCCGATCAAAGTGCTGCACCCTTTGCTCACGGCAACGCAAGAAAGCAATTACAAAGGCACCGAAGGCTTTGGCGCGATTCCGTTTGACGGCTTGGTATTAGCGCACTCAAACGAAGCCGAATGGCTATCGTTCAAAAACAACCGCAACAACGAAGCCTTTCTCGACCGTATTTACATCGTCAAAGTGCCGTATTCACTGCGTGTCAGCGATGAAATCCACATCTACGAAAAGCTCGTCGCCAACTCCTCGCTAGGCCACGCACCCTGCGCGCCGGACACCCTGCGCATGCTGGCGCAATTCGCTGTGCTCTCGCGTTTAAAAGAACCTGAAAATTCGAGCATTCTTTCCAAAATGCGCGTCTATGACGGCGAGAACCTCAAAGACACCGACCCCAAAGCCAAGAGCTATCAGGAATACCGCGATTTCTCTGGGGTAGACGAAGGGATGACCGGGTTATCCACCCGCTTCGCCTTCAAAATACTGTCCAAGGTCTTCAACTTCGACCACCGCGAAGTAGCCGCCAACCCGGTGCACCTGATGTACGTGCTCGAACAACAGGTAGAGCAAGAGCAATACGCGCACGAAACTGAAGAAAAATACCGGCGCTACATCAAAGAATTTCTCTCGCCGCGTTACGCCGAATTCATCGGCAAAGAAATTCAAACCGCGTATCTCGAAAGCTACTCGGAATACGGTCAGAACATTTTTGACCGCTACGTCGTGTACGCCGACTTTTGGATTCAAGACCAAGAGTTTCGCGACCCCAACACCGGCGAAATGCTCGACCGCAGCGCGCTCAACGACGAGTTGGAAAAAATCGAAAAGCCGGCGGGCATTTCCAATCCAAAAGATTTCCGCAACGAAGTGGTCAACTTTGTCCTGCGTGCGCGCGCCAAGCATGACGGCAACAACCCCGCCTGGACTTCCTACGAGAAGCTACGCGCCGTGATCGAGAAAAAAATGTTCTCCAACACCGAAGAGTTGTTGCCCGTCATCTCGTTCAGCACAAAATCGAGTAGCGATGAGCAGAAAAAGCACAAAGACTTCGTCAATCGCATGATCAGCAAGGGCTACACCGAGAAACAAGTGCGCTTGCTCTGCGAATGGTATTTGCGCGTACGCAAGTCGTCTTAGCCGCAGTGCAGGCCAACAATGCCTTGACCTGCGCGGCTTAGCCCACTATGGCAAATGCACGATCAATGTCGATCAACACTGTAGCGTCCATCCAGTGTTAGCGATGCGTCTAACCGAGCTAAACGGGAGAATTTCATGACCGTGCGTATTGTGGATCGCCGGTTCGACAGCAAGAACAAAAGCGCCATCAATCGTGGGCGCTTTTTACGCCGCTTTAAAGGCCAAATCCGCAAAGCCGTTTCCGATGCCGTTAATCGGCGCAGCGTGCGCGATCTCGATAACGGCGAAAAAATCGGCATTTCTGGCCGCGATATTGCCGAGCCGGAGTTCGCCCACGGCTCGGGTGGCAAACGGCAAATCATCTCGCCCGGAAATGATCGTTTTAGCAGCGGCGACCAAGTCGAACGACCAGAGCGCAACGGGGGCAACGACAGCGCCGCAAGTCAAGATGGCGAAGGCTTAGACGAATTTATTTTTAGCCTCACGCGAGACGAATTTCTCGACATCTTCTTCGACGAACTCGCCTTACCCAACCTAGTCAAACAGCAGCTCGCACACATAGAGCAACAACGGCGTGTACGCGCTGGATTCACGCAAACCGGCATGCCGAGCAACGTCAATTTGGCACGCACCATGCGCGGCGCAGCGGGGCGTCGCATTGCGATTAGCGGCCCTTATCACGCTCAGCTGCGCGCACTCGAAGCAGAACTAGAAGCCCTGCACAAACAGCAGACGCAGCACGAGCCAGGGAGCAACGAGCCCATAGCCGACATTGATAGCGACATTGACGCCGAAATCGAACGCGTACGCCACGCCATCGCCAAACTACGCGCCAAAATCGAAGCCATCCCGTTTGTCGACACCTTCGATTTACGCTACAACAATCGCATCACTCAGCCCAAGCCGAGCACCCAAGCCGTGATGTTTTGCCTGCTTGACGTCTCTGGCTCAATGGACGAAGGGCGAAAAAACATCGCCAAACGCTTCTTCATGCTGCTCTACCTGTTTTTAACCCGTAACTACGAACGCATCGACGTGGTGTTCATCCGCCACCACACCGAAGCCAGCGAGGTCGATGAAGAGACCTTTTTCACCGCCCGCGAATCCGGCGGCACCATCGTCTCAACCGCGCTGGAGTTGATGCACAACATCGTCAACGCGCGTTATCCCAGCACACAATGGAACATCTACGCAGCGCAAGCCTCGGACGGCGATAACTGGAACGACGACTCAACGCATTGCCGCGAATTTTTGGAAGAATCTCTACTGCCGCTCACGCAGTATTTCGCCTACATCGAGATCACCGATGGCCAACCGCAAAACCTCTGGGAGGAATATCAAAAACTGCAAGCAACGCACCCCGGCCACTTCGCCATGCAAAGAATCGAAAGCGTTACCGACATTTACCCAGTCTTTCGCGAGCTGTTCAAACAACGTGCTTAAGAGGAGGCCTTATGCGTAAAAAAGTGGCCGTCCCACGCGCTGCGCCCGCTTTGCCCACAGGATCGGAATGGACTTTTGAAGCCATCAATCTTTACGACGAAGCGATCGGCCAGGTCGCCGAATCCTACCGGCTTGACTGCTATCGCCACCAATTAGAAATCATCAGCGCCGAGCAAATGATGGACGCCTACGCCTCAGTCGGTATGCCGGTGTATTACCACCATTGGTCTTTTGGCAAACATTTTTTATCGACTGAAAACCGCTACAAACGCGGTCAAATGGGCTTGGCCTACGAGATCGTCATCAACTCAGACCCGTGCATCGCCTACTTGATGGACGAAAACAGCTTGCCTATGCAAGCCTTGGTGATCGCTCACGCTGCCTACGGACACAACTCCTTCTTCAAAGGCAACCACCTGTTCAAACAATGGACAAGTGCCGACGCGATCATTGATTACCTGGTTTTTGCGCGCAAATACATTGCGCAATGCGAAGAGCAACACGGCGTCGAAACGGTAGAGCGCTTGCTCGACGCCTGTCACGCCTTGACCAATATCGGCGTCGACCGCTACAAACGTTCGCCGCAACTCTCGCTAACCAAAGAGACGCTGCGCCAAAAAGACAGGGAACGTTATTTGCAGGCACAGGTCAACGATCTATGGCGCACCCTGCCGTCGAATTTGGACGCAGCGGCAAGCAAAGCAGAACGACGTTTCCCGCCACAGCCTGAAGAAAACTTGCTCTATTTCTTTGAAAAAAACGCCCCGCTGCTCGAACCCTGGGAACGCGAAGTTGTCCGTATCGTGCGCAAAATCGGCCAGTATTTTTACCCACAACGGCAGACCCAAGTCATGAACGAAGGCTGGGCAACCTTCTGGCATTACACCTTACTCAACACCTTGTACGACGAAGGCAGACTGTCCGACGGATTCATGCTTGAGTTCTTACAGACCCACACCAACGTCGTCCAACAAGCGCCGTACCACAGCCGCTACTACTCGGGAATCAACCCCTACGCGCTGGGCTTCGCCATGTGGCGCGACATCCGTCGAATTTGCGAAAAACCAACCGAAGAAGATAAAGCCTGGTTCCCCGAAATAGCCGGTTCGCCCTGGCGCGAGACTTTTGATTTTGCGATGCAAAACTTCAAGGACGAAAGTTTTATCGCGCAGTATCTCTCGCCCACTTTGATGCGCGAATTCCGCTTTTTCTCCGTGCTCGACGACGACAAGAAAAGCAAATTACACGTCGAATCGATTCACAACGAATCGGGCTATCGTGTCTTGCGTCGGCAACTGGCTGAACAGTACGACCTGGGCAACCGCGAGCCGAACATTCAAGTTTGGAACGTAGACCTACGCGGCGATCGCTCGCTTACCCTGCGCCATTTTGCACACCAACGCCGACCGCTCAACCAAGATCACAACACCGTACTCAAAC
>JAZKFR010000118.1:6112-28226 GCA_040386295.1 Pseudomonadota bacterium | reverse complement strand
ACCGCTAGTCCCGGCTTGCACCAAGGTTCTAAAAATGGCCAGGCGCGAGCTTTGAGCTAGTGCCGCTAGGGCGGAAACTGCTGTATTTGATTCCATTTTTCAATTATCGTTGAACAATGGAATTTTTGTCAAGTAGCAAGCTCAGCAACTAAGCTCAGCAATCGCGTTGCGAGTGTTGTCAAACGATCCCACTGCATAAAACATGCAAAGGCTGTTCACGCGTAATGCCACTGCTCATTAAAAGCGGCGCTTTGTCGAATGCTTGGAATTATTGACTTTGCCTTGCTACGGCAAGCTCTGTATTTCGTCTCCGCGTTTTTTTCTAGTAAACAGGAGATTCAATACTGTTGTAAACGCTGTTCTTTTGAATGGAGCAAATGACGATGAGCCAATTTTCAACCCTGTTGCAGCAAGGCAACGCTTGGCTGTTTGTGCCGAGTGCCGTGCTTTTGGGTGCCTTACATGGCTTGGAGCCAGGTCACTCAAAAACCATGATGGCTGCGTTCATCATTGCGATTCGTGGCAGCTTGGCCCAGGCCGTTCTTCTGGGTTTGTCGGCTACGTTGTCGCATACCGCTGTCGTCTGGCTGATCGCGATGGCAGGTTTATATTTTGGTTCGCGCTGGGATATGGCAGCTAGTGAGCCGTATTTTCAAATGGCTTCGGCTGTCTTGATTCTTGGCGTCGCGGTTTGGATGATGTGGCGGACATGGCGACATCGACATCTAGCGCAGCATGGACACTCGCATCGCGCACATGAGCCGGCTAAGGGGGGTGATGCGCTTGAATTGTCGCATTCTGGGGCGCAAGACCCGCATGCTCTGGCGCATGCCAACGAAATAAAGCAGCGCTTCTCTAATCGCGCCGTGACGACAAGTCAGATTGTTTGGTTTGGTCTGAGTAGCGGACTGATTCCTTGCCCGGCTTCGATCACGGTTTTACTGCTTTGTTTGCAATTGAAAAAGATTGCCCTAGGCGCAGTCTTGGTTCTCTGCTTTAGTCTTGGTTTGGGGATAACGATGGTCGCTTCTGGTGTTTTCGCCGCCCTGAGTATGAAACATCTTGCTAAGCGCTTTAAACGATTCGGCAACGGGCGTGGTTTGCATGGGCTCACGCACAAAGCGCCGTATTTCTCTGGGGCTTTGATTAGTTTCCTCGGGCTCTACTTCGCTTATCAAGCTTGGCATGGCCTACATTGAGCATTGACGGCGGCTAAACTGAGTTTTGCGCGTCAAACCGAGGCTGCTGCTTTGCCTTATGCAAGATAGCCTCAAACGAGCATGCTTCCGTCTAGGCGCAGTAGCCACCGTCACGTAAAGCGTGTGCAGATTGGTCTACGAGCAAAACAATCGTTTCCAGCCAGTTTTCTTGATGCGGCCACGTTCCTTCACTAATCGGCGGATAGATGTAATAGAGGTACTGGTGTAATGCGGTGCACCCTATCGTGCTGCTGAGCCCCAGCAGACTATGTACGCTCTGAGCCATGGTTTCAACATCGTTGTTTTCTATGCTGTTGCGTAAGCTCTGAATCAGCGATGCCATACGGGCAAGATCATCCGGCAGCTCGTCGAGCATACCGATCATTTTGAGCTCAGCTAGGCGGGTGGTGTTGAGCAAAGGGCTGTCTTGCCAAGTGTTTTGCTGCTTTTCTCTTGCGAAAGCTTGCTTAGCATGCGGCAAAAAGCGATTTTCCTCTGCCCCGACGGAGGTGGAATCTAGCTTCGCCTGGGTCGGGCTATTGTCTGTTGTGAGCTGCCACGTCAACGCCTCTAAGGTTTTTTGCTGCAAAATTTTGATCCGTTTTAGCCAATCTTCGATTTTTGGCCAGCGTCCTTGTTGCGTCGCTTGATACGCGTAGCGCAGCATTTGATACAAGGCTTGCGCGCCGATTTCGCTACAGCTTGTCAGATAGGCGTGTAGTGTTCGATCCGCTTGTGCAAGATTGTTTGATTGAAGGCTTTGCTCTAGCAGAAGAATGTAGTCTTTTGATTCTGAATGAAAAATATCTATTGTTTTTTCTACAATGGCTCGTTCGCGCAATCTGAATAGCGCTGTGCTGTCGAGCAAGGGGGCGGCTATTTGCCGAATATCTTCCGCGATATCGTCCGCATCAATCAACGGCGCAGTCTGTGCTGAATTTTGTGTCGCAGCCTGAGGAATTGAGCGTCTGACCGAGGCGTTAAGCTTGCTTGCGAGATCTGTTGTCAGCCATCGCCTTATTTCTCGGTAGCAAGGATCTAGGTTGACCGGCTTGCTCATGAATCCATTGGCGCCTGCGCGGTGGGCGGCAGCGATGCTGGCTTCGTCAAAATTAGCCGTCAGCATCACAATCTGAACTTGTTGATAGGGGCTAGGGGTTTGGCGGATCAATTGTGTCGTATCAAGGCCATTCATACCGGGCATTTGCATATCCATGAGCACTAGATCGAAGTGAAAGTTGGCTAAGAGACTCAAGGCTTCTTGGCTGTTACTCGCTTCGGCGACGCTAATTTGGGCGCGATCCAAGTAGCGCTTGAGCATCTCGCGGTTAAACGTCGAGTCGTCGACGACCAGAATAGCTTTTTCTGAGAGATCGCTTAAGTTCGCCAATTCCGCCAATTCATTATCCTGTCGCGAATCTACCGGGGAGACGTAATAATCGCCCTGTGCGCTAGTGTTCTCTAGTGTTTCTTGCACTTTTTTTGACATATTTTTTTCGTGTTACGTGAGTTCATCAGCCGTCATGGGTGGAAATAATAAGGTGAATTCTGTGCACTGATCGATGGCTGAAATGCGGCCAATCTTCCCTCCAAAAGCAGGCATGCTGCGCTTGCAATAGGACAGTCCAAAGCCAGGCCGTCTAACTGCGTCAGATTCAAAGAATAGTCCACCCAAGATCATGGCAAACAAAATGGGTACTTTTCGAGCTTAAGCCTCCGGTGTATCCGTGTCGCTAATACCTCGGTTTAAATCTGCTCTCGCTGTGCTGGCGAGCGCTTGGTATTTTGCGCGAAAGGCGTCTAAATTTTCCTCCTCTATTTCTTCCAAATCCAAGAGTGCGTTATGCGCACCTTGGGTAGCACGGATGAGCTCGTCGAGTTTGATCTGAATCGCTTCAGTATCTCGATTTTGCGTGTTCTGGATCAAGAAAACCATCAAGAAAGTGACGATTGTCGTCCCTGTGTTGATGACTAATTGCCAGGTGTCGCTAAAGTCAAATAGGGGGCCACTGATAATCCAAAGCGCGATAATGCTGACTGCGATTGAGAAGACCCGAGGACGGCCACAAAAGTGGGCGGCTGCCTTGGCGAATCGGGAATACCAACTTGTGTTGTGCATAGGGCAATTCCTGTTGTGTATCTGAGGGCATGAGCCAGCGTGCTCAAAGCGCGCTGCTTGCTTTTCAGCTTCATTTGCTGAACAACACAGACTTAAAGCAGGCCGAGCAGCGCAGAGCGTACCCTAGCACAGCGAGCTTTGCGCTCTGTCATGGTCAGAAACGGCTTGAATGCGCTATGATCGTGTCGATTTTTATGGGGGCGAGTACTTTTTGCTCTTGATGCGTGCACACGTTCTGCTGTTTATCGCTGAGCAGCGTTTCGCTTTTTCTCGGCTCGACCACCCGCTTTGCCCCGCGCGCAAATTCGCCTGCGCTATGCTTCTCTAATACTGTAAAAACACCTGGTAATTTTTTGATTAAAAAGGAATTAAATGAGTCTTAAATGCGGCATCGTTGGTTTGCCTAACGTCGGCAAGTCTACTCTTTTTAACGCGTTGACTAAGGCCGGGATTGCCGCCGAAAACTACCCATTCTGTACCATCGAGCCAAATATCGGGATTGTTGAGGTGCCCGATCCTCGCCTAGATCAGCTGAGTATTTTGGTCAAACCGCAGCGTGTGCAACCGGCGATTGTCGAATTTGTCGATATTGCTGGGCTAGTTAAAGGCGCATCAAAAGGGGAGGGCTTGGGTAATCAGTTTCTTGCCAACATTCGCGAGACAGATGCGATTATTAACGTAGTTCGTTGTTTCGACGATGAAAATGTAATCCACGTCGCGGGTCAGGTTGATCCTCTGGCCGACATTGAAACGATTATTACCGAACTGGCGCTAGCCGATTTGGCCGTTGTCGAAAGAACCATCAATCGTGAGGCGAAAAAAGCGAAGTCCGGCGATAAAGACGCGCAAAAATTGCTGGCGATTCTCGAACGTCTGTTGCCGCATTTGAATCAAGGTTTCCCTGCGCGCACCCTGGCTTTATCGGAAGAGGACAAACAGCTGATCAAACCCTTGTGTTTGCTCACCATCAAACCGGCAATGTACCTGGCGAATGTGCGCGAAGATGGGTTTGACAACAATCCTTATCTGGACCGTTTGCGCGCGCACGCTGCGCAAGAAGGTGCGCCTGTGGTCGTTTTGTGCGCGCAGATTGAAGCAGAATTAGCGGATCTTGACGAGGCTGATAAGTTAGCTTTCTTGGCTGACTTGGGGCTTTCCGAGCCCGGTTTAAATCGTTTGATTCGTACCGCCTACGAGCTGCTGGGTTTGCGTACTTATTTCACAGCCGGCGTGAAAGAAGTACGCGCTTGGACTATTCACGTCGGCGATACGGCGCCGCAAGCGGCAGGGGTGATTCATACTGATTTTGAGCGCGGTTTCATTCGTGCACAAACGATTGCTTTTGACGATTTCATCGCTTGCAAGGGAGAACAAGGCGCCAAAGATGCCGGCAAAATGCGTACCGAGGGCAAAGAGTACGTGGTCAAAGACGGCGATGTACTGAATTTCTTATTCAACGTCTGAGCCTTGACCTTAACCCTGTCCGATGTTGTTCAAAACAGCCAAATCGCGGCGTGCCAAGCAGTGTTAATTGCCTTGGCTGCATCGACTTTGAAATCACAATAACTTCGATTATTTGCACAGGATAGCGATGCTAGACGAACGCGCCCGTACGCTGCTCAAAACGCTTATCGAACGCTATATTGCTGAAGGTCAGCCCTTAGGCTCGCGCGCATTGTCGAAGTTTTCTGGGCTTGATCTATCGCCAGCGACCGTGCGTAACGTGATGTCCGACCTTGAAGAATTAGGGCTTATTGCCAGCCCGCATACCTCGGCCGGTCGGGTGCCGACGGCGCGTGGTTACCGCCTTTTTGTCGATAGTTTGCTGACCATGCAGCCGCTTGACGAAGAGCGAATCAGCGCGATGGAAGGGCAGTTGCATCCAGCAACGCAGCAACAACTGATTAGCAAAGCCTCGCAATTGCTTTCCAAATTCACCTGTTTTGCCGGAATCGTGCTGAGCCCTCGACGCAGCGCGCCGATCATCCGGCAAATGGAGTTTGTCAGTTTGTCTGAGAAACGGATCTTATTGATTCTGGTGACCAATACTGGCGATGTGCAAAACCGTATTTTGTTTACCGAACGTGCTTACAGTGCGTCCGAGTTAGTCACCGCAACAAACTATCTGAACGAGCATTTTATCGGACACGATTTCGAGCATATCCGTGCGCATGTACAGCAAGAATTGGGCAAATTGCGAGGAGATTTGCACCAGCTCACGACAGCCGCTTTGGCTGCAGGTGACGATGCGATGCGTCAGTCTGAGCATCAGTATGTGATTTCAGGCGAGCGTAATTTATTGGGGGTCGATGAGTTCTCGTCAAACATGAAAAGATTGCGAGAATTATTTGATTTATTTGAACAAAGAACCTCGTTAATGCGTCTGCTTGACAGCTCGCAACACGCCGATGGCGTACAAATTTTTATCGGTAGCGAATCCGGTTTGGCGCCGCTTGACCAATGCAGTGTAGTCACCGCACCCTATACGGTTCAGGGGCAAATCGTCGGTTCGCTCGGCGTGATTGGCCCGACCCGCATGGCTTACGAACGGGTGATTCCGATCGTGGATATTACGGCCAAGCTTTTATCTTCTGCACTGACCCAGCAAACAGACACCTAAACACTAAAAGCAATGCCTTCATACTTAACCGAACCGCCTTTTAAGCACGGCAGCTCTGAGCAAACAGCTGTTCTCCTCATCAACCTGGGTACGCCAGACGCGCCTACCGGCACAGCGGTGCGGCGCTACTTGAAAGAGTTTCTTTCCGATCCGCGTGTCGTCGAGATTCCTCGCGCTTTATGGTGGCTGATTCTGAACAGCATCATTCTTAACATTCGCCCTAAAAAATCAGCTGCTAAATACGCGCTGGTGTGGACGCCGGAAGGTTCGCCTTTGCGTGTGCACACAGCAGCGCAAGCCAAATTACTACAGGGTTTTCTCGGCGCAGCAGGGCACCGGGTGCGGGTTGATTACGCGATGCGTTACGGCCAGCCGTCGATCCCTGAAACGCTAGATCGGCTAAAAAGCGCGGGCTGCACTCGTATTCTGCTTTTGCCGCTTTATCCGCAGTACGCAGCCAGTACGACGGCGACAGCGTTTGACATGGTTTATGCCTGGATGTCTAAGCTGCGTAATCAACCGGCCTTACGCAGCGTCAGAAGCTTTGCTGACGACGCCGGTTATATTGCCGCTTTGGCCGCCAGCGTCCGTGAGCATTGGCGTACTCACCCGCGTCCTAGCCAAGACTATCGTTTACTCATGAGTTTTCATGGCTTGCCGCGCTACACCTTGCAGCGTGGCGATCCCTATCATTGCGAGTGTCATAAAACGGGACGCTTGCTGGCAGAAGCGCTGGGTTTGTGCGGAGATGACTACCAAGTATGTTTTCAATCACGTTTTGGCCGAACCGAATGGCTCAAACCTTATACCGCGCCAAAACTGCGCGAATTGGCGCAACAAGGGACTAAGCGCCTTGACGTCATTTGCCCCGGATTCCCCGCCGACTGCCTAGAAACGCTTGAAGAAATCGCCCTTGAAGGGCGCGCTGAGTTCATGCAGGCAGGTGGGCAGGAATACCACTACATTCCTTGTTTGAACGAACGTGACGATTGGATTAACGCCTTGTCTCAGCTGGCGATCAAGCACTTACAGGGCTGGCCAACGCAGAGCGATGGCATAGAAAGCGCCGATGATGCGCGTAACCGAGCCTTGAGCGCCGAACGCGCTAAAGCCTTGGGTGCGCCTGACTGAGCAGTGTTGTAATTAATTTTTTCTCGCCGTGTCTAGGTTTAAGCAAGCTTAGGCGTTTGCATTGCGATTTTTTAGATTTGTTTGCGCTTTTTGCGCTGTGTTTTGTTATCCGTTTCCTTGCTCGCCTCGGCGCTGAGCTAGCCTCACTCTGCTGTATTTATTGACTGTTTATTGTTCATTTATTGTTTACTGAATTGGAGATTTGTAATGCAACAGCGCACGTTCCCTCATAGCGCAGGATCTCACTCGACACCTGACCTTGATCCTGAAGAAACACAGGATTGGCTGGCCAGTTTAGCCGCCGTTATTGAACGTGATGGTCTGTCGCGCGCTGAATATCTGCTTGCGCAACTGATCGAAGCCGGGCGACGTGCGGGGGGCCGCTTTCATACGCTGCACACCACGCCTTATCGCAACACGGTACCAGTTGCGGAACAGCCGCCGTACCCCGGCGATCTAGATATTGAGGCGCGGATTACCGCGATTCATCGCTGGAACGCCTTAGCCATGGTGATGCGTGCAAACCAGGCGCATCCTGAGCTCGGTGGGCATATTGCTACCTACGCCTCGATTGCCGATATTTTTGAAGTCGGTTTCAACCATTTTTTCCGTGCGCCGAATGGCGATTTTGCCGGTGATTTGGTTTATTTTCAGCCGCATGCAGTGCCAGGAATTTACGCACGTGCTTTCCTCGAAGGACGTCTGAGCGAAGACAATCTGAAGCATTTCCGGCAAGAAGTCAGCGGCAAAATTGGGCAGGGTTTGTCTTCTTATCCGCACCCGACTTTAATGCCGGGTTTCTGGCAATTCCCCACCGGATCTATGGGTCTGGGTCTGCTCACAGCGATTTACCAAGCACGCTTCCAGCGCTATATGGCGAATCGCCAGCTGATTCCCACCAGCACACAAGCCGAACGTCGCGTTTGGGCCTACGTCGGTGACGGCGAAATGGATGAGCCAGAGTCGCTCGCCGGAATTTCGCTCGCCGCACGCGAGCAGCTCGACAACCTTACTTTGATCGTCAATTGCAACCTGCAGCGTCTAGATGGCCCGGTGCGCGGCAACGGCAACATCGTCCAGGAGTTGGAAACGCTGTTTGCGGGCGCTGGCTGGAACGTCATCAAATGCTTGTGGGGCAGCAATTGGGATGTGCTCTTCGCGCGCGACAAAGAGGGCTGGATTTTGCGCCGCATGGCTGAAGCGGTTGATGGCGAGTTCCAAAAACTGTCGGCGACCGACGGGCATTACAACCGTCAGCACTTTTTCTCCAGTTATCCAGAGCTTGCCGCTTTAGTTGCCAATATGTCGGACAAAGACATCGACGCTTTGATGCGTGGCGGGCACGATCCGGTGAAAATTTACGCGGCCTACGCAGCGGCGGTTAAGCATCGTGGTGCGCCGACAGTGATTTTGGCGCAGACGACCAAAGGCTACGGCATGGGCAGTTCTGGACAAGGCACGAATACTTCGCACCAAACGAAAAAACTAGCGGATAAAGATTTGCAGCATTTCCGTGAACGTTTCGATTTGCCAATTCCTGACGCTGCGTTGGAAGGCGGGCATTTTTACCATCCCGGCGAGGAAAGCCCGGAGGTGTGCTATCTCAAGGCACGCCGCGCCGAGCTGGGCGGCTTTCTGCCTAGCCGTAGCCACAAAATGCCGCCAACAGTGGCAACCCCGCCTGAAGTGTTTAGTAGTTTCCACACCGGTTCTTCTGGGCGCGAGAATTCATCAACGATGATCTTCGTCCGCTTACTCACCAAGCTAATGCGCGAGCAAAACATTGGTTCAAGCATCGTGCCCATCGTCGCCGACGAAGCGCGTACTTTTGGTATGCAGGAAATGTTCCGCCAGTTCGGTATTTACTCGCCTTGGGGGCAGCGTTACACGCCTCAGGATTCAGACCAGCTGGCTTTTTACCGCGAAGATGTGCAGGGACAAATTCTCGAAGAGGGTATTACCGAAGCGGGTTCTATGGCGTCTTGGATTGCTGCGGGCACGGCCTATTCGCACAGTGCTAAGCCCTTGTTACCGTGTTACATTTTTTATTCTATGTTTGGCTTTCAGCGTGTTGCCGATTTGATTTGGAGCGCTGCCGATGCGCAGGCGCGCGGCTTTCTGCTCGGCGCGACGGCAGGGCGTACTACCCTCTCGGGCGAAGGCTTGCAGCATGAAGATGGACAAAGCCACATCTACGCCGCGACGATTCCGACCTGTCGCGCCTACGATCCGGCCTTCGGCTACGAGGTGGCGGTTATCGTTGAGGCTGGGGTACGAGGCATGATGGAAAGTACGACAGACGAACAGCATGAGCTTGAGACGGCAACACTGGCCGCTCCGTCGCACAAAGAGCATGGCTTCTACTACATCACGCTGTACAACGAAAACTACGTTCATCCCGCGATGCCAGAGGGTGTAGAGGAGGGGATACGTCGTGGTATTTACCTACTGCAAAGCTCGGCTCTAGACGCGTCCGCGCCAAGAGTTCAGTTGATTGGCAGCGGGAGCATTCTGCGTCACGCCTTGGCCGCCGCTGAAAAATTAGCCCAGGATTTTGGCGTGGCCGCCGACGTTTGGAGCGCGACCAGCTTTAGCGAGCTGCGTAAAGACGGAATAGCGTGCGATCGTTGGAATATGCTGCATCCCGACGAACAGCCCCGTATCCCTTACTTAGCCGCGCAATTAGGCGAACGGCTGAAACAATATCCAGGTTCTGTCGTCGCCGTCAGCGATTTCATTCGTGCCTATCCCGATCTGATTCGTAACTGGGTTCCTGCGCCCTATACCGTGCTCGGCACCGACGGTTTCGGTCGCTCCGATACGCGCGTGGCTTTGCGTGATTTCTTTGAAATTGACGCCCGCTATATCGTTTTGGCCGCGCTCAGTAGCTTGGCCGACGAAGGACGCATTGCACGTGAACGTCTACAAGAAGCGATCACGCTGTACGCGATCGACCGTGAAAAACCCTGTCCGTTTTAATTATGTCGCCAGAGAATCCCGTGAGCGCCACGCTCTACATTGTCGCCGCGCCTTCCGGTGCGGGTAAAACCACCTTGGTTCGTCGCTTGTTGAACGATGACACGACGATTAGTTTGTCGCTTTCTGCAACGACGCGGGCGCCACGTCAAGGCGAGCAAGACGGGTACGACTACCGTTTTTTGGCAACAGACGATTTTCTCGCCAGAATTAAACAGGGTGAATTCCTCGAATGGGCGCTTGTGCACGGAAATTACTACGGCACGTCAAAAAGCGAAATTGAGCGCACGCTGGCAAAAGGGCAGGATGTGCTGCTCGAAATCGATTGGCAGGGGGCGCAACAAATCCGCCAGCAATTCGCTAACACCGTCAGCATTTTTATTTTGCCCCCCTCGCTCGCTGTTCTGGCGCAACGTTTGGCCACGCGGGGCACCGATGATGCCGCGACCATCGCCCGCCGTTTGGCCGCAGCACAAGAGGAGATGCGGCATGTCGATGAGTTCGACTATGTTATTATCAACGAGGATTTGCAGCTTGCCTTGAGTGACTTAAACGCTGTTGTTCGCGCCTCACGCTTACGTTCTGCAGTGCAGCGGCAAAAAAACCCTCAGTTGTTTGAAAATTTGACTCATTAGCGAATAAGGAATTGATATGGCACGCGTCACAGTTGAGGAGTGTTTAGAGCACATCCCAAATCGTTTTCAGATGACTTTGGCGGCAACCTATCGGGCACGGCAAATTGCCGCTGGATCGACGCCTGGTGTTGAAGTTGAAAGGCATAAACCGACCGTTCTAGCGCTACTTGAACTGGAGCAAGGCCTGTTTGGTGTTGATATTTTGGTTCGTAATCCCGTGGCTTAATTCACCAAGCCCCTAGCGGTGATCGTTGATTGCGTGGTGTGCCATGATGCCTCCCCAAACTAACCGTTCTAGTGGCTCTGCGCCTACCGTCGATCTGGCGGTAGCCTCTGCTCTACCCAATACCAGCAACTTACCCACCACAAATTTACCTACTGCTGTCACTGAAGACCCCGCTTTCAGCGTATTCATTGACAGTTTGAGCTATCTCAAGCCCGAAGAAATCGACTTGGTTCGTGAAGCCTACCGCTTTAGTGAGGTGGCGCATTGCGGACAAAAACGCCTTTCTGGCGAGGACTACATTACCCATCCCTTGGCCGTCGCGGGCGCACTCGCTGAGTGGCACATGGACGTGCAGGCGGTCATCGCCGCCTTGTTGCACGACGTGATGGAAGATACTTCCGTCACCAAAAAAGAAATTGCCGAGCGTTTTGGCAAATCAGTCGCTGACTTAGTCGACGGATTATCCAAGCTCGAAAAAATCGAATTCCAGTCTTACGCCGAGGCACAAGCAGAGAACTTCCGCAAAATGCTGATGGCGATGGCGCGTGATTTGCGCGTTGTGCTGATCAAACTGGCCGACCGTTTGCACAATCTGCAAACCATGTCTGCGATGCGGATTGAGAAACGCCGCCGTATCGCGCACGAAACTTTAGAAATTTACGCACCGATCGCCAGTCGCCTTGGCTTGAATAAACTGTTCCGTCAGCTACAAGATCTGTCTTTTGAGCACATTTATCCCTTGCGCGCACGTGTTTTGGCACGTGCGGTTAAGGCCGCGCGGGGCAATCGGCGTGAACTACTGTCACGAATTTTGGACGGAATTCGCGAAAAAATGCAGTCAGCAGGAATCGAAGCGCAGGTGTTTGGCCGAGAGAAAAGCCTGTTTTCAATTTATCGCAAGATGGTCGATAAACGCCTAAGCTTCTCTCAAGTTCTTGATATTTATGGATTTCGCGTAATTGTTAACGATCCGGCGAGTTGCTATTTGGCGCTTGGCGCCTTGCACTCACTCTACAAACCGGTGCCGGGTAAGTTCAAAGACTACATTGCGATTCCTAAGGCCAATGGTTATCAGTCGCTGCACACTGCGCTGATTGGCCCATATGGCACGCCGGTTGAGGTTCAGCTGCGCACCGAGAGCATGCACCATCTCGCACAAGAAGGTGTCGCCTCGCACTGGTTGTATAAAGACAACGAAGAAAGCGGGGTGGCCGATTTGCAAATCGAAACCCATCGTTGGCTGCAATCCTTACTCGATTTACAGAGCACTGCGGGCGATTCCTCAGAGTTTTTTGAGCACGTCAAGGTCGATCTTTTCCCCGATGAAGTGTATGTGTTCACGCCCAAAGGCAAGATCATGGCGCTGCCGAAAGGCGCCACTGCCGTTGATTTTGCTTACTCGGTACACACCGATATCGGCAATCGTTGTGTCGCAGCGCGAATCAACTACGAGCTCATGCCCTTACGCACCGAGCTGGCGAATGGCGATCAAATTGAAATTATCACGGCGGTACATGCCAACCCCAACCCTGCCTGGTTGTCTTACGTCAAAACGGGTCGTGCACGCAGCAAAATTCGTCATTTCTTGAAAAGCATGCAGCACGACGAGTCCGCCTCGCTCGGAGAGCACATGCTCGACCAGGAATTACGCGCCTTGAACGTCGAACCTTCGCTGGTGCCCATGGCCAGTTGGGGACAACTGGTGCGTGACTCAGGGCATAAATCGATGCGTGAAATTTATGTCGATATTGGCCTAGGACGACGCCTTGCCGCAGTCGTTGCGCGTCGCTTGTTAGCGCATGAAGATGCACCAAGCACCGAGGCCAGCATGCCGGCTTCTCTCATTATTCGCGGAACTGAAGGCATGGCGATCCAGTTGGCAGCGTGCTGCCAGCCGATTCCGGGCGATGCGATCATCGGCTCGATTCATAAGGGTCAAGGCTTAGTGGTTCATGCACACGATTGTTGGCTAATCAGAAAATCGCGCAGTAGCGAACCTAAAAAATGGATCGACGTAGACTGGGAGCCCGAGTCTGGAAAGATGTTCGACGTGCGCATCCGTTTGACGGCGCAAAATTCACGTGGTGCGCTGGGGCGAATCGCCACCGCAATTTCGGAAGCGAATTCAAACATCGAACACTTCACGATGGACGAATCAAAGCCGGGGCTTTATACGGTGCTGCACTTCTCGATTCAGGTAGCAAGCCGTGCCCATTTAGCGCAACTCATGCGCAGCCTGCATCGAATTCCAGAAGTCGTTCGTCTAGCCCGCGAAAAACAGGAGTCTTAGGGTGAAAGTCCTTGTTCTCGGCGCTGGCGTAATCGGCGTCAGCAGCGCTTGGTACCTCTCGCAAGCAGGACATGAGGTAACCGTGTTGGATCGCCAAGCGGGCGCCGGACTAGAAACCAGTTTCGCCAACGGCAGTCAAATCTCCGTCTCGCACGCTGAGCCTTGGGCAAATCCCCACGCGCCCTGGCAAGTTTTATCGTGGATGGGACGTGAAGACGCGCCTCTGCTGTTGCGTTGGCGCTGGGATACGGCGCTTTTTGACTGGAGCCTGCGTTTCCTCCGCGAATGCTTGCCTGGGCGCACGCGGCAGAACATGCGCAATATCGTCGCTTTAGCGCTCTACAGCCGGCAAAAACTACAAACTTTGCGCGCGGCGACAGGGATTGCCTACGATCAGCTGACGCGAGGCATCTTGCATATCTACACCGATCAACGCGAATGGGATGCAGCGCTGCAAGCTTCGGCTTTGATGCGTGAATTTGGCTGTGCACGGCGTGCTGTTAGCGCCGATGAATGCGTGCAAATTGAGCCCGCTCTGGCCGCTGCTCGCTCGCGATTAGTCGGCGGCGACTACACCGAGAGCGATGAATCAGGCGATGCGCATCGTTTTACGCAAAATCTGGCTGCACTCTGCGCGCTGCGTGGCGTGCGCTTTCGCTACGGCTGCACGGTTGAGCGTCTGCACTTCAGCGACAACAAAATTAGCGCTGTGCAGATCAGCTCTCAGCCCTCAGTTACGCCAGGCTCAGAGGCAGCGCTAGCCCAGGCTAAAACACCTAGCGACGACTTGCTGACGGCAGATCTATACGTACTGGCATTAGGCAGCTATACCCCGAGGCTTCTGCATCCCTTGGGAATACATCTCCCCATCTATCCGGCCAAAGGCTATTCGGCGACCCTGGCTTTGTCAGAACACAGTGTGGCGCCCAGCGTGAGCCTGACTGACGATGGGCACAAAATTGTTTTTTCTCGCTTGGGTCAGCGTTTACGCATTGCCGGAACTGCCGAATTTAACGGTTACGACTTAAGCTTAAATCCAGTACGTTGCCAAGCGCTAATCGCGCGTGCGCACAGCCTGTTTCCGCAACTAAAACCACTCTCTGAACCTGAATTTTGGTGTGGGCTACGACCCGCAACGCCGTCCAACGTGCCCATAATTGGCCGTACGCGCTACCCCAATCTCTATCTCAATAGCGGGCACGGTACTTTAGGGTGGACCTTGGCCTGTGGCTCAGCAGCCGCACTGGCCGACCTGATCGATGGGCGTACGCCGGAGCCGGAATTCTGCTTTCTATGAAATCAGCGCATGCACTTGATCGACAGCCACTGCCACTTAGACTCTGATCAATTCGCGCCGGATCGCGACGCAGTTGTCGCTGCTGCTCAAGCGCAGGGCGTTACGCAGATCCTTGTGCCAGCAGTACGAGCAAGTAATTTTGAGGCTGTGCGTCAGTGTGCCGTGCGCTACCCCGCATGCGTTCCAGCTTACGGCATCCATCCTTTTTATGCCGCTGAAGCCGATCACACCAGCTTGGAAGGCTTACGTTCTTGGCTCAAAAAAGAATTGTCCGGGGCTTATCCGCCGCGTGCATTAGGTGAAATAGGCTTAGATTTTTTTATCTTAAAGAAAGAGGCTGTCGGGCAGCGTACGCGCCAGCTACAGTTAAACGCTTTTGTCGAGCAACTCAAAATTGCTCGTGATTTTCAGCTGCCGGTTTTGCTGCACGGGCGTTCGGCGCAGGAGGAAATTCTGCAACAACTGCGTTCAATTTTTGCTAAAAACACCTCGCCAGGAGGCATTGCTCACGCTTTTAATGGCAGTGAACAACAAGCCAATGCTTTCATCAAACTTGGTTTTAAGCTGGGTTTTGGCGGTACTTTAAGTTCAGCCAAAGCGCTACATATTCGTGCTTTGGCTGTTCGTCTGCCTTTAGAGAGCATTGTGCTGGAAACCGATGCGCCCGATATGACCCCTGTTTTTGCCGTACACAAACGCAATACACCAGAGAATTTGCCGCGTATTGCCGCTGAATTAGCCACTCTGCGCGGCATTTCGCTAGCTGAGGTCGCAGCGGCGACTTCACACAACCTACGTTCGGTATTGAAGTTGTGCTCTTCACTTTGAATAACACCTGATCTCTTAATGATTGATTTAACAATGCCACGCTTCCATTTCCCTGTGCCCTTAACGCCAGGAAAGCACGAACTCACCAGCGCCTTAGCGCATCATGCACAGCATGTTTTACGCCTACGTGTTGGTGATGCCTTAATCCTGTTCGACGGAGCAGGCCAAGAAGCCGACGCCCAGGTCGTGGCATACAGCGACCGTTCTATGCAGGTAGAAATTAGCCACGTTAGCGTGCTTTCACGCGAGACACCGCTCAAGGTGAGCTTGCTGCAAGCGCTGCCCAGCGGCGACAAAATGGATTGGATTGTCGAAAAATGCACCGAGCTGGGTGTGCACGCCATACAACCCATCCAAGCCGCGCGCAGCGTGGTTCGCCTCGACAGCGCCCGTGCTGCCAAAAAGCAGGTGCGCTGGCAACAGATTGCCAGCGCCGCCTGCGCCCAGTGTGGCCGCAATCTAATTCCAGAGCTAAGCCCAGTGCTCAGCTTGAACGAAGCCTTGCTGAGCCGTCCTCACAACGAATTGCGCTTACTGCTTGATCTCGCACCTAAGGCCACGCGTTTATCGCAGCTAGACTGGCCGCAAAATCTTACAGAGCTGAGTATCCTAGTCGGTCCTGAAGGCGCATTCACCGATTCTGAAATCAGCGCGGCCTGCGCTGCTGGCTTCATTCCGATTAACCTTGGCGCCCGCATCTTACGCACCGAAACCGCTGGCTTGGCCTGCTTAGCGGCATTAAATGTCTTGCATGGGGATTTTTAGCTGTTTAACTTGATCACGAAGTGCGCTCGATCTGGGGCTTGTCTCTTAACCCTGCTTGAGCAAAATCCTGCTGCTGCAATACAGCACGCGCCGCTGCTACGCCGCTACGTACTGCGCCTTCTAAGGTTGCAGGATAATCTGCGCAAACGTAATCACCGGCCAGCCATAAACCTGAAATTGCCGTGCGCATCGGTGGCCGGGCTAAATTCGGTCGGCATGAAAAAGTAGCGCGCTGCTCCCGGATTACGCGATACCAGAGCGGGGTCGGCAAATCATCTTGCAAAGCCTCTCTAAGTTCCTGATGCAACGTACTGGCTAGTGTTTCGTTGTCGCGTGTGCCGCTGCCATCTTGAGCGCCGTATGCGCTCAGCACAAACGCCATCAAACCTGCTTTTCCGCCCAAGGCTCCACGGTCAAAAACCCATTGGCCAATAGCATGCTTATCGCCTTGCTTGCCTAAGCCGAGCATAGGCAAGGGCAAACGCAATTCGGGCGGATACGCCATATAAACCGTGACCGTTGGCTCATAGGTATAGCTCGCTAGAAGCTGCGCTAGGTCAGCGCAGCTCACGTGTTCAGCTAATATTTTCGCCGCATGCTGGGGTGCGACGGCAAGAATGACTTGGTCAAAAACCTCGCCCAGCAGCGTAATGCCGGGCTTGCCTGGGTGCGAGCTGCTAGAAAATTCTTTTACGCGGGTCGATAAATTGATTTGCCCGCCGTGGGCGCGGATCAGTGCCTCAGCAGGTAAAGCAAAAAGCTGATCAAGGTCTAGCCTGGGTAATAACAGATCGGTATCCGCACGCCGCCCGCCCAGACTGTCGCGCAGGGTGTTGGCAAAAATCTGTGCTGAGGCTCTTGCGGCAGGTGTATTGAGTGCAGCTAGGCAAAGTGCATCCCATAAATAATGGCGTAAAGCGCCGTGCTGAGCGTGTTTGTCTAGCAGCTCGCTGACGCAAATATCCGCATCCAGTTGGTAGTGGTTTTTCTGCAGAAAGCGAATGAATTTTAAGGCGCGGATTTTCTCTACCCAGCTCGCGCCCCGCGCGCAAAATAAACCGACAGCAAGGTTGAGCGGTGCGGGCAACAAAGGCAAAGCCAAGTGAAAGTCAGTCGTTTTTCTAGCCGGAAAATGCAAGGCCAGCGGCAAACGTTTTAGTCGTTGCGCCAAGCTTGATTCAGCGTCCGCGTCGAATAGACGCATTAAACGTAGTGTTTCATGGTACGCGCCAAGTAGAATGTGCTGGCCGTTATCCAACCTATGGCCGTCTAGATCGACGCTGCGTGCTCGTCCGCCCAGCTGCTTAGCCGCTTCGAACAACACGGGTTTTAGTCCCGCTAGGCTTAACTCAAGCGCGGCGGCAAGGCCAGCCCAGCCACCGCCGATGACGGCAACCTTCACTCTAGTGAACTCAATTGAGCACCCAGGTTCGCCAGGCAATCCACAGTTTGCGCACGGGGGTGAGCGAAGTTCTATGCGTCAATACGTGGCATTGATCGCCCTTGATCTCGTTTAACAAAGTTCGATAAATCGCCGCCATGACTAAGCCTGGGCGTTGTGTTTTGCGATCGCCTGCAGGCAGTGCCGCAAGCGCTTGCGCGTAATAGTGTTCCGCTCGCTCAATCTGGAACGCCATCAAGCGTTCAAAACGATCCGAATGCTGCGCTTTAAGCAGCTCGGCGGCAGGCACCTCAAAACGTTGCAATTCATCAATCGGCAAGTAAATACGCCCCATGCGCGCATCTTCACCAACGTCGCGAATGATGTTGGTCAACTGAAAAGCCATGCCGAGATCGCGCGCGTATTGCAATGTTTGCTTGTCTTGGTAGCCAAAAATCTCTGCTGCTAATAAGCCAACGACACTGGCAACACGGTAGCAATACGTTGATAGCGCCTTAAAATCGAGGTAGCGCGATTGGCGCAAATCCATTTCCATCCCATCGATAATGTCCAGCAAGTGCGCTTGCGGCAAATCAAACTCAGATAGCGCTGGTAACAGCGCACGCGTAACAGGGTGCTCGGGTTGTCCAGCGTAGAGACGCCCCAATTCTTGTCGCCACCAAGCCAGTTTTAGTGCCGCCACCTGAGGATCTTGACATTCATCAACGACATCATCTACCTCGCGGCAGAAAGCATAGAGCGCCGTAATTGCGCGGCGGCGATTCTGCTGTAGAAACAAAAAGCTATAGTAAAAACTTGAACCACTTTGTGCTGCCTTTTGTTGGCAATATTCTTCAGGAGTCATTCTGTATTTGTCGTTTATGTGCTCGAAGTCGAGCGTTCGCTGTTGGATAAGTGATAAAAGCTAGGAAAAGCTTGTTACAAACGCGTCGGCAGAGCACTTTTTAAGTTTTGCGCAGCCACGAGAAACAAAAAGCGAGAGTTTTAGGCGCGCACTAAGTTGATCGCTAAACGGAGCAGCTTAAATTCACATCCACGCTGCGTTAAATCCCATGCGCAGATAATCGGTCATGCTGAGCATGGGTCTATGTCGGAACACATCGCCGCGTCGAGCACGAATCTTCGCCAAAATACGCAGACCACCCTGAATCGTCAAACGAATTTCCCAAGCCAAGCGTCCGGGTAGGACGTGCACCAAGGGCATTCCTGCCCGCATCATTTCTTCAGCTCGCTCAAGCTGAGCATCGACAAGCCTAAACCAGTGCTCATCGCAATGCTGCGCAGCAATACGCTCTTCGTCTACGGCAAAACGACGCAACTCGCTCTGCGGCAAATAAACTCGCCCTTTCTGCCAGTCGATAGCAATATCCTGCCAAAAATTGATCAGTTGTAATGCACTACAGATTGAGTCGGAATAACTGAAATTTTCTGCGCAAGCAATCTCGCCGCCGAACAAATGCAGCAACAGACGACCTACCGGATTAGCTGAGCGTCGGCAGTAATCAAGCAGCTCGCTATAGTCGGCGTAGCGTTTTTTAACGACATCTTGTGCAAAAGCGTCGAGCAAGTCGTAAAAAGGCGCGTAGGGCAAGTCTCCCTCTCGGATAACACGCGCCAATTCATTGAACATTTGGTGCTCTGAGCTTGCCCCAGCAGCGATGTGTTCTAGTTCGCTACGGTAGCCTGCCAGAGCTCGGAGTCGCTCCGTGTCACTGGCGTCACCTTCGTCGGCAATATCGTCTGCGCATCGCGCAAAACGATAAATCACCATAATCGGACGACGTAAACGCTTGGGTAAGAGAATAGAAGCAACGGGGAAATTTTCGTAGTGATTGATGGACACCGCTCACCCAATGACTGAATTGATGGTAATTGCGTTTGAAACGTCTGTTTTAAGACTTATTTCCGACTTGCTGTCCAACAACGGCAGAAGATCGCCTGAAATCGGAAAGCTTAATCTCAGTACAACTCTGCGCCCGCAAGCTACGTAAAATCAGAAAAAGCCAAGATAAACAAAAAAACAATCGTTAAAACTGCCTCTGTGGCTGACAGTATAGGGCGATCTCGGTTAAAATGAGCGACCACATGCGAGAGTGGCGGAATTGGTAGACGCACTGGATTTAGGTTCCAGCGCCGCAAGGCGTGGGGGTTCGACTCCCTTCTCTCGCACCACAAACAACGGATAGCCGCTGCGAATTTAAGTCGGCGAAATAATAAAATCAGGAAGTTAAATGCAAGCAACCAATGAAAATACGCCCGTTGAAACCCTTGAAAAGCAAATCCCCGCCGTTGCAACCGTGAATCCGCTTGAACGCACAGTTGATTTGCAGGTTTCTATTGCTGAGCTTGAAAGGGAAGCCGATCGCCTGTTAATCAAGAAAATCAAAAAAATCAAGATCCCCGGCTTCCGTCCAGGCAAGGTGCCAATGTCTGTTGCCAAGCAGTACCACGGAGAGCAAACACGCAACGAAGCACTCGGTGACATTGTTGACCGACTTTATCGCGAAGCGATATCGGCACAGGGGCTACGTGTCGCTGGCTACCCCAGGATCCAACCCAAAGAAGCAGACGAACAAACGAATGGAAAAGAAGCCGGCGTGACTGAGACACTCGTCTTCTCCGCTGTGTTTGAGGTCTACCCAGAAATACAACTGGCCAGTCTAAATCAGGTCGAAGTAGAGCGTCCGCTGGTTGAGATTGGTGTCGCAGAAGTTGATCGCGCGATTGAAATGCTGCGCAAACAGCATCGCAGCTTCGCTCCGATTGAGCGCGCAACCGCTGAAGGCGATCAAGTTGTTATTGATTTTTTAGGGAAAAAAGAAGGAGTTCCCTTCGCAGGAGGGGAAGCTAAGGATTACGCTTTCGTTTTAGGTGAAGGCAGCATGCTGGCCGATTTCGAAAAAGCGACGCTTGGCCTCAAGTCAGGCGAGGAAAAATCCTTCGTAATGACTTTTCCAAGTGATTACTTCAATAGCGAAATGGCCGGACAAACCGTTACTTTCGATATTCTCGTCAAAGAAGTTCGTGCCCCGAAGTTGCCTGAACTGAACGACGAACTGGCTAAAATTCTAGGCCTCGAAGAAGGTAATAGCGAAAAAATGCGCCTTGAGATCGAAAATAATCTCAAACGCGAAGCGAAAAATCGTTTAAAAGCCCGTCTAAAGAGTCAGGTGATGGACGCTTTACTCGCAGCTAACCCAGTCAACGTTCCTACAGCGCTGGTCGAGATGGAAATAGAGCGCCTCATGCAACTAGCACGTCAAGACCTAGCTCAGCGCGGAGTCAAAGTTCAAAATTTCCCGCTGCAAGCCGAATGGTTTTCAGAACAAGCCAAACGTCGCGTCTCACTTGGCTTGTTGATATCTGAGCTGGTCAAAGTAGAAGGACTTCAGGTCAAACCTGAGCAGCTCAAAGCAATGGTTGAAGAAGCCGCTGCCAGCTACGAAAACCCTGAAGAAGTGGTGCGTTGGTACTATGCCCAACCACAGCGTCTAGCCGAAATAGAAGGTGCCGGTATCGAAGATAACGTCGTCGATTGGGCCTTATCAAACGCCAAAGTGATTGATAAATCGCTTACCTTTGATGAACTCATGGCCTTACAAGCGGCTTGATCCAGATAATCTCTTTGCGCATAAAGGCTAGCTATGAACTCTGCAAACAGTAACTCTCAAATGGACTATTGGAATCCCCAAGCGCTGGGCATGATTCCTATGGTCATTGAGCAAAGCGGTCGTGGTGAGCGTTCTTATGATATTTATTCCCGCCTGCTAAAAGAGCGCATTATCTTTCTTGTCGGCCCGGTCAATGACGGCACTGCTAATCTAGTCGTTGCGCAACTTCTCTTCCTCGAAGCAGAAAACCCTGAGAAAGATATTTATTTTTATATCAACTCACCAGGCGGCTCAGTTACTGCTGGCATGTCGATCTACGACACTATGCAGTTCATCAAACCAGATGTATCAACACTCTGCATGGGCCAAGCGTGTTCCATGGGCGCTTTTCTTCTGACCGCAGGTGCCAAAGGAAAGCGGGCGGCGCTCCCTAATTCCCGCGTGATGATTCATCAGCCCATGGGGGGGTTTCAAGGGCAGGCGTCTGACATTGCTATTCATGCAAAAGAAATTCTTTCTTTGCGTGCAAAGCTAAACGAAATCATGGCGATGCACACAGGGCAACCGATTGACCGTATTGAACGCGACACTGATCGTGATAACTTTCTCTCAGCGCAAGAAGCAGCAGACTATGGTTTGATAGACAAAGTGCTATCCAAGCGCGATCAGCTTTGATTCTGGCTTATCGTGGCTTATCGGTGCTACGTGAATCATCAAATTTGACGTGAATAAAACGAGGTAGGCAGTAATGTCGGAAAAAAAAAGCAGCGGCAGTGAAAAGATGCTCTACTGCTCGTTTTGCAGTAAAAGTCAGCACGAAGTCAAAAAACTGATTGCCGGTCCTTCGGTCTTCATTTGCGACGAATGTATTGAGTTGTGCAACGACATCGTGCGTGATGAAATCGCTGGCGATCCTACCGGCAAAGGCGAAGCTGCGCTTGGCTTACCCACACCGAAAGAAATTTGTTCAATACTCGATGAATATGTAATTGGGCAAGATCCGGCCAAACGAATT
>JAZKFR010000118.1:0-6102 GCA_040386295.1 Pseudomonadota bacterium | reverse complement strand
AAGCAACATTCTACTGATCGGCCCCACTGGCTCAGGAAAGACCTTGCTTGCGCAAACGCTTGCGCGTTTGCTTAACGTCCCCTTTGTTATGGCAGATGCAACGACCCTGACTGAGGCAGGTTATGTTGGCGAAGACGTCGAAAACATCATCCAGAAACTGCTGCAAAAATGTGACTATGATGTTGACAAAGCAAAGCAAGGTATTGTCTACATTGACGAAATAGATAAAATTTCGCGCAAATCTGATAACCCATCCATTACCCGAGATGTTTCTGGCGAAGGGGTGCAGCAGGCACTGCTGAAGCTTATAGAAGGTACGGTTGCCTCGGTTCCTCCACAGGGAGGGCGTAAGCACCCAAATCAAGACTTCGTGCAAGTCGATACCACTAACATATTGTTTGTTTGTGGAGGCGCCTTTGATGGTCTAGAAAAAGTTATCCGCAATCGTTCAGAAAAAGGTGGTATTGGGTTTGCTGCTGAGGTGATGAGTGTCGACAGTAAGAAAGAACTAGGTGCCATGCTGCGCCGCGTCGAACCTGAAGACCTAATCAAGTTTGGTTTGATTCCTGAGTTGATCGGTCGTTTGCCTGTGATTGCAACACTTGAAGAATTATCCGAAGCTGCACTAGTGAAAATCTTGATTGAGCCTAAAAATGCGCTCATCAAGCAATATCAGAAACTTTTCTCAATGGAAGGCGTAGAGTTAGAAATTCGTCCAGCCGCTATTACTGCGATTGCCAAACGCGCTTTAGAAAGAAAAACCGGGGCACGTGGTTTGCGTTCAATATTAGAATCAGTCTTGTTAGAAACGATGTTTGAGCTACCGAGCCTGCAAAATGTTTCCAAGGTGGTGATCGACGAGAATATGATTGATGGCGATGTAAAACCAATCTTTATTTATACCGATCAAGCAAAAGTTTCTTAGTTGCTTGCAATTTTCTGTTATGCCCCAACTTTCTGCGGTATGGAACTTACCTATAGGGCATATTGATGTCTAAAAATCTCTTACTACCTGATAACTCACCTGTCTCTTTGCCTTTATTGCCGCTAAGAGATGTTGTTGTTTTTCCTTACATGGTCATCCCGCTTTTTGTCGGTCGCCCAAGATCGATCAAGGCTCTTGAAGTGGCTATGGAATCTGGCAAAAGTATTTTGCTAGTCGCTCAGAAATCGGCGGCAAAAGATGAAC
Organism: Pseudomonadota bacterium; assembly: GCA_040386295.1. Classification (GTDB taxonomy): domain Bacteria; phylum Pseudomonadota; class Gammaproteobacteria; order Burkholderiales; family Rhodocyclaceae; genus JAZKFR01. The sequence continues at coordinate 4,913 of JAZKFR010000118.1, read as the reverse complement.
CAGAAGCGGGGGACTTGTACAGCATCGGCTGTGTTGCCAACATTTTGCAGATGTTGAAGCTGCCAGATGGCACAGTTAAAGTGCTGGTTGAAGGGCTTTGGCGAGCAAATATCGAGTCAATCGAGGCGCGGGAAGATATTTTTGTCGCACTGGCTCGTCCGATTCCCACAGACGATAACGCCAATAACGAAGTCGAAGCTTTGCGCCGTGCGGTTATTGCGCAGTTCGACCAATACGTAAAACTAAACAAAAAAATTCCACCAGAAATCCTCACTTCTATTTCCAGTATTGAAGAATGCGGTCGTTTGGCTGACACAATTGTCGCGCACCTACCGATTAAAATCGAACAGAAGCAAGAAGTTCTCGAGATATTTGACGTCCGTTTGCGTATTGAACGCCTGCTAGGACAAATTGAATCTGAAATTGATATTCTTCAGGTTGAGAAACGTATCCGTGGCCGTGTTAAACGGCAGATGGAGAAAAGTCAGCGCGAATATTATCTGAACGAACAAGTCAAAGCGATTCAAAAAGAATTGGGCGAAGGCGAAGATGGCGCTGATTTAGACGACCTTGATAAAAAAATCAAGGACGTTGGGATGAGCAAGGAGGCGATGACCAAGGCTCAGGCTGAGCTTAAAAAGCTTAAGTTGATGTCACCCATGTCGGCGGAGGCAACCGTTGTTCGTAATTTTATTGAAACACTGCTTGGTCTACCGTGGCGTAAGAAGACACGGATTAGCAAAGATCTTGCTGCTGCCGGCAAGATCCTCGATAAAGATCATTGGGGACTGGAAAAAGTCAAAGAGCGTATCCTCGAATACCTGGCTGTGCAACAACGTGTCGATCGACTAAAAGCACCGATTCTTTGTTTAGTCGGCCCCCCTGGTGTTGGAAAAACCTCTCTTGGGCAATCGATTGCTTCTGCCACCGGCAGAAAATTTGTTCGTATGAGCCTAGGTGGCGTACGTGACGAAGCAGAAATTCGCGGTCATCGACGTACTTATATTGGTTCTATGCCCGGTAAAATTTTGCAGAATATGGCAAAAGTTGCCGTCAAGAATCCGTTGTTCTTGCTTGATGAAGTCGACAAAATGGGGCAAGACTTTCGCGGTGACCCTAGCTCAGCTCTTCTCGAGGTGCTTGACCCAGAGCAAAATGCTACTTTTGTCGATCACTACGCTGAAGTTGAATATGATCTTTCTGAGGTTATGTTCGTCGCAACGGCAAATACGTTAAATATCCCCGCTCCTTTACTTGATCGAATGGAAGTAATTCGTCTTTCAGGTTATACCGAAGACGAAAAAATCAATATTGCGCAACGCTATTTGCTGCCCAAGCAAATGAAAAATAACGGGCTCAAGCAGAATGAGCTAACCGTTGCAGAGACGGCTTTGCGCGATATTGTTCGCTATTACACGCGAGAAGCGGGTGTACGCGGTTTAGAGCGCGATATTTCAAAAATATGCCGAAAAGTCGTCAAAACTCTTTTGCTTAAGAAAAGTCAGCAAAAATTAGCGGTCACTGCGCGTAATCTGGATAAATTTCTGGGTGTTCGCCGTTATAACTTTGGCATCGCCGAGCGTGAGAATCAGTTAGGACAAGTGACGGGTTTAGCCTGGACCGAAGTGGGTGGCGAGTTATTGACGATTGAGGCTGTGGTTTTGCCTGGAAAAGGGAAAACAATCACGACAGGAAAGCTGGGTGATGTGATGCAGGAGTCCATTCAGGCGGCTCTTTCTGTTGTTCGGAAACGTGCTCACTCCCTAGGTATTGCCGAAGATTTTTATCAGAAAGTAGATATTCACATCCACTTGCCCGAAGGCGCTATTCCTAAAGACGGACCTTCAGCGGGCGCTGCGGTTTGCACCGCTTTGGTCTCGGTGTTAACCGGGATACCCGTGTGTTGTGATGTTGCAATGACGGGTGAAATAACCCTGCGCGGTGAGGTCTTGCCGATCGGAGGTTTAAAAGAAAAACTTTTGGCGGCTGTGCGTGGCGGTTTGCGTAGAGCTTTAATCCCGCAAGAAAATGTTAAAGATTTGGCCGAAATTCCAGACGCCATTAAAAATAAGATTGAAATTATTCCTGTGCGCTGGATCGACCAAGTGCTTGACCAAGCCTTGGAGCGGATGCCTGTTCCTCTGTCAGCAGTGGGAGATCAGCCTACTGTTGCAGTTTCGACTGAGGTAGCTGCGGCGCAATTGTTGGTCACACACTAACTTTTAAGCCATAAAAACTATTTTTTGTAAGTGACTGCGCTAATTCTTAAAAAGCCGTCTTTTGTTAAGGAGCGTTTCTGTGAATAAAGCACAGTTGATTGATGAAATTGCACGTTATGCTGATCTCTCAAATGCAGCTTCTTCCCGTGCCCTAGAAGCGGTGATTAGTTCTGTTAAGAATTCTCTGAGTAAAGGTGAGTCTTTATCACTTATCGGTTTTGGCACTTTTTATGTAGCATCGCGTGCCGCACGTACTGGACGTAATCCTCGTACTGGGGTGGCCGTTAAGATAGAGGCGTCCGTTGTCCCAAAATTTCGTGCTGGAAAAGCATTAAAAGATGCGTTAAAATAGTCTTTTATTTTTGCTGTTTGTTTAAAAATATGGGTGCTTAGCTCAGTTGGTAGAGCGCTAGCCTTACAAGCTGGATGTCGGCGGTTCGAGCCCGTCAGTACCCACCAGGCCTAAGAAGCCAAGTTTTTTGAGATTTTCTTATCTTATTTCATTCCGTTTTGTTTTTACTGACGTGCCTTTTTAGAAAAGGTACGTCTACAGCTGCAGCCCAGATAATTTTTTACTTAAACTCTGCAAGAAGAGTACTAAATAATTAAAAAGCGAACTTTTGTTCGCTTTTTCTATTTTAAAAACCATTTTCTATGACGAACAGGCTGTGACTATGTTTGATGTAGTGCGTAATAACAAAACAGTTGTTCGGGTTTTCTTGGCTTTAATTATTCTGCCTTTCGCATTTTGGGGGGTGGATTCTTATGTGGGCAAGGAATCTGGCGATTCTAGCGTTGCGAAGATCAATGGCAATTCAATTACGACCCGACAATTTCAGGAGGTCTGGCGCAACCAGCAAGCTCGCATGCGCCAAGCCTTAGGAGAAAATTTCAAAGCCGAGGAGTTAGATACACCGACAGCGAGGCTCGCCTTATTGAATTCTTTAATTGATCAAAAATTGTTGTTGCTTGAGGCGACAAAACAGGGGGTAGGCGCCAGTGATGGCATGCTGCGAGAAGTCATTAGCAAGATTCCTTCTTTGCAAGAGAACGCCGAGTTCTCCATGGCACGTTATGAATCTGCGTTGCGTGCACAAGGTCTTACACAGCAGCAATTTGAAGCGCAATTGCGTGATGATTTAAGTCTGCAACAACTGGTGGGAGGGGTCGCTGAAACGGCAGTAGTCTCGAAAACGTCAATGGAGGCCATGTTACGTATTCAGTCTGAGGAACGCGAGGTGGCGCAGATTCGCATCACTCCAGCTCAGTTTGCATCCCAGCTTAAAATAGAACCTGCGGCAGTGGAGAAATACTATCTTGAGCATAGGCAAAATTTTGAATTGCCCGAACAAGTTCGCGCTGAGTTTGTGCTTCTCTCGCCTGAAGAAATTGCTCCTCAGATAAAACTTAAAGAAACGGAAATAACTGATTGGTACGAAAGTCATAAAGAGCGCTACCAGAAGGCTGAGGAGAGATCGGCAAGCCATATTTTATTGACACTTAATCCGTCCATAAGTGAAGCGGAGAAGCGCTCGGTCAAGCAAAAAGCAGAAGAAATTTTGAAAGAAGCGCGTCAATCGTCGGCTAATTTTTCGATGTTGGCCAAAAAGTACTCTCAGGATCCTGGGTCTGCCAATAAGGGGGGAGATCTTGGTTTCTTCCCACGCGGTGTTATGGTTAAGGCTTTTGAAGAGACGGTTTTTAAACAAAAGGAAGGCGATATATCGGATTTGGTGCAGTCTGAATTTGGTTACCACATCATCAAATTGACTGGAGTTCATCCGGCAAAGCAACTGGATATTGCCTCCGTTCGTGCGGACATTGAAAGCGAGTTGAAGCGACAGGCTGCGCTACGCCAATTTGCTGATTCGGCTGAAGTTTTCAGCAATATGGTTTATGAACAATCTGACAGCCTTGTGCCTGTCGCTGAGCGTTTTAAGTTGAAAATTCTCCAATCGCCTTGGTTGCTGAAGAAGCCGAGTCCGCGTGATATAGCAGCGCTGGGTTTTATGGCTAATGAAAAAGTGCTTTCAGCCTTGTTTTCTGAAGATACGCGTAAAAACAAGCGGAACACAGAAGCGTTAGAGATTGCGCCTAATACTTTATTGGCAGCACGCATAAGCGAATACAAACCTGCTTCGTTGCGTCCATTGCGCGAAGTTACGCCACAAATAGAAGCACTTTTGCGTACGCAAGAGGCTGCTGCTTTGGCTAAAAAATCTGGCGAGAAACAGCTTGCTGAGTTGAAAAATGGGCAAAACGATAAGCTGCTTTGGGGCGCAAGCGAAAAAATTTCTCGACTGCGCAGTCATTTATCCCCAGCCGCTTCACAAGCTATTTTTAAAGAGAAAACAGCAAAACTTCCTGCTTTCGTTGGCGTACAGGCAGACGATGGCACTTACTCGATTTATAAAATTAGCCAGCTTATTCAACCCAAATCGTCGGACGACCGGCTGCGTCGTTTAGTCATGCGTGATTACAGTGGCGTTGTCGCTCAGCAGGATTTCTCAGCGTATTTAAGCGCTTTGCGCACGCGCTACAAAATTAAAATCGACAACGCTGCCTTAGAGCGCGCCACTAGTAGTTCTAGCTTGTAGCTTCTTGGCATTTTTGCCTTATCTCAGTTAATGAGCGGGGCGTAAGAAAGAGAAAACGCCGGGCTAGAAATTTCTAGCCCGGCGTTTTCTCTTTCTT
>JAZKFR010000117.1:10082-14319 GCA_040386295.1 Pseudomonadota bacterium | reverse complement strand
CGCTATGGATTCCCGCCTGCGCGGGAATGACGGAGGAATTGGATCGCTATGGTTCCATAGAGAAAAATGCTCACGGTGAAACAGAGTATCTACAAAATCGGGCTGGCGCTCTTCAGTTAGCGCTTATGGGCGGTAGCGGCTACCACTTCATCTCACCTTTGTTGACCTTGGCGCCGATATCCAGTGCGATAGCTAAGCCGGCTTGCGGGTAGGCCTGCTGCATGCGCTTGATCAGTTCGGCACTGTCCTTGGCTTTGGCCGCCTCAAGATCAAAACGCAGCAGGTAATCGCGGGTGTAGCGCACGGCACTGACGTCCAAGGCGCTGCCTGCGGCCATATGTCCGGGTACGACCATGGCAGGTTTTAGCGCTTCAATTTCGTCCAGCTGAGCTAGCCACGCTTTGCGTTCGCTGGGCTTTTGAGTATCAGCGGTCCACACATGGAGATTGCTGAAAATGGCGATATTGCCGGCGATGGTTCTAATGGACGGAATCCACACGTAAGGGCGATGCGCCAGCGCACCGCTGCTGCCGCGAAGCTCTATGGTTTCGCCATCGACGCTCAGGGTCGTACCCTTGAGCTCTTCAGGCACGATGGGGTGTTGCGGTGCGTTGACGCCCATTTTTTGCGACCAAAAGGCGAGCTTGCTGGCTAATTTTGTCTCGATTCTTTCACGCACGGCCGAGGAACTTAGCACCTGGGCTTGCGGAAAAATGTATTCCAGTACTTCTGCGCCAAAGTAGAAATCGGGGTCGGCGTTGCTGATGAAAATGGTTTTGAGGGTTTTCCCGCTGTCGAGCACGTTGGCGGCAATGCGCAAGGCGTCAGCGCGCGTGAAACCGCTGTCGATCACGACTGCTTCGGTCTTGCCGCTGATCACGACTGCATTGACGTGGAAACTGTTGTGGTCAGCGTTGTAAACTTTCACATTCAGTGCTGCGCTGGTTTGTGCAGAAGCGCTAGAAATGGCGACCACGCTCAGTGCTAGAAAGGGAAAGAAGAGGCGTGCAAATTTGCCGGGATAGAACATGGTGATCTCCTTGAGTCGATGAGTATTGCTGTGGAGCGGACTTTAGTTTTTGCGTCGTGGTTTATAAAGCGCGTATTGGTTGATTGTTTATTGCGCAGATCGAGGAAATGAGTAGATGGATCGACTGACTGCGCTGCGTGTATTTGTTGAAGTGGTTGATCGGGGTAGCCTGACTCAGGCAGCGGAAAGTCTCGATATGTCCGCCGCCATGGTCAGTCGTTACCTGGCGGCAGTGGAGGCATGGTTCGGCGCGCGGCTCTTGCACCGTACGACGAGAAAAATCAGCCTGACGGATGCCGGATTGGCCGCTTTACCGTCGTGCAGGCAATTGCTCGACATTGCCGAGGATGTTCAACACATTGCCGCAGCAAGCAATCGCGAGCCGGCGGGGGTGTTGCACGTGACCAGTGCCAGCTCATTTGCAGATGCACAGCTGACCGCAGCCTTGGTGGATTTTCAGCATTTGTATGAGGCGGTGGAAATCGTGCTCTCCGTCTCCGATAAAGCAACTGATTTGGTCGCTGAGCGTGTCGATCTGGCTGTGCGCATTACGAACTCGCTTGATCCGACCATGATCGCCCGCCCCTTGGCTCGCTGCCGATCCGTGTTGTGCGCATCACCAGTGTATTTGGCGCGCCACGGTACGCCACAGCAGCTTCACGATTTACGGAGTCATCGCTGCATTGCGCATGCCTTTGGCATCGGTAAGCAGTATCGCTTTTCGCATGTTGGGCAGGTGATTCAGGTGCCGGTACGCTGGAGTTTTCACACGAACGAAACAGCGGTGCTCAGGCGGGCGGTACTGTCAGGCGCGGGGATCGGCATGCTGCCGACTTATTACGTGGGTGAGGATTTGCGGCAGGCGCATCTGGTTCGCTTGCTGCCAGATTACGAACCACAGGAGTTGGGCATTCACGCCATCTATCTCTCGCGTCAGCATCAACCTCTGGCCTTGCGTCTGCTCGTGGCATTCCTTGCTGAACGGTTTGCTGGTGAGGTCGCTCCGTGGGATGTGGCGCTTGCGCAGTGAGTACATCGATAAGCGCGTCCCGCACACACCCGTAATCGGCCAGGTAGTTAGCCACAAGATTGGGTGCAAATGAAAGTGTTGGACGCAAGTTGCGTGGGGATTCTCGTAGGGTGAGTGGTTGACTTCGCGTAGCAATTTACGAGCAGCGTTTGCGAACGCGCACAACCCAAACGATTGCTCACGGTGAGCCGCTGACGTGAATTGTCGCTTCGCTCCGAGCGTTCACACTCACCCTACGAAAACTAAAAAGGCTGCGTCTCGAATGGGTGCGACTCGGTGGTGCCGTGAATATCAGCTTGTGTGCCTTGCGAGAGCAGCGGATCTGCTGCAGGTTCAGTCGACTGTGTTGAATGGTCTGGCTCGGCTGCTTGTGTGGACTGACTATCTGGAGGGTCAGCTTGCGTTGAGTCATCGTCCCATATGGCACATGGTTGTTTGGCTGATCAGTGGTGGCAACTTGCGTCTCTTGATCGTCGCTATTCACGAGTGCGGGCAGCGAATCAATAAGTCTAAGAAGTTCTTGATCACCGGCATGAGTGATCCGCTCGCGTAAATTAGCGTCTACAGCATTACTGAAAATTTCGTTGGGGTTGAATCTGCGAGCCTGCTCGACGATCTGCGTGCACATTGCGTGCACATGGACTTGCGTGCTTCGGCTGAGGTGCTGGGATAAAGATAGGCAAAATTGAGTAGGCCAGCGACTTGTTCCCTATCCAAGTGCGTCAACTCAGACAACTCATGGCTAATTCCAATTCGCATTAGAACCGATAAATTGTCGACTTCGACTTGCCTTGCTACAGCAATGTCTGCGACTCATCTTCGTGTTCTGTTTCTAATGCAAATTGGAATGATTCATGACTCTGTGCTCATAGTGATGCTGCGCCTTGCAAATTTCTAAAACCGTTGCCGACGGCCAGTCGTTACCACCAGCAGTAAACCCAAAACGCTTTGCAACACATAAAGCACGCTGGCAATGCCGTGCCAAACGGCGAAGCGGTCGCGTGTGATGCTGCTCATGAGGTCTGTCACCCATTCGTGCGATACAGTGCCGGCCTTGAGTTGAGCGATGATCGGGGTGATGCCGAACAGGCTGAGTGCGGTGAGCGCGAGCAGGCTGAAGACTAGCCAGAAGACGCTGCTTTTGCAGGCGGCGGCACCTTGTCTGAGCAGGGTGAACAGCAGCAGATACGTTGCGCAGGACAAACCGATCCAGGACATGGCGTTGAATAATTTGCCGGCCAACATACCCGCCAGCGTGCGCTCGGGTACTTGGCTGAAGAGCGTCGGTGCGACTAAGAATCCGACGATCCACAAGCCGCCAATCCACAGGGTGATGCTGATGGCGTAGAGCGATTCAGTGAAGCGGCGCATGTTGTTTATTCGTAACGCACGTCTAGAACTTCGTATGCGCGAACGCCGCCGGGGGCTTGCACTTCGGCGATGTCGCCGGCGAATTTGCCGATCAGTGCGCGGGCAATCGGTGAGTTGATCGAGACCTTGCCAACTTTGATGTCGGCTTCGTCTTCACCAACGATTTGATACTTCACTTGCGCGCTCGAGGCCTGGTCTTCGAGGTCTACTGTTGCGCCAAAAACGCAACGGCCATCGGCGTCGAGCATTTTTGGGTCGATGATCTGCGCGTTTGAGAGCTTGCCTTCGATCTCTTGAATGCGCCCTTCGACAAATCCTTGCCGTTCTTTGGCTGCGTCGTACTCGGCGTTTTCTGAAAGATCGCCATGCGAGCGCGCTTCGGCAATTGCGGCGATTACCGATGGGCGCTCGACGGTTTTCAGTTGATGCAGTTCAGCGCGAAGTTTTTCTGCGCCGTTAGTGGTGAGGGGGACTTTGTTCATTGTGTTGGTTACCGAAACAGAATCACTAATGCGCGTATTTGGCTTTAGCGGTGATTTAAGGATTGATGTTTAAACGCGTCGCTCGGCCGCAGCATAAACTTCGGAATCGCGGCGTTGCCCCACCGCGACGACTAAAACTTCAATGGCTTCTGCATTCACTCGATAGACAATCCGTGTGCTGCCTGTGCGAATGCGACGATGTCCAGCCAGGCGACCAGTTAAAGCTTTGCCCAATTTGTCTGGTTCGCCATCGCGTATACGGTCACGAATGACAGCCAGCACAACACGCGTTTCTGCCGTACCCAAGCTGCCTAAATCCTTGTC
>JAZKFR010000117.1:0-10072 GCA_040386295.1 Pseudomonadota bacterium | reverse complement strand
CGCCAAGGCATTAATGACTACCTTCGCGTGGTACGTCGTATTTTGCCAGCAGTGCATCTAGCGGTATCGCCGTGCTTGGATCAAAGCTAGACGTACGTTCGGCCGCAATGGCGTCGATACGCAAATCTTCTAGTTCGTCTAGCAGTGCTTGATAACGATCAGCGGGTAATAGAACGGCCGCAATTTCATTGTCCTTAAGCACAACGTATTTATCCTGTTCGCCGCGCTCAATTCGATCGAAAATCTCATCAGTCCGACTTTGGATGTCGGCAATGGAAATCGTTTCGCTGGTTCTCACTTCCATGACATTCCTCATTTCAAATAATGACTGCCGATGATTTTAGTCTCGTAGGGCGGATTCGCGAAGCAATCGACCAAGCAACGCTTGTGGATACGCACAATACAAAAAATTGTGCACGGTGAGCCGCTATTACATCAATTTCGCATGCAATTCTTGTATCGAATAAACCATCAGATCGCCGCGATTTTTGATGCCGACGACGGCGGCTTCGGCGCCCCAGATGGTGGTGTACATCGTGACGCGAGCGGCCAATCCTGAAGTGCGGATTGAGCGTGAGTCGTTAATCGCCTGGCGCTTTTCGTCTACGGTGTTGATGATCAGCGCGATTTCTTTGTTCTTGATCATGTCTACGATGTGCGGCCGGCCTTCAGCGACTTTGTTGATCGGCGTGACGCTGATGCCAGCGGCTTCAATCGCTGCGGCGGTGCCGCGTGTGGCGATGATGCTAAAGCCTGCGGCGTGCAGGTCGCGTGCGAGTTCGACGGCTTTGGCTTTGTCGGATTGTTTGACGCTGATGAAGACTTTGCCTGAGCTCGGCAGTTTTACGCTGGCGGCTTTTTGGCTTTTGATGAAGGCTTCGGCGAAGCTCATGCCGACGCCCATGACTTCGCCGGTTGATTTCATTTCCGGGCCAAGAATGGTGTCTACACCGGGAAATTTGGCGAAGGGAAAAACGGCTTCTTTGACCGAGAAATACGGAGGGATGATTTCTTCAGTGATGCCTTGGCTGGCCAGGGATTGACCTGCCATGCAGCGCGCGGCGATTTTGGCCAGCGGGCGACCCGTAGCTTTTGAAACGAAGGGTACGGTGCGTGAGGCGCGTGGATTGACTTCGAGTACGTAGACAACGTCGTTTTGAATGGCGAATTGCACGTTCATCAGGCCGCAGACTTTGAGTGCTTTGGCCATCAGTTTGGTTTGTCGGCGCAGCTCGTCCTGCACTTCGGCTGAGAGCGAATACGGCGGCAGTGAACATGCCGAATCGCCCGAGTGCACGCCGGCTTGTTCGATATGTTCCATGACGCCGCCGATGATCACTTCTACACCGTCTGAGAGCGCGCCAACGTCGACTTCGCAGGCGTCGTTGAGAAAGCGGTCGAGCAGGACGGGGGAGTCGTTCGAGACTTTTACTGCGTCGCGCATATAGCGTTCGAGGTCGCGTTCTTCATGGACGATTTCCATGGCGCGACCGCCGAGCACGTAAGACGGGCGGACGACCAATGGATAGCCGATTTCAGCAGCCAGGCGCAGCGCCTCTGCTTCGGTGCGCGCGGTACGGTTCGGCGGTTGTTTGAGGCCGAGTTCAGTCAGCAGTTTTTGGAAGCGCTCGCGGTCTTCGGCGGCGTCTATCATGTCCGGGCTGGTGCCGATGATGGGTACGCCATTGGCCGCTAAATCACGCGCCAGTTTGAGCGGTGTCTGGCCGCCGTATTGGACGATGACGCCGACGGGTTTTTCGAGATCGACGATTTCCAGAACGTCTTCTAGCGTTAAGGGCTCGAAGTAGAGGCGATCTGAGGTGTCGTAATCGGTAGACACGGTTTCTGGGTTGCAGTTGACCATGATCGTTTCGTAACCGTCTTCACGCAGTGCGAACGCGGCGTGTACGCAGCAGTAGTCGAACTCAATGCCTTGGCCGATGCGGTTTGGCCCACCGCCGAGCACCATGATTTTTTTCTTGTTGCTGGGCTTTGATTCGCAATGTTCTTCGTAGGTGGAGTACAGATATGCGGTGTCGGTAGCAAACTCGCCAGCGCAGGTGTCTACGCGTTTGTAGACGGGGCGGATACCGAGCTGCTGGCGTTGTTCGCGTACGGCGCTTTGCGTTATTTTGAGGAGCGTCGCTAAGCGTTTATCAGAAAAACCAGCGCGTTTTAATTGCCACATTTCGTCGCGCGAAAGCGCGCTCAGAGTTTTGCTGCGAACGTATTCGGCTTTGCGATAGAGGTCTTCGATCTGCGCTAAAAACCATGGGTCGATATGCGTTAAGCGATGAATGTCTTCTAGGCTTAAGCCAACGCGAAAAGCATCCGCGACGTACCACAGACGATCTGGTCCGGGCGATGCAAGCTCGGCTTCGATTTGTTCGCGGTCAGTGCTTTTTTCGTCGAAGCCATCGACGCCGACTTCAAGCCCACGTAGCGCTTTTTGCAGAGACTCTTGGAAGGTGCGGCCAATCGCCATGACTTCGCCGACTGATTTCATTTGCGTTGTTAAACGCGCGTCGGCTTGCGGGAATTTTTCAAAAGCAAAGCGCGGGACTTTGGTGACGACGTAGTCGATTGAAGGTTCAAAAGACGCCGGTGTTTTGCCGCCGGTGATGTCGTTGGCGAGCTCGTCTAGCGTGTAACCGACGGCGAGTTTGGCGGCGATTTTGGCAATCGGAAAGCCCGTTGCTTTTGACGCCAGGGCGGAAGAACGCGAGACGCGGGGATTCATTTCGATGACGATCATGCGACCGTCTTCTGGGCAGATTGAGAACTGTACGTTCGAGCCGCCGGTGTCTACGCCGATCTCGCGCAAGACGGCGATCGAGGCGTTGCGCATGATCTGATATTCCTTGTCGGTCAAGGTTTGCGCGGGTGCGACGGTGATCGAGTCGCCGGTGTGCACGCCCATCGGGTCCAGGTTTTCAATCGAGCAGACGATGATGCAGTTGTCTTTTTTGTCGCGCACGACTTCCATTTCAAATTCTTTCCAACCGATCAGCGACTCTTCAATCAAGAGCTCGTGCGTTGGGCTGGCTTCGAGTCCGCGTTTGCAGATTTCGACGAATTCTTCTTGGTTGTAGGCGATGCCGCCGCCCGATCCACCCATCGTGAAGGAGGGGCGGATGATCGCTGGAAAACCGATCATGGCTTGAACCTGTTGTGCTTCTTCCATCGAATGTGCAACCGACGAACGCGCTGAACCGAGGCCGATCTTGGTCATCGCCGCTTTGAATTTTTCGCGGTCTTCGGCTTTGTCGATGGCTTCGCGCGAGGCGCCGATCATTTCGACGCCGAATTTTTCAAGCACGCCGTTTTTGAATAAATCGAGCGCGCAGTTGAGCGCGGTTTGTCCACCCATGGTCGGTAGCAGCGCGTCGGGGCGTTCTTTTTCGATGATTTGTTCGACGACTTTCCAGGTGATCGGTTCGATGTAGGTGACATCGGCCATCTCGGGGTCGGTCATGATTGTGGCTGGGTTGGAGTTCACCAGAATGACGCGATAACCCTCTTCACGTAAGGCTTTGCAGGCTTGTGCGCCGGAGTAATCGAACTCACAGGCCTGGCCAATAACAATCGGGCCAGCGCCGATAATGAGAATGCTTTTAAGGTCGGTACGTTTAGGCATGGCTTGCTTTCGCTGCGCGCATCAGGGTGATAAAGCGATCAAACAAATAGGCTGCATCGCTAGGGCCGGGGCTGGCTTCAGGGTGACCTTGGAAGGAGAATGCAGGCACATCGGTTCTGGCGATCCCTTGCAGTGAACCATCGAATAGGGAAATATGCGTCGCTTCTAAATTCTTCGGCAAGCTATTTGGGTCAACCGCAAAGCCGTGATTTTGACTGGTGATGAGTACTTGTTTTGTCGCCAAATCTTGCACGGGGTGGTTCGCGCCGTGATGCCCGAATTTCATTTTTAAAGTCTTGGCACCTGATGCTAGCGCGAGCAGTTGATGCCCCAAGCAGATGCCGTAAAGCGGAATTGCTTTGGCCAATAATTCGCGAATGGCTTCGATGGCGTAGGTGCAAGGCTCTGGGTCGCCTGGGCCGTTCGATAGAAAAACACCGTCCGGTTGGTAGCGTAGAACTTCGGCGGCTGAGGTTTGGGCTGGTACAACAGTCACTTTGCAACCACGGTTGATCAGCATGCGCAGGATGTTGTGTTTGATCCCGAAGTCGTAGGCGACGACGTGAAATTCTGCCTTGCTCGTATTTTGCTCCAGAGAATGTTGGCTGGAATCTTGTGCGTTTTGGCGATAAGCTTGCAAAGTCGCTTGCAAAGTCCATTCGCCACCTGACCAAACATAGGGCGTGTCGACGCTGACGACTTTGGCTAAATCCATTCCAGCTAAACCCGGAAACGCCAAGGCTTGAGCAATCGCTTGTGCTTGTTCTTCTGGGTTCGGCTTGGCGGCTTTTGCCTCGGCGCTGGCGCTAATACAACCGGATTGCGCGCCTTTCTCGCTCAGTAAGCGCGTTAGTTGTCGCGTGTCGATACCGGCGATGGCAACGATGCCGTGTTGCTTCAGGTAGTCCGACAGCGTTTGTTGCGCGCGCCAGCTTTCTGCGCGCACGGGTAGGTCGCGTATGACGAGACCCGCTGCATAATTTGCGCGCGACTCGAAGTCCTCAGGGTTGCAACCAACGTTGCCAATATGCGGGTAGGTGAGCGTGACGATTTGACGGCAGTAAGAGGGATCGCTGAGGATTTCTTGGTATCCGGTCATGGCGGTGTTGAAAACAACTTCGCCGCAGACTTGTCCGGCTGCGCCAATCGCGTAACCGTGGAAAATCGTGCCATCGGCTAGCGCGAGCATCGCGGGTGGGAAGGGCGGTAACAAAGGCACGAGAAACTCCTATTGGTTTTGTGGCTGGGTGGCTCGGGTCTTTGCTGCTGGTTTTGGCTTGTACGGAAGCAGTGAAGGAGCGGCTAAGGCGCTGCTCACCGAGTTTTTTGCAAACCCGCTGATTATACGGGATGCCTATGCCGTCGGCAATTTATTCCCGTGCTTCTCTAGCCTTGGCTTGCAGCGAAGTGTTTTGAATTACCCCCGTCTATTTCAGTAAATTCGTTGGCGCAATGACAAGAATGTGCAAGTCACTGCTTGCGGATTTACAATTGCGGGCGACTGAGTATTCGCTTGGTTGCTATTAACTTGCAGTAAAAATTGGCGTTAGCCATATAACCTCTACTTTTGCGGCCAATCACAAAAGGGGGGATTGCCGGGCATTCGGTTGATTGTTTGTCCAGCAAGGTGCCTCATCCTCGTATTTTTTGGAGAGTGGAAATGCTACAAACGTCAATAAGCAGCGCATCCCCCCGTGAGATTGCTAACGTGGGTCTTCCGTTTGAGAAAGACCCCATCAATAAACGCCAAGTAAGCAAGCAGCAAGCACTGCAGCCATTACAGCCTCTGCTTGGCGTTTCATTAAATAAGCTCGACCTTGTTGATTCGACGAGAGCAGGACTTTCAACTGCTCACACGCAAGAAAAGACTGAGCTGAGTTTGGTGCTCAACCTATCTGGCGAACCTGTAACGCAAAAAGAAGCAGATACGATCTACGTGAACGATCTGGAGTCCTTACGCAATTACAAAGCGTTTCTTGCCGAGAAATGTGAGGTGAGTGTTTATCCTGAGCAGATGCTGTCTAGCTTTGCGTCCTTGGACGAACTGATTGACATGCCTTTGCTGAAAAAAGATGGTTTGTCAGATTTTGCTAACGGGGTTTGTTTATCTCTGCGCAGTTTTCCACCCTATTTTGATTGGCTGACGCGCTCCCATCTGGCTTTGACCAGCGCAGACGCACTGCCGCCAGCGATTTCAAAAACGCTTGTGCACAAAAGAAAAATTGAAAATGTATTGGTTTCGACCCCGTTCAAAACGGGCAATCTCTATTGGTTCAATATGTTCGAGCGCAGCGAAGAGTTTAGGTTTGACCATGAATCTGATCATGTGCAAGGTGTATTGCTCATGGAGGGCTTGCGCCAAGCCTCTATTGCGGCCGTGCATCAGGAGGGTCTACCGGTTGAGGGGAGCTTAGCTTTGCTTTCGTTTGATATAGGGTTTTTTAGCTATGTTGACCACGGCTACCCTGTCTTGATTCGAGTCTTTCCTGCTTTTGACGCACAGCGCCAGGGCAAAGAGGCCTTGGCGCTTGTCATTTCTCAAATTTTTCAGAAGGGAAGGCTGTGTGCCGAAGCCGTGGTATCAGGGCAAGCCTTTTTTTCAGCACAAGAGTATGCGGCGGTGAGAGAAAGAACCATGCACATCATCGACAAACAAGCCAAAAAATTTGAGCGTGCTCTGTCCTGTGTTGATGCTGTGCGTGCCTAGCAGCTAACTGGATTTATATTGTTGTAAGGCTTGTAGTGTTTGCGTATGCAGTGTTTTCATCGTCGCAAACCACGCAAGCTCTTGTGGCCAAGAGCCTCGTTGTGTCATTTGGTAAGCATGGCGGATTGCTTCGTGTAAGGCTTGCGCTCCGACGCTGCCGCAGGCGCCTTTGTAAGCGTGCAAAACTTGATTCGCCTGGCTGATATTTTGCGCCGCCAAGCTTTGCTCCAGCAGGCGCATCCACTGCGCCGATTGGCGCTCAAATAAAGTCAGCACCTCGTCCAGAAGCAAGGAGTCTTTGAGCGTGCCTAACACCTGTTGGTTGAGCAAGGCGATCTCGGCTGCTTGCATTTTCTCCTCGTTAGCGACGTGCGGTGAGCTGGCGACTATGTCTGCCTCTGCCTGAGAATTCGGCTTGCTGTGTTGCGTGCCGACGCCGTGTAATAGTCGGCGTATTTGCTCATACTGTGGGTCTAAAGCAATTGGTTTGGTCATGAACTCGTCGGCACCTGCGGTGTAGGCCGCTTCCATGCTCGCTTCGTCAAAATTGGCTGAGAGAATGACGATCTTGACCTGTTGGTAAGCGCTCGGTGTTTGGCGGATTTTCCTGGTGGCGTCGATCCCGCTAAGCCCTGGCATCTGCATGTCCATCAAAACCAAATCAAATTGTTTTTGTGCTAGCTGTTCCAAAGCCTGAGCGCCATGCTCAGCCTCAACCACGACCATCTTGGCGAGACCCAGATAACGTTTGAGTATCAGCCTGTTCAGGGCTTCGTCATCGACGGCAAGAACCGATTTGCCAGCCAAGTCAGCAATAGAAGGCAAATCAGACCATGCGATTTTATCTTCGCTCTCTGCTAAAACCTGCTGTAAAGCAAGAATCAAATCAAATTGGGTGCAAGGTTTGCTTAAGAAACCATTGATGCCTACTTTTTGTGTCTTAACCTGTGCGACGAAAGCAGCTTCTGTGGTGAACGCCACAATCGGAATATGCTGCTGCGAGGGAACCACGCCAGCACGGATTTTTTCGACAGCAGCGTACCCATCGAGCACCGGCATGTTCAGATCCATCAAGATCAGATCAAATTGCGCTGCCTGTAATTTTTCTAGCGCTTCTTGGCCATTTTGTGCCTGAATAATTTCGGCACCCAGATGGTCTAGTTGGTGGGCTGTGATGTAGCGTATTGCATCGATGTCGTCCACAACCAAGAAACGTTTTCCCGAGAAGCTGGTTTTCCCTTTCTCGAGGATCGCATTTTGATATTGACTCAGTTCAGCGCTGGATATAGCCGGGAACGACAGGGTGAATTCGGTGAATTGATCGACCACAGAAGCACAGCTGATGTCTCCACCAAAGTCTTGCATACTGCGTTTGCAATAAGATAAACCGAGCCCCGTGCCGTTGCTTTTGTTGATCGAGATAAAAGACGCAAACAGCTGCCTTAGGGTTTCTGCTGCGATCCCCGGGCCGGTATCGCGCACGCGAATCACCTGTGTATCTACGCTGATTTGGATCGTCGCTCGAGGTCTGGTCTTGAAGTAGTAGAGGGCATTTTTTATCAGGTTGAACAAGACAAAAATCAACACCGTTTCATCGCCTCTCAGCGTGAAGTCACGCACCACTGAAACGCTGACTTTTCTGCGTTCTCCATCCGTTTCGTAACCGTATTCATCGACTGCTTTACGCACCGTTTGCTCAGCGGATAAGTAGCTAAATTGAGCTGGGTCTAAGGCTTTGCCCTTGACTTCGTCCAAAGTCATCGTGATCACTTGCAAGCCGCGTTTAATCGCCAATTGTCCTTGCGATAGGCATTGGTAAAGATTGTCCAGGTTCTGTGCGGGGAGTCGGTGATTGATTTGTTCTGTGCTGGGGTTGGGTAGTGCGTTCTCGATATTGTCTAGGCTGTATTTGACTTGCCCCAAGGGATTGCGCATTTCGTGCGCAATCGATCCTGCTAGTGCAGACATTGCTAAGCGAATTGCCTGTTCGGTGTCCTGCAATAATTTTTTGTTGCTCGCCTGAAAAATAAGCCCGGCAATGATGCTGAATAAAAAGACTATGGCGTATAGCTGAACATTGAAATTAAAGCTCAAAGTGACGAACGAATCTGTCAGCGCAAACAAGACCAGGGCGCCGAGGATGCCTGCTAGCAGGTCGATGAGAAACATCAACCAATGGGGTGTGTGGAGAATCAGGATGAACACCATGAAAATTTCCCAATAAAGCCAAAGCTCATGGAAATTGTTTTTCAATAGGTAGAAGGTAAAAATAAACGGCAATACGAAGATCAACATGGCATGCCAGTAAAGCGGCATCCATCTGCCGATAGACAAGCGTGGGATCATTTTTGCCAGGAGGGGAAAAACGCACAAGGCGGTTGCCGTGAGTCTTAACAGCAGGTTCTCGTAAGGCAGGTGGAAGACGTACTTGAACAAAAAATAAAAACCACCATGCCCAAAAGTGCCGATCGCAGCAGCAGTCAATAGGGTGTGGGTGGAGATCCACGTTCCTTCGCGTAGCGCGCCTTGGAAAAATGCTTTAAAGCTTGTCATGTGTGGTTTAGAGCCTCAATGGTTTTCTGTGCTTGTTCGTTGGCCGCCTTGAAGCAAGCTTCAATCGAAACGCCACGCCAATAATCGCCGGTTAGAAATAGCTGCTCAGGTAAGGTGTTTTGGATTTGCCGTAATCTTTGATGATGAAAAGCAGAGTAGGCGCAGAGTCCCTGCGCGATCTGCCGATAAGCATGCCGTATTCTTCGATTGCCTGAGATATTGAAGTGAGCTGATACCTCTTGCTCTGCCCGCGCTATGAGTTCGGTTTCTGCTGCCCCTTGTGCGAAAGCAGCGCGTGCTGCTCTGCCACTAAACGTGTAACGGACTAGATTGAGGTCGCGCAAACCATAAGCACCGGCATTGCTCAGCGGCGAGGAGACGGGAAAGACCATGGCGCGATTTTGCCTGTTGAACACGTCTTTCTCGTACTCGACAACGGCGGTGGCAACAGGGTAGTAGTTGATTTCGCGCAGCAAAGTCGAAGTCTGTGACGCAACTGGTTCCAGCAAAGCGGCGGCCTGTTGTGCCGGCAGGGCAAGAACAAGCGCATCGTACTCAAGCGTTTGCTCAGCCACGTTCAATAGCCAACCGGGCGCTGTGTTCGAGATTGACTGCACTGGCCGCCCCGTGTGTACCTTGATTCGCTCAGAGCAATGCGCAAAGGCGTCTAGCCAGGAGTGCATTCCATTTTTGAGTTGCTCGTAGTTGTCCATGAGCAAATTTAAATTGGCGCCGAAATTGCCTAAATAGCACTCCTCGGGCTCTGCACCATTCATCCGTACCGTGAGGGTACGCAGTAGAAAATCATGCGTTTTGGCGCTGAAATAATGCGATAGCGGGTATTGGTCGTAATGTTTTGACAGCGTGTTGAAAAACGGCGTGTTTAGAAAGCCCTGATCGCGGTTTGTGTAAATACAGTAGGCCGCGCGTATTAGATGATGAATGCCGCGTACACCGATTCTGCGCGACACTTGAAAGAGGTTATGCAGGCTGGAGCGGTCTTTGTTTAGGGTGACAAGCTTGTTGCCCACTTGCTGTCCAGAGTTTAAGCCAAAGTACTCGAACTCAAAGGAGCCAATTTCGGCGAGAAAGTCTCTGAAGTGGGTATAGCCCTGGCCTATGTTTTTGCCGCCCATGTCGACCCAGCGTTCGCCTAGATTTTGACAGGCAACACG
>JAZKFR010000116.1:0-5429 GCA_040386295.1 Pseudomonadota bacterium | reverse complement strand
CCAACAGAAGTAACCAATACCGCGACTCAGAGCACTGCAGAGCTTAAGCCCAAGGCAGCGTCCAAGCCAGAAACAACGGGTGAAAATGATGAACTAAGCTGGGGTTGGCCAGCCAGCGGCAAACTGCTCGCAACATTCAATGAGGCGAGTAATAAAGGAATTGACATTGCCGGTAAAGCCGGCACACCTGTTCTTGCAGCAGCGGAAGGCAAGGTTGTATATAGCGGCACAGGTCTGCGCGGGTACGGCAAGTTACTCATTATTAAACATAAAAATGCCTTTCTGACGGCCTATGCGCACAATCAGAACATGCTGGTAAAAGAGGGGCAACTCATCAGCAAAGGCCAGAAAATTGCAGAAATGGGGAATACTGATAGCGAGCAAGTCAAACTTCACTTTGAAGTTCGCTACCAAGGCAAACCCGTAGATCCGCTTAAATATCTGCCCACACGATAAGGCCAGGCTGTGCACGTGGACAGTGAACCGTGCAATTCTTGCTCAGCCCACCACACTCCCTGCCTTATTCGCCAAGAAATTTGTCATGCTCAAAGACCCAGTTCCGTTCGCTCAAATAAAACGTGCGTTGGTCATCAAACTACGCCATCACGGCGATGTTCTGCTGAGTACGCCGGTTTTTTCAGCACTCAAGAAACACGCGCCCAGGCTTGAAATTGACGCTCTGGTTTATGCTGACACAGCCGAGATGTTGAGCTTGCACCCAGCCATTGAGCAACTGCACACGATCGACCGAAATTGGAAAAAAAGCGGCATTCTGTCGCAGGCGAACGCGGAATGGCAGCTTTTGCGTAGTTTGCGTGCGCGCAATTACCAACTCATCGTGCACTTGACCGAGCATCCACGCGGCGCCTGGCTGACTCGACTTTGTCGCGCCAACTGGTCGGTAGCGCCTGACCTGTCTAAGCGCGGAGGGTTTTGGCGCAACAGTTTTAGCCATCTGTACAGCAAACCTTTAAACGCAAGACGACACACGGTCGAACGTAATCTCGATGCACTGCGCCGCATCGGTATTTATCCAGCGCCCGAAGAACGGCAACTCACGCTACAGCCCGGATCAGCCGCCGAAGCCAGCATGATCATGCGATTACGCGAGCAAGGTTTAACAACGAAAGGCTTTATCCACATTCACCCGGCGTCACGTTGGCATTTCAAATGTTGGCCGAGCGAACAGATGGCCGCATTGATCAATCGACTCCATGCAGAAGCTTATGTCGTCGTCCTAAGCGCCGCGCCAGATGCTGCTGAAATGTTAATGATCGAGCGTATTCAGGCGCAATTAAGCCAACCAGCAATTAGCTTTGCTGGACAACTTTCGCTCAAAGAACTCGCGGCGCTTACCGCACGTGCGCATGTTTTTCTCGGCGTTGACTCAGCCCCCATGCACATTGCAGCCGCGATGGGCACACCTACGGTCGCCCTATTTGGCCCATCGGGTGATCAAGAGTGGGGGCCTTGGGGCGTCGCTCACCGCATTGTCAGCAGCGAGGTGCATTCCTGTCGGCCTTGCGGGATTGATGGTTGCGGTGGCGGCAAGGTCAGCGATTGTCTGACTGCCTTGCCGGTTGAACGGGTTTATCAAGCGCTAAAAATGCTACTCACCTCAGCACATGGCTAGTTCAACGCTTGGCTTTGTACTCAGCGATGGCATTTTTGAGCTTAGTGTATTGCTGGCAAGGCAAAATACAATCCTCGCTCAGAAACTTTAAATGCTCTTCGGCTTTCGCCAAATTATTAGCGGTCAAATAAGCCTCGCCCATGTATTCATGTACGCCTCTATGCTTGGGGTTGATCGCTAGGGCTTTTTCGTAATAGGTAAAAGCCTGCGCCAACTTACCTGATTTGCGGCTAGAGAAACCCAACCAGTTCCAAGCATCAGCATCATTAGGCACACGTAAAACGTAGGCGTCGAGTAATTTGATCGCTTCGTCATAATGCTCTACCTGAATAGCCGCGACCGCCGCGTCAAATTGCGGATCACGACTGACCGTAGGAACAATCCCCTCGGCGCACGCCGCAGCAGAGAAGCCCAGGAAAAACAAACTAGCCAACAGGGTACGTATAAACATCAAGGGTCTCCTAAAAAGGTAAATACTGCGCCCCCATGCTAACCCGACGAGACGGCTCGGTGCAATCATAGCGTTCGCGGCTTTATTCCTCAGGACACTTCTCAGAATCAACTCTTATCCCTGCCATACGGCTCATCTGGCAGCCAACTCACTGTCCCAAGTAGGCACGCATTGCGTGGTATCGCCAACCGAAAGGCTCTTGCGCAGCAAAAAAGGCGGGGAAACTTCGCTTTTTAGAGCGTCCGTTTTGACGCGAATCGAAATTAAACTCCAGGCAAATCAATATGCTGAAGCCTAGACATAAGGGACGATTTAACCTGTTGCACACCCGCTATTCGCAACATCGTTATCGGGTTTACTTGCGGGTAGGCGACCACAACATAGTACGTATTGCTCGTTGTAAACAAGCCGAAAATTTTTGGGTGGGTAGCAGGCTCGTTGCTACGCCGCACAGGAAACTCACCCTCCCAGTGACGCAAAGGATTAAAACCACCGACAACAGCACTTGGGTTCGAGCGCGCAAAATTATTCCAAGTGTTATTGACGGCTTGGGTAGATAGCGGGTTGGCAATGTCGGTTCCAAGGTGCCCAACGCACAAAACACCGTTTGGGTTCCGGTATTTAACCAGCCAACACCCGCTCATTGGGCCGGTAAGAACATCCATTTCTTGCAAAGTAGTTTCGCTGATTGCGCCCGGTAGCCAAGGCAGCCATCTGAAATTTCTATGTGATTTAGGATGAGTCCCTGCTTGGATCAAGCTTGATTTGGTGTGGAACCCGGTTGATTCACACAAATGGTAATTTTGCGTAGCCACGGTCACAAACGACCCATGAGTGTATGGCAGTACAGGCTTGTTTATTAAGGATAAATTGATGAGTCTATTGACAATCAGTTTTTGTTCAAGCATGCACAACCCCTTTACACAAACTCCGATTTGATAGCAAAAAATCAAAATCCTGCAGCAGTACTGGATCAAGCCATCCTATTGACTAACTAGACTTTACGGCAAAAGCGAAGAGCCCAGACGGCACACACTGCCAGAGACAAAATTCACTGGCAAGTTTCTGCACAATCAAACGCCAATAAAGCTGCACTCAGACCTGTTGGCGCTTTGAGCCAGCACTGAAATTAATAAGCTACCGCCACAGGATCAAGGCTGCGCCAGAGATACCAAGTGGCGACAGAACGCCACGGACGCCAGCGTTCGCCGAGCTCAAGCAAACGCTGACGGCTTGGCCGCTCGCCTTGCAGGTAGTGCAGAGCAACCGCTTTTTGCAAACCAATATCGTCAAGAGGAAAAACATCCGGGCGTAATTCACTGAAAATTAAAAACATTTCGGCGGTCCACACGCCTATGCCCTTGACCGCAGTGAGTGCGCTGACAATTTCTGCATCGCCCATCCCATGCCAAGTTTGCCCACTCAGCACGCCCTCCTGAAAATGCCGCGCCAGATCCTGGAGATAGCTAATTTTGCGCGCTGAAAGGCCGCAAGCACGTAAGGGTTCTATTGCACTGACAATAACTTGTGCAGGCGTCATCTCAGGCAGAGCAAGCATGAGCTTGGCCCAAACACTATCAGCCGCTTTAACTGAAATTTGCTGGCCAACGATGGAGCGCATTAAGGTAACAAAAGGCGTGCCGCGCGAGACTAAAGAATGCTCGCTATGTTGCGCGACTAAACTCGCCATCACCTGATCGACTTGCGCCAAGGCTTGCGAGGCTTGTTGCCAATAAATAGCTTGGGTTAATTTCACTGTGCCCATTCCCTGGGTTAACTTCATTTGCTAGCCGCCAAAACGCGCTAAACCACTAACGCTGAGCAAGCCCAAGCAAGTCAGCAATAAAGAGCCACACACGTGTAAGCCAATCAGGGCGAACGCCCAGACATATTGCTGAGCCAACAGATGCACCATCACCTCACCCGAAAAGCTTGAGAAAGTCGTTAGCCCACCTAAAAAACCGGTAATTACAAACAGCTTTAAGGCATCAGGCAATTGCGTATATTGCTCAAACAAACCTAAAGCGACGCCAACCAAGTACCCACCTAGCAAATTAGCGGCTAAGGTGCCCAAAGGTACGGCCAGGACTAAGGGATTGAGTAGCAAAGAAAGCAGCCAGCGCGAATAAGCGCCCAAAGCAGCGCCGCTGCCGATCGCAAACAAACTCAGAAAATTCATTTTGTCCTCAATCTTAAGCTCTGATGATCCTACGTTGATGCCCTCGGCCCGCCCCTTCAGCATGAGCGTAGTAGACGCCTGTACACAAAAAACAATAGGGTAATGAACACCGAAATTCCATGCAGAGAGAGGCAATTACGCACGGGGCGACGGACACTTAAAAGCGGAATTTTACGGTGTTTGCCCGATCGCCGGGTAAAATGCGCACAGGATAGCGCTCCTACCAAACCGATCACGTCCAGCGAGCGTGTAGCGTGCCCTGAAAATGATGCGAGCAGATTCGCAGTTGCCGATTTAGCCTGTTCTAAACACGCGTTTGCTTGCTCTATGCGCCGTGTTTTTGCCTTTCAGCCCGAGGAATTTTATGAGTCAACCGCAAACAACACCCCCGAACAATCAGGCCAAAAATCAATCAAAACAGAGCAATGAACGGACGACTGAGGCACCGACCCAAGCATCTAATTTCATTCGTCATCTCGTTGAAGCAGACTTAAGAAACGAGAAATACAAGAATAGAACATGGTCTGGCTATCCTGCTTTAGCCAAGCAAGAACCCTCTGAAATCGAGCGCGCCGAATTGGACAAAGCGAAAATTCGCACCCGTTTCCCGCCCGAACCAAACGGCTATTTGCACTTCGGTCACGCAAAATCGATTTGCCTCAATTTCGGTCTAGCACGTGAGTACGCAGGACGCTGCCATCTACGCTTTGATGACACCAATCCAGAGAAAGAAGCGCAGGAATATGTCGATTCGATTATTGACTCTGTCCAATGGCTAGGTTTCTCCTGGGCAGATCAAAGCGAAAACAATCTTTATTACGCCTCGGATTACTTCCCGCTGATGCTCCTCTGCGCAGAATATCTACTGCACGCTGGCCACGCGTACGTCGATAGCCAAAGTGCAGAGGCGATGCGCGCCAACCGAGGCACTTTGACCCAAGCTGGCACTGACAGTCCTTATCGGCAACGGACGGTGACAGAAAATCTTGATTTATTCCGCCGCATGCAGGCGGGGGAATTCGCGGATGGCACGCATATCGTTCGTGCCAAGATCGACATGGCTTCGCCGAATATCAACCTACGCGACCCGGCAATCTACCGTATTCGCCATGCCACGCACCACCGCAGCGCTGATCGCTGGTGTGTTTATCCGATGTACACCTTCG